>NZ_CP136684.1:3534285-3862142 GCF_032921865.1 Thalassospira lucentensis
TCCGCAGCAATTGATGGATGCGAAACAGGAATATGTTGATGACATCTTGCAGGATGAAAAGCGTCTGTTTGGCAAGCGTAACGAGGTTTATGAGGCCAAACGGAATGCTCAGGCCAAACAGATAGAACAGTTTGACGCCGAGGCCCGTGCGCTTGATTCCCAGATCAATGCCCGCACCCGGCAGGAAAAGCTGGTTGCCGAGCAATTGCAAGGCATTCGTCAGTTGGCCGAGAAGGGATTCGCAACGCGTACCCAGTTGGTCGAAATCGAGAATAACTGGTCAGATCTTGTCGGCGATATGGGCGAGTTCAAGGCGCAAAAAGCCGCAGCAGAACAGCAAAAAGCCGAAGCTGAAATCAATCTTGCGTCGATTGAAATGGAATGGCAAAGCGACATAGCAACTGAAATTCAGGAAGCCCAACTGGCACTGAACGATGTCAGCCAGCGTCTTCGTGCCAGCGAGGATGTCCTGAACCGGTTGGAGGTCAAGGCACCGCAGGCCGGTACTGTCGCCAATATTCAGGTCCGCACACCGGGCGGTGTGATCAGTCCGGCAGAGCCGATCATGGATATTATCCCCGAAGACGAGCCGCTTTTGATCGAGGCGATGATCAATCGCCAGGATATTGATTCGGTTCATGTCGGGTCAAAGGCCCAGATCAAACTGACGGCATATAGTCAGCGTCGCCTGGCACCACTTGATGGGGAGGTTAAATATGTTGCAGCAGACCAGACGGTCGATGAGCAGCGCGATTCTTCCTATTACATCGTTCGGGCCGCAATTGACCCTGGTGCATTGGCAGAGCGCGATGACATTGAAATTCGACCGGGTATGCCAGCAGATATTCTGATCCTGAAATCGCCCAGAAAGGCGATTGACTATCTGGTAGATCCGATCACCGAAAGCATGAGCAAAGCGTTCCGCGAGGACTGATTTTCAGAAATGCTGCAGGCGCGAAAGCCGCAGATTGAAACGTCTGCGGCTTTTTCTTTTCAAGTATTGTTCAAAAATAAAACTAAATATAAATCAAATAAAAAATGAATACTTGTGAAATAATTCAAGAATTATAATGTAATTCATGCCTTAATCCATAATATTGACACAATAAAAACACGAGAATATCTTCCTAAGATAAAAGAAAAGAATATAGGGTTGCTGTGTGGCCGATCTCAGGGGGCCTCTAGCGCCTTGAGGGAACGGCCAACCTCTCGTGAGGGGATAACCCCCGCGATGTCAATAATGTTGGGACACGAAGGAGGATTACATGGCAACTCTCGAAGGCGGCGCCTTTGATGATGCGCTTCTAGGGTCTCGTTTCAGCGACGTGATTTTTGGACGTGGCGGTGACGATACAATCTTCGGACAAGGTAATGATGATGTTCTGTTCGGCGAAGAGGGCGATGACGTCCTGTTCGGTGGCGCAGGCAACGACGTTGCCATTGGTGGCGAAGGTAGCGACATCCTGTTCGGTGGATCGGGTAACGATGTACTGATGGGGGATTCCGGCAGCGACCTGATGATGGGTGGCTCCGGTGAAGATGTTCTGTCAGGTGGTGCCGATGACGACACCATGCTTGGCGGTTCGGACAATGATGTCCTCGATGGCGGCGCAGGCGATGATCTCGTGATCGGTGGATCCGGTGATGACATCATGCTTGGCGGCGCAGGCAATGATCAGATGTTGGGCGGTTCTGGTGACGATGTTCTCCAGGGCGGCGCAGGCAATGATCTTATGCTCGGCGGCGCAGGGGACGATGTCCTTGACGGTGGTGCCGGTGACGATCTGATGATCGGTGGCTCGGGTAGCGATACCTTTGTCTTCACCGGTGGCGGCGGTAACGACGTCGTACTCGACTTCACGGTTGGCGAAGACATGCTTTCCATCAGCAACAACATCAACGACACCGGCATCGAAAGTGCCGACGATGTTGCTGCGCGTGCAACGCAGGATGGCGCCAACACTGTTATCGACCTTGGCAATGGGGATTCCATCACCCTCAACAATGTCGATGCAGAAGACGTCCAGGACAATCCGGACAGCTTCTTCAGCGTCCAGTAATCCGAATGATGGCGTCCGCAACTTATGTTGCGGGCGTCACCCTGAACTTCTTGTGAAGTGAAAATCGCCATGCTCGAATTTGCCTCGTCCGAAGCTGTGCGGACGACCGGTGACGCGCCGGAAGTTTGCCTGCTTAACCCGGAAACATTGCTTCTTATATGGGATATGCCGACCCGTTTGTGGGCGGTGCCCAAGCTTGAAACTACCGAAGGCAAAGCAATTTCGCCGCAAGCCACATTGCGTCTGCCTCTTGGTGGCGGCGGAACCCGCCTGCTGCGCGTTATCCGCAGGCCCAAAGATGCACCTGTTTCATTTCTGGCTGAAGCAGGGACCCTTGGCCGCAAAGATGAAATTACAATTGATCCGGATGGTGATTTTGAATTCGCCAGCGCAGGTATGCTGCTGGAAGATGTCACGCCATCAGGGCGATTGTCGCTGATGTCTGCGTTGCTTGGTGCATGGGCCAGCATGTTCCGCACCCGCCGCAGCAAAAGTTACACCATATTCCTCAATAAGCTGGTTTCCGAAATTGTCGATACGCCCCAACGCGCCAAAGCGGTCGCGAAGCTGTCCGATCAGCAAATCCTGATCTCGGCCGGGCTGCCGGTGGCATTTGGCGAAATCGAAGCCGTTTACATCGTTTCCTCCTTTGGTTTCCGCCGCCTGGCGCTTCCGCCGCATGAAAGCAGCGAAGGTCCGCAGGGCAAGAAACAGACCTACATGATCGCTGATCGCGACGGCACCGAGAACGGTGCCTATCTCGTCGTGACCGGCGGACGCGCGCTGGCCATTCGCCATCTGGCGGCGACGCCAGTTTTGCCCTCGTTGTCGCGATGGTGGCTGGCGCGCGGCAAATCCGATGCCGATCTGCGCGAATATATCATCGGCGCGATGGCTCGTGGCGACACCAAGGCCCGGAAGGCCGCCCTTGAATTCCAGTTGCGGTGTCCGCTTTCAAGCCAGCGGGTAACCGGTGGCGGCGGATTGCCGAGCGGCGAGGTCGACCTTGCCGTAACCACGGCACGCGGCACCCTGATTGGCGGTTGGTATCGTGATCCGGCTGAAATGATTGCCGGGATCGATATTCTTGACAGCAAGGGAACGGCACACCCATTCGGCGAGGGTTTCTACCGTTATGCCGGTAATGTCATGGATGATGATCGTACCGTTTCGGCAACCGGTTTCGTCGGATTTTATCGCGAAATCCAAAGTCAGGTGCCGATCCTGCAGCCGCGCAGTTTGATGCGGCTGACATCTGGCAGCCGTCATCTGATGGTGCCGACAGCACAGCCGATTGATCCGGCCGAGGCACGGGCCCGCATCCTGCGTGCGGTCCCGCCGCAACATTTGACTGACGAGATTATTGAAAACTGTCTGTCACCGGTCATTGGTGATTTGCAGCAGAAGTTGCTGGCAGCAGCCAAGATTGACCGGACCATCGAGTTCGGTGAACCGCGCAAGGAGCCGGCGGTTTCTATTGTCGTACCACTGTATCGGGTCCTGGATTTTCTGCGTGCGCAGGTTGGTGCCTTTGCCTGTGACCCTTGGATTTCGCAATATTGCGACGTGATCTATGTGCTTGATTCCCCGGAACAGGCGGAAGAATGCGAACATCTTCTGCGCGGTTTGCATCTGCTTTACGACATGCCGATGCGTCTGGTGGTTATGAGTCGTAACGGTGGTTATGCGCGTGCCTGCAATTCCGGGGCGGAACATGCCCGTGCGGACCTGATTGCAATGCTCAATTCCGATGTCATTCCCCATCAGATCGGCTGGCTGGAATTGCTGGCATCGAAAATGGGTGGTCCACAGGAAGTCGCTGCCGTGGGGCCGAAGCTTTTGTTTGAAGACGGTTCGTTGCAGCACGCGGGAATGTATTTTGCCAAAAATGAACGCGGGCAGTGGCTTAATCATCATTTCTACAAGGGGCTTCCGGACCAGTTCCCTGATGCCAATATCGAACGTTCCGTTCCGGGAATTACCGGGGCCTGCATGTTGCTGCATCGCGGTGCATTCGATGACGTCGGTGGCTTTACCGAGGATTACGTGATCGGCGATTACGAGGACAGCGATCTGTGCCTCAAGATCCGCAAGGCCGATTTCGACATCAAATATGTCCCCGACGCCAGCCTTTATCATTTCGAGCGCAAGTCGATTTCAACCCACACCGATTACATGCTCGGCGTGGCGACGCAATACAATGCGTGGCTTCATGCCTCGCGCTGGCGCGACATGCTCGAAGATTTTCATGAAAACGATGTTCCGCAGAACCGGCCGCAAAACCGCGTTTCGGATGATGACGACCAGGGAGAAGCGGCATGAGCCAGGTTCTGGCATTTTCCAATCACGATGAACCGGTACTGGAGGCCAAAGGCGAACAGCATCTTGACTGGCTTTGCCAGCAGATCATCGCCAATCGTTTTCTGCCGGTGCCGCCTGAGGAAGCCGTTTTTGTCGGCGATGGCGACTATCGTGCCATCGGTGCCGAATTCCTTGGGCATTTTGTACGCCGTGCCGGGTTGATGCCCGATCACGATGTGCTTGATATCGGGTGCGGTATTGGCCGGATGGCAGTGCCTTTGACCCAGTATCTTGATGCGGACAAGGCGATTTACGAAGGCATTGATCCGGTTGCGAACGGTATCGAGTGGTGCAAACGAACCATCTCGCCAGTTTATTCCAACTTTGGCTTCCAGGTACAGGATGTCAAAAACGCGCTGTACAATCCCGAAGGATCCATCGGCGGGCGTGGCATGCGGTTGCCTTTTCAGGACGGTGCATTCGATTTCACGGCAATGATCTCGGTGGCAACCCATCTGCCGCCCGAAGAAATCGAAACCTATTGCGCCGAGGTGTTTCGCGTGCTGCGCCCGGGCGGGAAGCTGTTTTTAACAGCATTTGTCATCCGTGATCCGGAAGAGCTGTCAAAGCCCGGTTGTGACCCGCGTTTGACCAGTCTGGAAAAACTTGAAAACCAGCCATGCTGGCACCTCAAGGGTGAAAACCCGATGGCGGCTGTGGGGTTTGACGATGGCTTTATCGACGGTGCGATGCGCGCCGCCGGATTTAGCCTGATGACAAAAAGTTTCGGTACCTGGCATGGCGATCAGTCCGACCATTACCAGGACTTCCTGATTGCTGAAAAACCGCGGAGGAACGCATGAACCCCCGTATCATGGTTCTGGCACACAATCATCCCGACCTGCATCCCGGCGGGACCGAGATTTTCGCCCACGATCTTTTCAATGCCTATAAGCGGGCAGGGTGCGAAGCTATTTTTGTCGGTGCGACCAACGATATCCACCGTGAACGCCGTCCGGGAACCAGTTTTCAGGCGATTAATGATGCTGGCGATGAAATGCTGTTCTGGGCCGGGCATTTTGACCGGTTCAACATGTCGCAGACGGACCTGTATGCCGTCGCGCCGAATTTCACCGAGCTTCTGAAAACCTGGGATCCGGATGTGGTGCACATCCATCATCTGGTCTTGTGGGGGATCGAACTGCCGATGCTGATCCGGCGTGTTCTGCCGCATTGCCAGATCGTGATGACGTTGCACGACTATTATCCGATCTGTCCTAATGACGGACTGATGATCCATCGCGGCACGCGGCAGCGTTATCTGGAAGCAGATCGTATCGGCAAACGTTGTGGACTGGATGGCATTGCACCGGATCGTTTTTCGATGCGGTCGGTCAATCTGCGCAATCATCTGCGTGTTGTCGACCGGTTCCTGTCGCCCAGTGCGTTCCTGCGTGACCGTTACATCGATTGGGGTATCAATCCGGAAAAGATCGAGGTCATGCACAATGGCCGTCCGCCGGTTCCTGCTGCGCCGAAACGCGATATGGGCACGGGTATGCCCAATGTATTCGGTTACTTCGGCAACCTGAACCCTTGGAAAGGTGCGGATGTGCTACTTGAAGCCAGCCAGAAACTGGCCGCCGATGATGTCGATTTCGAACTGCGCGTTCATGGCGCTGCACCGTTCCAGACGGTTGCCTTCAATGAAAAGATCGACGGTCTTTTCGAGGTGGCCGGTTCGAAAATACACCGGATGGGGGCCTATGAACGGGCTGATATTCCGGAACTGATGTCACTGGTCGACTGGGTCGTTGTGCCGTCAATCTGGTGGGAAAATGCCCCGCTGGTCATTCAGGAAGCATTCCAGCATGGCCGTCCCGTCATCACAAGCGGCATCGGTGGCATGGCTGAAATGGTCCGTGACGGGCATGACGGCATTCATGTGCGTGCCGATGATCCGGCCGATTTGGCCCGTGTGATGAAGGACTGCGCCACCAATCCGAAACTCTGGAAAAAGCTGTCGGGCCATGTGCGCCCGGCGACCGCCATCGACGACGTCGCGCAAAAGCACCTCGTGCTGTTCCGCAAGATGATTCGTCCCGATTTCGTCGCGGCCTGACACTGATAAAAGGAGGCATTCATGGCGATTGCCCAGAAAGACCTGACAGAGACGACGTCTGCAAAACCGGTTGCCAATGACGCGGTAAAGGCCGATGCCGAGCAGGCTATCCCGACCATCGAGGGCCGTGTTGACGCAATTGACCGCGAACGTCTGTTTGGCTGGGTGTGGTCCCCGGAACGTCCGGATGTGCGCATTGAGGTTATCGTGCGTCTGAACGGGCATACCCTGCTGCGCGTGAAAGCCGAAAACGAGCGTGTTGATCTTCGTCGTAACGGTATTGGCGATGGTGCCCATGCGTTCGAGGCAGAGCTACCCGAAGCAGCGTTAGCCAGCGTTGAAAATGTTACCGTTTTTGCAATTACACCGGAAACCGGTGATCAGATCGAATTGCGCATTCCGTCGCAAAGCGAACAGCAGGCGCAATCAGCGGTTAATGCACCCCTTAGCAAGATTTTGGACCGGCTTGACCGGCTGCTGGCGGCCCAGCACATTTTGCAAAATGGTCAACGCGAAGCAGCCAAGCGTCTTGTTGACGCATCCAGGCGTATGGATGAATTGGCATCTGCCGATGACGGGATCGAAGCCGGTGTGAAACTGGTGCGTACCGGGCAGGAAGAATTGAACAGTCGTGTCGAGGAACTCGAAGTTTTCCTTGTCCGTTTTGACAAGTCACTTGGCGGCTTCGACGAACGGCTTTCCGCACTTACCGAGCAGCATCGCAACGACCTGAAAACACCGCTTTTGGTTTTGGCCTGCCTGATCGGTGTGACCGTCGGGATTTCCATCGGCGCGATGGTGTGGTGAGGCAGGGTATTATGGTGCGTACCACAGATCTTAGCCAATTGTTTGAAAGTGCCACGAATGCAAATTCTACAGTGCCATCATTTGGAATGACGCTGTCGTCGGGTTGGGCCGAGCTGTTTTTCAATTCACAACCACAAGAAATGACAAGGAGGGCAGGGCATGACTGAACCGTCTGGAATGCCGCTGGACGGCAGGACCGTTGTGGCTGCTTTGGTCGATGACGGGCTTGCGCTTATGGCTGGTGTCGGTGCTGCGATGCCGGCGACAATCGATGTATTCCTGAACGGTCAATCCGATGCCAAGGTTCAGGCATCGATCATCAGCTGGCGCCGTGCCGATGGCCCGCCTGAAGCTGCTTATGGTTTTGTTGCACTTCTACCGATGCAGAATGTCTCGCAGCGCCGCTTGAAAACGGCCCTGTTCAAGGCGCCGGGACAACCCGGAGAGTACCGGATTGAAAGCCGGTCGCAGGGACTTGAATCCATTCTGTCTGCCGTGGCCGAACAATCCGGGGCGGCATTTGCCACCGTGATCGATGGCGTTATTGAAGCCCTTCTGGCAGGCAATCCTAACAAGAAACGTCTGCGCACTGTGGCGGCTCTTGTTCGAATTGCTGCACGCAGTAACGGTTTTATCGAAGTTCTTGGCGGTCTGGAAGAAGGCGATATTTACATACAGGGCTGGTCCAGCAACTTCCCTACCGGGCGTACTCGCGTTATTGCAATCGACGAAGGCCCGGTTCTGGCCGAGCTAACGAGTGCCGAGTTCGTGCGTGATGATCTTGGCGAACATGCCACGGGCGTTACAGGGCTTATGGCCGGCGATACCCGAATCAATCCAAACAAGCTGCAACGCGTTTATTTCCGTGGTCGTGATGGCTGGTTTTCGATCGAGGTTTATCAGCAGCGCGTATTGGTCGCATTGCCAGACGTACCTGCGCATATTCGTTCTGTTCTGGATCGGGTAAAGGCACCCGATAATATTCTTGAACAGATCCGTATGGCAGCCCATCGATTTGACGGACGCGATACTGTTTCTGAACTGGATCGGCCTGTACGTATCGGGATTGATTTTTCGCTGGTAATCGAAGGCAGTGGCATTCTGGTTTCCGGCTGGATGCTGGATCCTGACCGCGCGGTTGAAACCGTCATGTTGCGCGTTGGTGGTGAAGCGGTTCGCATTGATGATCGATGGACCCGCCAATCACGTCCTGATGTCACCAATGCCTTTGTCAATGATCCGATGTTCTCGGGGCTTAATCCGGCACGTAACAGCCATGGTTTTCTGGTGTTCTGTCCGCTGGAAGATACCCCGGCATCCGATCAGCCGGTTTATCTGGAACTGGCCATATCTGATGCGTTTCCCGCCTATTGTCCGCTAAATCCGACCCGCGCATCGGCACGACAGGCTTTATCGCGTGTTTTGCCGTCCCTTGACCCGCGTTCGGTTACTGCTTCAAACAGTATCGAACGCCAGTTTGGCCCGATGTTGCAGAACATGACGGCGCAAAGCCCGTTCGCTATTGATACTCATGATATCGGCAATTTCGATGAAGATGCGCCGGTTACCCTGATAGTTGGTGTTGACGATACGATTAGCGATATCGGTGTGACAATTGCCTTGCTGGGGCTCGATGAAGTCACGCGTCATCTGCCGATTGTGATTGCCGGACCTGCTGAAAGCTTCGATCAGGTCGGAAGCGACATGATGCGACTGGCAGCCTTTTACAAGCTTAATGTCCGCATCGTATTTGCCGAGGGTGTCGAAGATTTCTGCGACGCGCTTGAAGTCGGGGTTGCTTCAACCAATTCCGAGACGATTGCCCTTGTTTCCGCCCATATTCTGCCGCACGACACGGGATGGTTCGAACCTTTACTCACGGCTTATCGCAAGCGGGGCAGTAAATGCGTCGTCTGCCCGACGATCCTGTTTGAAGATGACTCTGTCCGTTGGGCAGGTACATGGATCGAAGGCGATGTCGACGGGCAGTATCTATCGGATCGGTATGTCGGCTATCCGCGTGCGGTTCTGTCTGATGCCGAACCGACGGAAGTCAGCGCCGGAACTCCAGAATGCTGCATCATGCCACGCAAGGCTTTTGAAGACATCAACGGCTTTACCCGTGGCTATATAGGTCCGTCGGAGAAGGGGCTCGATCTCGCTCTGAAACTCCGCATGGGCGGAACCGCGTCATGGTGGATTCCTGAAATCGAAGTCCTGGGGAGCGAACAATCGATAACAAGCGCACCCGCCTGGGAGGAACTTTCGCATCGTCTTGACCGCTGGGCGTTTGATCGCCGCTGGTCATTGGTCGTCTCAAATTTGCGGAGCCACAATCATGCCGTCGACTGACCTGCGTGTCCTCATCATTTCGCACGGACATCCCAGCATGTCGCTGGGCGGGGCCGAAGTGGCCTCCTACAACCTGCATAAAGGTTTGAACGAACTGGACGGGGTGGAAAGTTTCTATCTGGCCCGTGTCGGTCATCCGGTGCCGCGCCACGGTGCGTCAGCACTGATGAGTTTGCGCCAGAAGGATAATGAAATCCTGTATCACGCTGAAAATTATGATCATTTTCTGCTGTCGAACGGGAATACCGATGAAATAGACCGCGATTTGCTGCGGTTCGTACGTGATTACGAGCCCGATGTGGTGCATTTCCATCACTATCTTGGCCTTGGTCTTGAAACGATCTATGCGATCCGAGAAGCCATGCCCGATGCTGCGATCTTCTTTACCTTCCATGAATTCCTGACGATCTGCCACAACCATGGGCAGATGGTCAAAAGCGGTGGCACGAAGCTTTGCAACCGGGCCAGCCCGATCGAATGCAATGGCTGTTTCCAGAATATCTCGCCGGCGTCCTTCCTGCGTCGGGAACGGTTCATCAAGGCGATGCTTAATCTGGCCGACCATTATGTTTCGCCCAGCGATTTTCTCGCCGACCGGTTTGTCGACTGGGGGCTGGATCGTGACAAGATGTCGGTGATCGAGAACGGCTTGGACGTGAAGGAAGCGGCAAATACACGCCCGTTATCCAAGGCGCAGCCGCGCCGGTCGCGTTTCGCATTTTTCGGACAACTGACCATGTTCAAGGGGGCGGACATTCTGCTTGATGCAGTGGGGCGCGTACCTGACGACATCTGGGGTGATGATGCCCGCATGATGATCTTTGGTGGTAACCTTGAGCGGCAACCCATTGAATATCAGGAAAAAGTTCACGACCTGATCGAGAAGGCCGGTGAACGTGTCCGGTTCTATGGCGCCTATCAGAACAGCGAAATGCCCAAACTGATGGAGCTTGCCGACTGGACGATCATTCCGTCGATCTGGTGGGAAAATTCCCCGATCGTCATCCAGGAAGCCTTCTTCCACGGGCGGCCGATGATCTGTTCGAATATCGGTGGCATGGCTGAAAAAATCACCGACGGTGTTAATGGTCTGCATTTCCGTGTTGGCAGTGCCGAAGACCTTGCTGACCGTCTTGTCGATGCCCTTACCGACAACAAAATCTGGGATCGGATGCGCGAGGGAATTCCACGCCCGCCGACCTATATCGATTGCGCCGAGCAACATCTCGCGCAGTACCGGGAGGTTCTCGAGACCCGCCCGATGTCTGTGACTCCTGTGTCGCAGCACTCCGTCGCCAGCACGGCATAACGATAATCAGAAGTCACCTAGCCAAGGAGAAACACTATGGCGCGCGTTCTCGTAATGATTCCATCGGGCGAAGTCTACGACCACGACAGCGTCCGTTGGTACAATTATCAGCAGATTCAACGCTATATCGATCACTATCACAATATTGGCGATGCGTTCGTATATGATTCGTCGCTGAAACTGATGAATTTTGAAAAGCTTGGCGTTGTCGAGATTGCCAACCCGGATATGGCCCAGATCGACAAGCTGCGCGAGGAATATGACTATGTCTTCCTGCGCGGGTCGAATTACATCCATTCCCAGATGGACTGGCGCAACACCATTGAGGTACTTGAACGTTTACGCCTGCCGGTTCTCGGTTTTGGCTTGGGCGCTCAGGCCCCGGTCAAAGGCAAGATCAATCTGTCCGAACAGACGAAAACCGTTCTGCACATGATGGCAGATTCAACCACGTCTATCGGGGTGCGTGGTGCCTATACCGCGCAGGTTCTGTGGGATATCGGCATTCGCAATGTGCGTATTGTCGGTTGCCCGACTGCCTTCCGTTCGAACAATCCGAATATGCGTATAAAGCTGCCGGAACTCGATACGGTCAAGAATGTCGGTATCACGCTTCGCCGCGAAGTTTCATCGTCCTATGCACAGAATATCGAACGTTATCTGACCTTCCACCGTGATCTGGTCAAGGACCTCGCGCACCGGTTCGATAATGTCACACTGATGGCACAGGGCGAACCCGAAGAAAAGAAACTGGTCTTTGGCACCGACGAACAGAAAGAACAGGCCATTGCCGAGCTGCGTGGCAATCCGAATGTCGGTAAATGGTACATGGATGACGAGATGGAACGCCTGTATCGCTCCAAGATGTTCTATTCCGACGTGGTTGCCGATTACGAAAACCTTGTACGCCAGAAAGACTGTGTTCTGGGTTATCGCCTGCACGGCAATCTGATGGCGCTGTCGAACGGTGTTCCGTCGATCTATTTCACCTATGACAGCCGCACAGTCGAATTTGCCGAAACCTATCAGATCCCGTCCTATGACGTGTTCTCGAAGAAGGAGTTCGTGCTCGAGGATTACTGGAATCAGGATTTGTTCGACAAATTCAATCGCGCCTGGTTCCAGACCTATCGCGAGATGGCAACGTTCCTGACGGAAAACAATATCGATCACAAAATGGTCGATGTAATGACCCGAGACGCTCAGCCCGAGCGCAAGGTCGCCTGATCAAACCCGGTGCAGTCATCCCGCACCGGTATCGGGCGGGATGACTGTGCCACCACAAGCATGTCCGAAAAAGGACAGCGATAACAAGGAGACACGGCAATGACTGTACTTGTAACGGGTGGCGCAGGTTATATCGGTAGCCACGCAGCGCTTGCACTTCTGGATGCCGGGCGAAAGGTCGTCGTCCTCGATAATCTCAGTCAGGGGCATCGCTGGGCTGTTCCGGCCGGGGCTGCCTTTGTCGAAGGTGACTGCGGTGATTATGAACTGGTTCGCAAGCTTGTTGCGGATCACGATGTCACGGCAATCATGCATTTTGCAGGATCGATCATCGTGCCGGAATCGGTGGTTTATCCGCTTGATTATTACTATAACAACACGGTGAATTCCCGTGCTCTGGCACAGGCTGCTGTCGATGCGGGCATCCGGCATTTCATCTTCTCCTCGACTGCGGGTGTTTACGGTGAACCCGCCAAAACCCCGATCCTTGAAGATTTCCCGTCAAAACCGATTTCGCCTTATGGCACGTCGAAAATGATGACGGAAAAGATGCTGGCCGATGCATCCGTTGCCCATGACATGAACTATGTCGCGTTGCGCTATTTCAATGTTGCCGGTGCCGATCCCAAAGGACGGGCAGGGCAGACATCACGCAAGGCAACCCACCTGATCAAAATCGCCAGCCAGGCGGCAACAGGTGTCCGTTCGCATCTGGAAATCTATGGCGAAGATTACGAGACCCCGGATGGCACCTGCATCCGAGATTACATCCATGTTTCAGATCTTGCCAATGCGCATGTGCTTGCATTGGAATATCTGGAAAATGGCGGTGAAAGCGACGTGATGAATTGCGGCTATGGTCGTGGTTTTTCAGTCAAGGAAGTGATTTCAGCGGTCAAGGAAGTATCGGGTGTCGATTTCCCCGTCAAACTGGCTGAACGTCGCCCGGGTGATCCGGCTGCCTTGATTGCGGGTGCGGATCGTGTTCGCGAGAAGCTCGGCTGGGAGCCGAAACATGATGATCTTGAGATGATTGTGCGCCACGCCCTTGATTGGGAAGAAAGCCTTAAAACCCGTCAGGTGGTTGACGCCGCATAACACCCACGCGCCAGAAAGGGAGGAAACGTCCATTACGAGCAAGCGGTTCAGAAGGACTGAATAAAGGCCCGAACCGCCACAGCAGGAGTACCAGACATGAGCCAGAATATCCCCTCAACTGGCCAGAAACCTCGTATCGGCGTTCTCATGCCGGCAGGCAGAGTTGTCGAGAATGTAGGAGTGGTAACGCATAATTTCGGTTCCCCCGAAAAATCAACGCGGCATTTCAGCAATATCGGTGATTGCTTTGTCTATGATTCGTCCCTGCGAATTCTCGATTATGCTGAACTGCAACCCATTTATGCCCCGGCTAGCGGCGACCTGACACCGGCTCAGGTCGAGAATATCAATCAGCTCGACTACATCTTTTTGCGCGGATCGAACTATATTCATACCAACGGTCAATGGGATCCGATCACACGTGTCCTGGAACAGACCAATGTTCCGGTTATCGCATTCGGGATCGGTGTGCAGACCCCTGATAATTCGGAAGAATATGTCAATGAATCGACCAAGCGCTTTTTGCAGGTCGTTTCGCATCGTTCAACCACTCTTGGCGTGCGCGGCCATCTTTCAAAAAAAGCGTTGAATTCGATCGGGATCAAAAATGTCCGTATTTTTGGATGCCCGACGGCATTTCGACACTGCAAACCGAAACTGACGCTGCCGCGTCTCAAGTCGACCGATATCAAAAAACTTGGCTTTACCCTGCGGCGCAAAACACCCAGATGCGTCATGTTTCAACGATATCTGATTCGGACACTCGCCGAACGATATCAAACCGAACTTCTTTGTGCCGGCGAGCTGGAAGAAAAGGCGATCTTCTATGCGCGCTGCAACCAGATTGCCAATGCGGATGAAGTGATGTCAAAGGCCGTCAATCAGCTCATTACAGAAGGCTGGTTATACGGTGAAACGGATCCGTTATTGCAAATTTATAAATCGTCACTCGCAGTATTCGAGACGGTGGCTGATTTCGAGGAAGCCGAGCGGCATCTTGATGCTGTGACCGGGTTCCGTTTGCACGGCAATCTTCTGGCGCTCGCCAATGAGGTGCCAGCCCTTTACATCACCTATGACACGCGGACCCGTGAGTTTGTCAAAACGCTTGGTATTCCGCATGTCGACGGTCGCTATATCGACAAATTTTCCTTCGAAGAAGCATGGGATCAGGCAGATTTCGGCCATTTCGAGGAAACCTACCAGATGCGGTTTGGCGAACTGAAAACCTTCCTCGAAGAAAACGGCATGGCACATCGCCTCGGCACTACCCCGACCCCATACGTGGTTGAGGCGGCGTAACCATGCTGCTCGGGCATGGCCGGTTTCCTAGTTCCGGTCATGCCCGGTTTTCTTTTCATTTTGAACGGCCATGGATGGATAAGTGTTAAACAGATCGCATATCCGCTACGCGACGATCCTGATTGCAACAGTGCTGTCAGGCGGCGGCATCCTTGCATTCTCATCACCGAATTCTGCGGCGCTGGAACTTAAAGTCACCGGGCCGGAAAAGATCATTTTTGATAGCGATGTTGCGGGATGTGATTCGCATCATTTGCCCGACGCGCCCGCGCGCGCATTTCGTGATGACAGGGGGCGCATGATCCTGTTTGCGCCAAATTTCCAAAACCGTGCTTTTGTTGGTTATGGCTTTGACAGTCTGAAACCCGATTGTGACAGCCGGTTCATGGCCGCCGGGAAAGCGCAGCCCGATCTTTTGGATGATCGCACCTGGATCCATGCAATTTACACCAAAGATGGAAGAAATGTTTACGCACTCGGCAGTGCCAGTTTCATGCCGTATCGTCACGAAATGCCCTGCAAGGGACGGACAAAGCGGATTGATTGCTGGATCAATGGATTGGTGACGCTGAAATCGACCGATGGTGGGAAGACGTTCGATTATCTTGGTCAGCCGCCCCATCATGCACCTTTCCCGCCGCCGGAACCGTATCGGGATGATCGGAAGCGTGCACCAAGCTATGTGACGGTCACCAACATCATCAATTGGCAGAATTATCTGTATGCGATTGTCTGGCGTCGCGAGGAGGAATGGAAAAACTCGCGCAATTGTCTGGTGCGAGCACCTGCCAATGATCCGTCAAGCTGGCAGGTATGGGACGGTAATGACTTTATTGAGGCCGCAAACCTGACCGATCAGGGATGGCAGATACAGCAAACCGATTGCGCGCGCGTCGGCCCCAAGGGAATTACGTCGATCCGCGGGTTTGTAAGGCATGAAGGTACAAATACCTTCATCGCGATCTATCAGCACCGTCAACGCAACAAGGACGGCACGGATCGGCACGGCATGTTTTATTCGACATCGCCGGATATGAAAAACTGGTCGGAGCCGAAGTTTCTGCTTGATGAGGATCTTGATCCCGATGCCGGGCCGGGGGACCCGTTTGCCGCCTATGCCACCATGATTGACGAAGACAGCCAGGACCGGCTTTTCAGCACCGTCGATGACGAGGCCAGCCTCGTTTTCGTCCGTCTGATCCCAAAGCCCCATAACGGAAAGTGGCGGGTGCCACGGCAATTGGTGCGGTTCCCCGTTTCCATTACGAAGTAAAGGACAAGGCCATGGAATTTGATCGCTTTGATATTGACGGGCCGGTGCTGTTTGTACCGAACCGTCATCGTGATCCGCGCGGGACATTTGCCGAGACCTTTCGCGAGGATGAATTTCGTGCGGCAATTGGCGATGTGACATTGGTGCAGGAAAACCAGTCGATCAGCAAACCGGTCAACACCATTCGGGGCTTGCATTATCAATCCGAACCGCGCGCGCAAGGGAAACTGGTGCGCGTGACCACCGGAGCGATCATGGATATCGCTGTTGATCTGCGCCCGCATTCACAGACATTCGGTCAGCATATCAAGATCGAGCTGTCCGAAGAAAACTGGTATCAGCTATGGATCCCGCCGGGATTTGCGCATGGTTTTCGCACGATGCGTCCCGATACGACCGTGATTTACAAGGTATCGGATTATTACAGTCCCGAGCATGATCGCGGGATCGCCTGGAATGACCCTGATCTTCACATTGACTGGGAACTGTACGGGCAACAGCCGGTATTATCGGAAAAGGACAAAGATCAACCAGCACTGGTCGAGCTGTTTTCGATAGATGTTGCCCGGGCTGCGGAGGCGAACCGGGCGATGGTGCATGGTATAGGGCGTTATCGGGCTTCGACGGGCGACTGATAAAGCGGTGCCAGGGCAATCAGGCTTTCATCCGGCGTTTGCTGAATGGAATTGACATTCTTTTCCAGTGTCCTGCCCAAGGCATGGACCAGAACCATTTCCAGTTTGCCGTCATTGGCCATTTGTAAAAGAATTGCCAGTGATTCCGCGACGGTAAAGGGTTCCTTGTAGGTGCGACGTTCCAGCAGAGCGCCCATAATGTCACAGATGGTCAGAATACGCGTCAGATCGCGAATTTGGTCACCTGCCAGACCGTCAGGATACCCGCTGCCATTCAGAAATTCGTGATGATGCAGGATGGCATCCAGAACATCTTCGGCAATGCCGTCCTGCCGGGCCAGAAATTTATATCCTGCCCCCGGATGGGTGCGGATGACATCAAACTCTTCTGCTGTCAGCTTGCCCGGTTTATCAAGGATTGACGCAGGTATATCCACCTTCCCGATATCATGCAGTAGTCCTGCGGTCGTCAGTTTTTCAATATCTGCCTTGCGCATCCCCATATTGGTCGCAAATGCGCAGGCCAATCCGGTTACGATCAGAATGTGCTGAAATGTCGTATGGTGATAGGCCCGTACAGTGGATAGCCATTCATTAACGCCAATATTGCTAATGGTCTTGGCGATTTCTTCGCCGGTTGCCGCAACCTCGCCAAGATCAACCGGTTTGTTGGTGGTAAACCGGGCGAAGGTATTTTCAAGTGTTTTTGCGGCCCCGTTGACGGCCTTGCTGGCTGTCGGGGTGAGTATCCCCGCCGTTTCACGAATGTCTTCGATGATCTTTGCCAGTCCGGCATCGCCTACCGGCCTGTGGATCGTCTTGCGTGCGCCAAGGGTGGTTGCCTGCAATTCTTCCTGTAGGTTGCCTTTTGTAATCGCGAAAATCTGTTTGCACCGGGCAGGGGCAGCCTTGCGGAATGCAGCAAGCTTGGCGATGTTTTCACCGTTGCCAAGGTCGACATCAAGTACGATGGTATCGGCATCCAGCGGAATTTTATCTGCCATCGATGATGTGCGGATGTCGAAGCCAAGCAGGGATGCCGGCATCAAATCAGTGCGATCTCTTTCGCAAACGACATGCAGTATGTTGGGGGTGCCGGTGTTCAATTTGTGGCCATAACAGTGGTTTCCGCCTGATTTTATCTTTGATATTCGTTTGAATATAAGAATTTTATCAAGCAATTATAAGCCACTAATTACAAAATTATGCTGCCAGCGCGGCAATCACCTGTTCCTTGCTTAATATCCCGATTGGTTCCTTTTTGCCATTGATCACCGCCATTGATCCGCCTGTTGCCAGCGCCACAGGCAGAATATCTTCAAGGCGCATATCACCGGTAATCTCGGGCCAGCTTGCATTAACTTCACCGCCATTGACCAACGGTTGCATCAATGTTTTGGCGCGCAACACACGCGATCTGTTCACATCACGGGTAAAGGCGCGGACATAATCATCAGCGGGACGCATGATGATTTCTTCCGGTCGACCGATTTGGATCAGTTTACCATCTTTCAGGATCGCAATCCGGTCGCCCAGTTTAAGTGCCTCGTCGAGATCATGGGTAATAAACACGATGGTTTTGTGAAGCTCTCCCTGAAGCTTCATCAGTTCATCCTGCATGTCATTGCGGATAAGGGGATCAAGAGCGGAAAATGCCTCGTCCATCAAAAGAACTTCGGGGTCCGTGGTCAGTGCGCGGGCAAGGCCGACGCGCTGCTGCATCCCGCCTGATAACTGATTGGGAAACTTGTCCTCGTATCCGGCCAGACCGACCCGTTCGATCCAGTTGCGTGCCGCATTCTCGCGCGTGTTGCGGTCCACATCCTGAATTTCAAGGCCATAGCCGACATTATCCATCACACTGCGATGTGGCAGAAGGCCAAAGCGTTGAAACACCATACCAAGCCGCTTTCGCCGGAACGCATTCAGCTCATTGATGCTCATGGCAAGGATATCGGTGCCGTCAAAAAGTACTTCGCCGGATGTCGGGTCAATCAGCCGGTTAAGATGGCGGATCAGAGTTGACTTTCCAGACCCCGAAAGTCCCATAACCACAAATGTTTCACCGCGTTCGATAGAAAGAGACACATCATGCAGCCCGACCGTATGGCCTGTTTGGGCAAGTATTTCATCCTTGTCTGCACCGTCTCGTGCAAGCTTTAGCGACTTTTCTGGATCGGGGCCGAAGATTTTGAAAATATTGCGGATTTCGATATAGCTCATGATTTTCCCTCCGCCTTGTGGCTGCGATGTGATCGCTTGCCATAGGCCTGACCGATCCGGTCAAACACAACCGCCAAAAGCACTATCGCGATGCCTGCTTCCGTGCCCGCACCGACATCAAGGCGCTGGATGCCCATCAGTACCTGTTCGCCAAGTCCACGCGCGCCGATCATGGATGCAATCACCACCATCGAAATCGCCATCATCGTCGTCTGATTGATCCCGGCCATGATATTGGGCAGCGCAAGGGGAAGCTGTACTTTCCACAGAATTTGCCTGCGATTGGCCCCGAATGACCGGGATGCTTCAAGTACCTCGGGATCAACAAGTCTGATGCCAAGATCGGTTAGTCGAATGACCGGCGGGGCTGCGTAAATCACGGTGGCAAGGATTGCCGGAACCTTTCCCAGCCCAAACAGCATCAGGGCAGGGATGAGATACACAAAACTCGGCATCGTCTGCATGGTATCAAGGATCGGCAGCATCACAGCGCGCAGGCGGTTTGACATTGCCATGGCAATTCCGACCGGAACACCGATGATAACGGAAAGGGCCGTGGCAACGATCATCAGGGCAAGGGTCTGCATCGCCTTGTCCCAAAGCCCCAGTGACCCGATGGCGACCATCGCAATCGCAAGCCCTGCGGCAATTTTCCAATTGCGACTGGCATGAAACCCGATCACGGCGATGGCAATCACAACGATCCACCAAGGAGTGCCGCGCAGGATCTGTTCCAGCCAGACCAGTACTGTCAGCAGGCTGCCGGCAAACGCTTCGAACGCGTCGCCATAATTCACCACCAGCCAGTCGACAAAGCGATTGACCCATTTGCCCAAGGGCACATTCAATTGTTCTGGAAACATCGTGCGCGTCCGGCCGGTTGTGTTCAGAAAACCAATGAACGTAGGAGCCTAGCAATATGATCCCGCCAACGCACGATTAAATGCTTGGGTGCCTGACATCTCCTGACAGTTTTGTGTAAAGGTACATAAAGGAAAACACCCCGCACCGAGGGTGCGGGGTGTTCCATTCGTCATCGAATGCACATTTCGTGATCTTCGAGACGATCACATCGCAGCTTTGCGCGCTTCTTCAAGCCAGCCATCGAATTTTGCCTGATTTGCCTTGATCCAGGCATCGGCATGACGGTTGATGTCTTCGGCCGACTTTTCACCATCGCGCATACGAAGGTTCTGGGCCGAGATATCGTTGGCCGACAGTTCCATGATGGAAAACAGCTTCGCCGCGGCTGGGTTTTCTTCGGCCCATGCCTTGTTGGCGATGATCTGCTGGTTGTTCACCTGGAAGCCATAGTTCGAACCGTCCGGAAGGGCGGTGTCGGCATCCTTGTTTTCACCCGGAAGGGATGAGAACGGAACCTGCAGCCAGGTCACGTCCTTGCCCGGGACCAGAACGCCCGAAACCCAATACGGGGTCCAAGTGTAATACAGGATCGGCTCACCAGCTTTGTAACGGGTAATGGTATCGGCGATGATGGCCGAATAGGAACCCTGATTGTGGGCTACCGTGTCACGCAGGTCATAGGCATCAAGGTGATGTTCGATCACACCTTCACAGCCCCAACCCGGGTTGCAACCGGCAAGATCGGCTTTGCCGTCACCGTTATTGTCGAAAATCTTGGCAATTTCCGGATCGGACAATTGGCTGATATTGGTGATGTTGTGTTCATCAGCGGTTTTCTTGTCGATCAGGTAACCCTGCAACGCACCCGGTGAATAAACACCTTCGCGATAGATTTTTTCGTCACCGCCGGCTGCCTTGTAGAAATCGGCATGCAGGGGGTTCCAGTGATCGGCCAAAAAGGTTGCATCGCCATTGCCAATGGCAACGTGACCAGCCGCATATTCGATTTCCTGGATGTCCTTGACGTCGTAGCCAAGCTCTTCAAGTGCCTTCATCACCAGAACGGTCTGGAATGTTTCTTCGGCAATCGAGCTTTTAAGCGGCTGGACTTCAACGCCTTCACCCGGTTTCATATCGTCGGCGAATGCAGCACCGCTTATCAGAAACGAGCTGGTCACCGCAATCGCGGCACCGGTGGAAAGTTTCTTCAGGATCGTCATTAGCTTCTCCTTGTTGGTTGATTGGGGCAGTTTTCTGCCCTTGTTTTCAAACCGGCTTGCCGGCTATTTCTTGCCCATAAGGGAACGGATAAGTGCGGCCGGGCCGCTTTCGTACCAGTGACGGGTGCCCTTGCTGCGGCTATCCTGACCAAGGGCCTGCGTCATGCGGTCCAGCACGATCGCCAGAAGCACGATCCCGACACCGCCAACCGTGGCGAGGCCCATGTCAAGGCGACCAATGCCGCGCAAAACCATCTGGCCAAGGCCACCAACCGCGATCATCGATGCGATCACCACCATCGAAAGGGCCAGCATCAGGGTCTGGTTCACGCCGGCCATGATTGTCGGCATGGCGAGCGGAAGCTGGACACGGAACAGAAGCTGTTTCGGGCTGGCACCGAAGGAACGTGCTGCTTCCACCAGATCGCCGGGCACCTGACGGATACCAAGGATGGTCAGGCGGATCAGAGGCGGCAGGGCAAAGATGATCGTCACGACCACGCCCGGCACATTGCCGATACCAAACAGCATCACGATCGGGACAAGGTAAACGAATGCCGGTGTCGTCTGCATCGCATCAAGGATCGGGCGTGCGGTATTTGATGCCCGCTCGTTGCGGGCAAGCCAGATACCGGTCGGTAGGCCGATCACCACGCAGAACAGAACCGACGTGATCACAAGCGACAGGGTCACCATGGCTTCCGACCATGCGCCGATCAGGCCGACGGCAATCATCGAAATCAGCGTTCCGATGGCAAGGCGACGGCCCGCAACCTGCCACGCAATCAGCGACAGAATGATAATGACAATAATGGCTGGCGTTGCCTGCAAACCGGCCTCGACGCCCGACAGGACGGCATCAATCGGCCAGCGGATCGCCTGAAAAACGCTGCGGAAATTATCGACAATCCATTCAAGTCCCTGATTGACCCAGATATCAAGCGGGATCACCGCATCCTGAAACGGATGCAGGATGTCGAAATGATGTTCCGGGGCAGGGGCGGCATTGGAAAGCCAGTCACCTGCCGTATCAGAGGCACCGCTGCCCCACGGGTTGGAGGCACCACTCTGGGCCGCATCGGCAGCCCCCGATGTGGTTGCGTCTTTTGCTGCGTCTGCCGCACCGTTATCGGTGGCGGCACCCCATGGATTGCTGTTGTCAGCCATTTGCGCCATCTCCTTCGCGGTCGAGAGTCGCCAAAAGATTGGCCCTGTTGATTACGCCCAGATATTTGCCGTTTTCATTAATGACCGGTACGCCACAAGGTGTATGGGCTACGGTGCCGATCAGATCGGAAAGCTGTGTGTCATGGGCAACAGCGTTGATATCCGGCAGGAACGCTGCGGAAAGTTTGTCAGCACCTGATTTGATTGCCTTGTCGACGCTGTCGACGGAAATAATCCCGTGGAAATCAAGCTTGTCGCCGACAATGTAACCATATTCGCGATCTTCGTTGCGCAGGCGGTTCAGGGCGGTTTTAAGGCCAACGCCTTCGCGTTCGATAACGGTAACCTGCCGTTTGACGACGATATCCTTGGCCGTCAGAATTGTTGATACGTCAACACCGCGGAAGAAGGATTTGACATAGTCATTGGCCGGATTGTTGAGGATTTCCTCTGGCGTTCCGACCTGTACGACAATGCCGCCTTCCATGATTGCGATCCGGTCACCGATGCGCATCGCTTCATCCAGATCGTGCGAGATAAAGATGATGGTGCGCTTGTGTTCGCGTTGCAGGGTCAGAAGCTCGTCCTGCATTTCGGTTCGGATCAGTGGATCAAGGGCGGAAAACGCTTCATCCATCAACATGACGGACGGATCATTGGCAAGGGCGCGGGCAAGGCCAACGCGCTGCTGCATGCCGCCGGAAAGCTCGTCGGGGTATGAATTCGCCTGTGCTTTCAGTCCCACCTGATCAAGCGCGTTCAGGGCGCGCTGATGGCGTTCTTCCTCGGCAACTCCGGCCAGCTCAAGACCAAAGGCCGCGTTGTCGACAACGCTCATATGGGGCATCAGGGCAAAGGACTGGAATACCATGGACATATCCCTGCGGCGCAGTTCACGCAGTTCCTCGTCGCTCATGGCTGCTATATCTGTGCCGTCATAAAGCACCTGGCCAGATGTCGGCTCAATCAGGCGGTTTAACAGTCGAACCAGCGTCGATTTACCGGAGCCCGAAAGCCCCATGACAACAAAAATCTCGCCTTCACGAACGGTGAAGCTAGCGCCACAAACGCCAACGGTTTGTCCGGTTTTGTCAAAAATTTCGGCTTTGTCGATCCCGTCACTGATCATCTGCATGGCTTGATCGGGACGGTCGCCAAAGACTTTATAAAGGTCCTTTACAACGATTTTATCGGTCATTGGCCCTTGTCATTTGTTGTTATCGGACAACAGGCGGCGTGTATCCCGGGTTCCGGAAACCGCGCGATGCCATCCATTGAAAATGTCATGTCGAGACAGGTGTGATCGTTGCGCCGGATCGCGCCTGCTCCCCCAATTTCATCACATTCTGTAATCTGATAGTTACAGATCAAAACATTTGATGTCAAATTATAATGGCGCTAAGTTGGGCGCATAATATGACAGGGAGGATTGCGCACATGATCTCGGATCAGCAGAGAAGGCGCGAGTTTCTTGATGTTTTGGTTGCTCTGCGGCAGATCATTCGTGCAACCGATCTGCACTCAAAACATGTGATGAAGGTTTGTGGTCTTACGGTTCCGCAACTCGTCGTGCTTCTGGCGATCGAGGAACTTGGTGCGGTGACTGTCAAGGAGATCTCCCGTCATGTATCGCTGAGTCAGGCGACCGTAACGACGATCCTGAACCGGCTGGAAGGACGCGGTTTTATCGAGCGTGCCCGAAATGCCGATGATAAACGGGTGGTCAACAGCCGTTTGACTGACAAAGGACTTGCGGTTCTAAGTGATACGCCGCCGCTGATGGATGGTGAATTCATGCAGCGTTATGAAAGACTTCGATCAGAACGAACGCAGCCGTATCCTCGCATCACTGCAGCACGTGGCCCGCCTGATGGATACCGAAGAAGTCGACCCCAGACCGCCGACCGGATTGGATCGGTTTTCCGTGAACTAGGTGACAAGACGGCACCCCCGGAACAGGTAGCAAACAGGCAGTAAAAAGGGCAGATCGAAATCTGCCCCGTGATCGATATCTAAAAGATCGCACAGCGATCAGGTATTGCTACCCGTGTTGTTAAAGCGCAGCTTCAACCCGTTCTGCGACTTTCTCCGGCACCCATGCTTTCCACACGCCCGGCTTTTCTTTCAAGAAATAAAGGGCCGCATCTTCGGGTTTTTCACCGTTTTCCTGCATATAGGCCAGCATTTCCGAAACCATGGCGTTGCTGGTTTCATAATGCGTCAGGAATTCGATCAGTTTGGGGGCTGATTTCATGAATTCCGTATTCACCCCGACTGTGACCGTGCTTTCCGGATAGGCTGTGGCCTTTGTCGGATTTTCATCCGTTTTCAGCTTGTCGAAAATTGCCTGGTCATATGCAGGTTCTTCAAGGCGATAGCTGTCATAAAGACCCATGACCCAGGTCGGTCCCCAGTAATAATAAAGTGCCGGTTCACCGCGCTTGTGCGCAGATGCGATTGCCGCCGAAAGTGCGGCACCGGTGCCCGGTCGGAAATTGGTGAAACTGTCATTCAGGCCATAGGCCGCGAGTTTCCCCGAATTGACCTTTTCGCACACCCAGCCTGCCGGGCAGTTATAAAAACGGCCCTTACCCGGTTCTTCGGCATCTTCGAACAGATCGGCATATTTCGGCAGGTCATCGACGGATTTCAGATCCGGTGCCATCGGCTCGATCCCGCGTTCCTTGTCACCTTCGATAACGTAACGCGGCACGAACCAGCCTTCGACGGCGTCATCGAAATTCACACCTATCTGAGTTACATTTCCGGCGGCTTCGGCCTTTTTCCATGCGTCAGCGACGTTGTCACGCCAGATTTCCATGACGACATCGATGTCACCTTTGCCCGCACCGGTCAAAAGCGGAATGACGTCACCGGGCAGGGCGTCGGTTTTACATCCGTAGCCCTTTTCAATGATGAAGCGTGCAACCGCGTTATGGAAAAGCGCGCTGTCATAATTCAGTCCGGCGAACATCACCGGACGGTCGATCTCGCAACTGGCATCCTGTGCCTGTGCGCTTGTGTAGGTAGAGAATGCAAGGCCAGCGGCCATAAGCATTGCGGCTCCGGTAGGCAGGATGTTCATCACTTTTCCCTTTGACTATCTTCTACGGTCCGGAAGCGCATCAAATGCAATGTCCGGCGGTTGAATGCCGCCATGTCACCAGTGGTTGTGTGCTCGATCCCCTGACTGGACTTTGCCCCTGATACAGGTGGGGTGAAGTTTAACCTTGGGGTCAAAGGTGACGCAACCCTGCTTGCCTACATTTGCCGGACTTGTGATGTGCCATAATGATTTGAAGTCTAAACTGCATCTCCTGACAGCCGTGTCAGGAGATGTCAGTGCGGATGTGATTGCGAGGATGAATTTTGCCCGGAAGTTCGTGAAACTTCTGCCAAGCATGTTTATGCTGCGCGAAACGCATTTCTGCCGGGGGCACCATGACACATGACAGTCTGTTTGTTTTTGATATCGAAACCGTTCCCGATATCGATGTCTTGCCGCAACTGACCGGTGAAACCGCACCTGATCCAGTGACTGGGCGCGAAATGCTCGAAAAATATCACCTTGATATCACCGATGGCCGGAACGGCTTCCCGCGCCAGCCGTTTCACAAGGTCGTTGCCATCAGCTTCCTGCGTGCGACGATACAACGCGATGGCAATCTGGAAACCTACGAGATTGAAGAACTGCGTTCCGGTGGCGATCTGACCAGCGAGGAAAAGGATCTCGTAAACGGCTTTTTTGCCTATTGCGGTAAACTTTATCCCAGGTTGGTCAGCTTCAACGGCCGCGGGTTTGATCTGCCGGTTTTGAAATATCGCGCGATGAAGCACGGTGTGTCTGCGCGCTGGCTACATCAGTCGGCCAATAAATGGGAAAATTATACATCGCGTTATGCGCCGAACTGGCATTGTGATCTTGCCGAGGTTCTTTCCGACTATGGGGCATCTGCAAGAACCAAAATGAACGAGGTTTGTGCCGCCCTTGATCTTCCCGGCAAGACCGGCGTTGACGGCAGCAAGGTCTCGGATATGTATGACAATGGCGAAATCGAAGGCATTCGCCGTTATTGCGAAACCGATGTTCTGAACACCTATCTTCTTTATCTGCGCTATGTGCTTCACACCGGTCTAAGCGACCATGACGGCTATAATCATGCTATCAAACTGACCGTTGCATGGCTTGAAGAACGCGCAGGCGATATTCCGGCTTATCAGGAATTCCTCGATGCCTGGAAAGGCGCAAGTAAGGGGTCGTTCAACCTGCTTTAGGTTGCATTTTCCGGATTTCTGCAATCTTTGGGATTAGGTCGATATTTCTATATGTGAAATACATCACATCGCCGGGTTGAATTTGGGTGATCTCTGTTGAAATCGCGGTGCAGGGCGCTTAATTGCATCTTTGCATTTGCAACTGATTTGCAAATGCATGCGGATTTCATGGATTTCAACGGGGAACGTTCACATGGACATCAGAAAGATTATTTGCGGTACGGTGTTGGGAGCCGCCACCGTTGCAGCTACGGCTGCGTCGGCACAGGAAGTTAACGTTTATTCCTTGCGTCAGCCTTTTCTTGTCGAGCCGCTGTTTGAAAGCTTTACCAAGGAAACCGGCGTTAAGGTCAATGTGATCTTCGCCGAAAAAGGTCTTGTTGAACGCATCAAGCAGGAAGGGGCCAATAGCCCGGCCGATCTTCTGATGACGGTCGATATCAGCCGAATTCAGGAAGCCGTTGATGCGGGTGTTACAGAGGCCGTCGACAGTGACGTCCTCGAAACCAACATTCCGGCCCATCTGCGCGATGAAAACGATCAGTGGTTTGCCCTGACCCAGCGTGGTCGTGCGCTTTATGCCTCCAAGGATCGTGTCGCTGAAGGTGAAATCACCACCTACGAAGATCTTGCTGATCCGAAATGGAAGGGTCGCGTTTGCACTCGTCCAGGCTCGCATGACTATAACGTTGCCCTGATTTCCTCGATGATTGCCCATCATGGTGCCGAAGAAGCCAAAACGTGGCTCGAGGGCCTGAAAGCAAACCTTGCACGTAAGCCACAGGGCAATGATCGCGGTCAGGTCAAGGCGATCAAGGAAGGCGAATGCGATGTTGCCATCGCCAATACCTATTACTATGGCAAGATGCTTGATGATCCGGAACAGCGTGCATGGGCTGAATTGGTAAACATCGTTTTCCCGAACCAGGATGGTCGCGGCATGTCGATGAACATTTCCGGCATGACCCTGATCAAGGGTGCACCGAACAAGGAAAATGCCGTCAAGCTGATGGAATTCCTTTCGGGCGACGAAGCGCAGAAAATCTACGCCGAAGTGAACTATGAATATCCGGTCAAGCCGGGTGTTGAATGGTCCGATTATGTGAAGTCGTGGGGCACCTTTAAGGCTGACGAACTTCCGCTGGCCGAAATCGCCCGTCTGCGTGCCGATGCGGTTCGCATGGTTGATCAGGTCGGCTACGACGAATAACTGAATTTTCGTTTTTCGAATAATTCCGGAAAGGGGCGGTAACCATTACCGTCCCTTTTTTGTCGGCAAAACGGGGCCGGCTCTGTGCACAGGCAGGAGGCGTACAAGGCGGTTATGTTCTATTCGCTCTTGCAAAACAGGGTGGCTGCCCTTTAATTTCCCGGGCAGCGAGTACAAATCATTCTTACTTGCCTTCACGCTTTGCGACCATTTCAGGAGATTCAAGATGACTTCACTGCGCAACAAGGTCTTTGGCATGATGGGCGCGGTGGTCGGATTGACGGCATTTCATGCGAATGCTGCCGAAGAAGTAAATGTCTATTCGCTGCGACAGCCTTTCCTGATCGAACCAATGTTCGAACAATTCACCAAGGAAACCGGCATTCGGGTCAACACACTGTTTTCCCAAAGCGGTCTGGTTGAACGCATCAAACATGAAGGTCGTAACAGTCCTGCCGATCTTTTGCTTACTGTTGATATTGGTCGTATTCAGGACGCCGTTGATGCCGATATCGCGACACCGCTTCAAAGCGATGTGATTGATGCCAATATCCCCGAACAGTTTCGTGATCAGGATCACCTGTGGGTCGGCCTGACGACCCGTGCACGTGTCCTTTATACGTCGCTTGACCGTGTGAAGCCCGACGCCATTGCGACATACGAAGAACTTGCCGATCCGGAATGGAAGGGGCGCATTTGTGTCCGTTCTGGAATGCATGTTTACAATATCGCACTGGTGGCCTCGATGATTGCCCATCATGGCGAGGAATACACAAAAATTTGGCTTCAGGGACTGAAGGACAACCTTGCGCGCAAACCGCAAGGGGCGGATATCGATCAGATTGAGGCCGTATCCCAAGGCGTTTGCGATCTGGCAATCGGCAATTCCTATTATTATGGCAAGATGCTTGATGATCCAAACAAAGCCGATGCTGCCAAGGATGTCCGGATTGTTTTCCCCAATCAGGGCGACCGCGGCACGCACGTGAATATTTCAGGTGTGGCCCTGATCAAGAATGCGCCGAACAAGGAAAATGCGATCAAGCTGGTCGAATTCCTGTCCGGGGACGAGGCGCAGCACATGTATGCAGACGTGAACTTTGAATATCCGGTCAAGCCAGGGGTGGCTTGGTCGGAAATGGTTCGTTCCTGGGGCACCTTCAAATCCGATACCTTGCCGCTTAACGAAGTTGCCAATAACCGTGGTGCGGCCATTCGTCTGATCGACGAAGTCGGCTTTAACGAATAGGGCGCAGCTCGCGTGAACAATTTCTGCCAGACCGAAGACGATCGCGATATCCGGCCTTCTGCTGTAACCGAGACGCTTGATCCGTTGCGCGAACGTTCGCTTGGAACCTCCATGCGCTGGCTGCCGCGCGGCCAATCAGGTCTTTGGCTGGCCGGGGCGTTTATTATCGCACTTCTTGTCGCAACACCGTTGATTGCGGTTGTTTATCTGGCGTTGTTCCCGACGGAAAACATCTGGCCGCATCTGGCATCCACCATGTTGCCGCGATACCTGAAAAATACCGGTATCCTGATGCTGGGTGTTGGTATTGGCGTGACGTTGATCGGTGTTTCGGCGGCATGGGTCGTAACCATGTGTCGCCTGCCGGGCAAACGGTTCTTTGAATGGGCGATGCTGCTTCCGATGGCAGTTCCGGCCTACATTGTTGCCTATGTCTACACCGATCTTCTGGAATATGCCGGTCCGTTGCAGCGCCTTCTGCGCGAGATTTTCGGCTGGCAAACCGCGCGTGATTACTGGTTTCCTGATATCCGGACCAAGGGTGGTGCGATACTGGTGCTTAGCCTGACGCTGTATCCCTATGTTTACATGCTGGCCCGGGCTGCCTTTTTGGCACAGTCGGTCTGTGTTCTCGAAGCTGCACGTGTTCTCGGGCGTTCGGCCTGGAACTCGTTCGTAACGGTTGCCTTGCCTTTGGCGCGTCCGGCTATCGTGGTTGGTGTCGTCATTGCGCTGATGGAAACCTTGAATGATTTCGGGACCATCGATTTCTTTGCTGTCCATACCCTGACGGCCGGTATTTTTAATGTCTGGCTCGGTATGGGAAATGCCGGCGGAGCTGCCCAGATCGCGCTGACCATGCTGGCGGTAGTGATTGTCCTGATCGTCGCTGAACGTTATTCGCGCCGTCGCCAGCGTTTCCACGATACGACCAACCGCTTTCAGGAATTACCGGGTTATGAGCTTGGTCCGGTCGCCAAATTTTTTGCGCTGTCTGTCTGCATCCTACCGATTGTGCTGGGTTTTGTGATCCCATCATTGGTGTTGGTCTATTATTCCGTTGGCTATTTTGATCAAAGCTGGACCGCCGATTTCTTTGAATTTGCTGGCAATAGTTTGCTGGTATCGGGTCTTGCAACCTTTGTTGCGGTTGGTTGTGCCGTGTTCCTTGGCTATGCCTTGCGTCTTTTCCCGCAACCTCTTCTGCGGTTCTGCATTCGCATGGCATCTGTCGGCTATGCCGTGCCCGGGGCGGTTCTGGCAATCGGGGTTCTGATCCCGTTTGCGCGGTTTGATAACGCGGTTGATGCCATGATGCGCGAAACGTTTGGCATATCTACCGGCCTGCTTCTGAGCGGGACCGTCTTTGCCATTGTTTTTGCCTATGCTGTGCGTTTTATGGCGGTTTCCTATGGCTCTATTGAGGCTGCACTTGGCAAGGTCCGACCAAGCATGGATGACGCGGCCCGCACATTGGGCGAAAGCCCTTGGGGAACATTGAAGCGCATTCATTTTCCGATGGTGCGTGGCGGCATTCTGGCAGCGGCGGTTCTCGTCTTTGTGGACGCGATGAAGGAACTTCCGGCGACGCTGATCCTTCGGCCGTTCAATTTCGAAACACTGGCGACGCATGTCTATCAGTTCGCCAAGGATGAAATGATCGAACAGGCAGCCCTTGGTGCATTGACCATCGTCATTGTCGGTGTCGTTCCGGTGATTATGTTAAGTCGGGCGATTTCCCGATCCCGCCCGGGGCATGATGGCGCATCGTCGCGCCATTGACGTTCCCGTTCCGGCGGATCACTATCTCCGCTATATGATCCCGTTAAGTTCGACAGGCTGCTGATGACCACGCCACATAATAATCCTGCCAATTCAGATATTTGCCACCAACCGGGACTGACGCGGCTTGAAGATGCGCTGCGTATTGCATTTGACGAAGTCGCTGTTCGTCTACCTGTAATTGAGGCGCCTCTTACTGATTGTTATGGGACGATCTTGCGCAAGGATATCGTTGCCAGGGTCGACGTCCCGTCGGTGGATAACTCGGCAATGGATGGATATGCATTTTGCCATTCCGACTTGCAGGAATTTGTTGGTAAGGGGGATGTGCAAATCACTGTTGGCGGTGTGTCGCTGGCGGGGCATCCGTTTGCGGGGGAAATCCCGCGCGGGCAGGCAATCCGTATTGCAACTGGGGCTGCCATTCCTGAGGGCGCAGATTGCATCATCATTCAGGAAAATGTCACGGCGAATGCCGAGGAAACGCTTTTGACCGTTTCGCAGGATGTGGTCGCAAAGACCCGCCAGCATCAACATATCCGTCGTCGCGGCGAAGATGTTGCGACTGGTGCGGTTATCCTGCCAGCCGGTAAACGCTTGCGCCCGCAGGATATCGCGGTTGCCGCCGGGCAGGGGTATCAGTCAGTGTCGGTGTCGAAGCCCTTGTCGGTTGCCGTTTTCTCGACCGGGGATGAACTGGCTAAGCCCGGAGATCCGCTGCCGCCCGGTGGCGTTTACGATTCTAATCGGTTTGCCATGATCGGCATGTTGCGCGCTTGCGGGTGCGCGATTACTGATCTCGGCCTTCTGGCTGATGATTTTGATGTGTTGAAAACCGCCTTAAAGGGGGCCGCCCAAACACATGATGTCATCATGACATCGGGTGGGGTATCTGTTGGTAAGGCGGATCTGTTGAAGCCTGTTGTCGATAGTCTTGGTGAAATTCAGGCATGGAAGCTGGCAATCAAACCCGGCAAACCTTTGATGCGCGGTCGTATTGGGGATTGTGTTGTCATCGGCTTACCGGGAAATCCGGTTTCGGTGATGGTTTCCGGGCTGCTTTATGCCATGCCGCTTCTTTCGCATATGATGGGGGCATCGGACGACGTTTGTGCGCCCCTGCGATTGCCGGCCATCGCAGGGTTTGACTTTAAACGTGGTACGGGGCGTCGCGAATGGCTGCGCGCCCGTCTGGTGCAGGATGACGATGGGCAATGGGTTGCGATGCCTTACCATTCGGCGAGTTCCGGCATGTTATCCTCGATGGTGTGGGCCCAAGGCCTGATCGAAATCGCCGAGGATTGCGGGCAGGTCAGAACGGGTGATCAGGTACTCTATCTGCCATTTGGTGGTTTGCAGGCATTTTAAAAACTGATCCAGATCATGGAATTTGCATCCTTTTCCGGTGATGTTTAACAAAACATCGGAACAGGGGTGGAAAGCGGATGACTGTATCAGTGACTTTTTGCGGGGCTGCGGGTGGTGTTACCGGTTCATGTTATCTACTGCGCACCGACAGTGGTGACATCGTTGTCGATTGCGGTATGTTTCAGGGCAGCAAGACAGTTCGCGAACTGAACTATGGGGCTTTCCCGTTCAAGGCTGCTGACATTCGTGGGGTGCTTTTGACCCATGCGCATATCGATCATTCCGGCTTACTTCCCAAACTGGTAAAGGCAGGTTTTAACGGGCCGATTTATGCGACGGAACCGACCTGCGACCTACTGACCTATATGCTGCCTGATTCCGGTTACATTCAGGAAACAGAGGTCGAACGCCTTAACCGCCGCAATGTTCGGCGCGGCCGACCGGAAGTCACCCCGATCTATACCCGCGAAGATGCGGAAAAAACTCTCAAACGGTTGCAACCCGTCGACTATCATGAATGGCGTGAAGTTCTGCCGGGCTTACGGGCGCGCTACTGGGATGCCGGGCATCTTTTGGGATCCGCTTCGATAGAAATCGAAGTGGATGATGAGGCCCCGGACGGTGAGCCACGTACCCTGCGACTGCTGTTTTCTGGCGATATCGGCACGGGCGAGGCGGTGTTTAACGATGCGCCCGAAGGGCCGAAAAACATCGATTATCTGTTTGTTGAATCCACCTATGGTGATCGCAATCGCCCCGAAGTCAGCGATGCAGAGCGCCGCGAAATGCTGGCTGTGGAGGTTCGCCAAGCCATTCAGGCCGGCGGTAATCTTGTAATCCCGAGTTTCGCAGTGGCCCGTACACAGGAACTGCTTGTCGATCTGGCGACCCTGTTTAATCGTGGAAAACTTCCCAAGGCGGATGTTTTTGTCGATAGCCCGCTGGCCCAGCGCGCGACCGAGGTTTTTGCCAAACATCTCTCCCATGATGATGCACGTGCCCTGGCCCATCCCAATTTTCATATGGTGCCCGATGTTGAGGCAAGCATGCAGTTGGCACGGGTCAGAAGCGGCGCGATCATTTTATCGGCAAGTGGCATGTGCGATGCCGGGCGCATTCGCTATCATTTGAAAAACAACCTGTGGCGGCCGGAATGCACGGTGCTGATGGTCGGTTTTCAGGCTGCCGGGTCGTTGGGCCGTGTGCTGCAGGGCGGGGCAAAGCATGTCCGCATTCATGGTGATGAAGTCGATGTGCACGCCCGAATCAGGACGCTTGATATCTATTCCGGACACGCCGATCAGGACATGCTGCTGCGCTGGACAAAGGAAAGGATGCCGATATCGCGGCGCATTTTCCTGACCCACGGCGAAGACGGGGCGCGCGCCGCTTTGCAACAGGCCATGATCAATCACGGGATCGAAGAAAGCAAAATCGCACTCCCGATGCTTGATGACACCGTGACGCTCAAACGCGGGCAGGCAAAACAGGCCGAATTCAAACCGCGCCTGCCTGTTGGCGAGATGTCCCGTGATGACTGGCACAACCGCTATGCCCATAGTGTTACAGAACTTTCTGAAAAACTTCGCGCACTCGACAGCAACGAAAAACGCGAAGCCCTGCTCGAAAAAGTCTTGCAAGATATCGCATCGGCATGAGAGCAATAGCCCGATGGCAGGCTGGAAATACCGTAAAATACGGAAATGCTTGCCAACGGGCGATATCGTGTCACCCTATATCGGGTTGAGAAGGTATCGAGGGACACTACGAGAGCGGGCGGATATATGTCGATCGTGGGGAATACCGGCTATCGTGTTCTGATCTATAGCCACGATACATTCGGCTTGGGCCATTTGCGCCGCTGCCGGACCATTGCGCATGCGCTTGTTTCGCGTCGGGACGATGTGTCTGTGCTGATCCTTTCCGGGTCGCCGATCATCGGCAGTTTCGAATTCCGTTCACGAGTTCGATTTTGTGCGTATTCCGGGCGTGATCAAGCTCTCGAATGGTGAATACACATCGCTTAATCTGAATATCGACGTCGATCAGACTCTGGCGATGCGTGAATCCATTATTCAGCATACCGCCGATGTGTTTAATCCCGATCTGTTCATCGTCGACAAGGAACCGCTTGGCTTGCGCGGTGAAGTTAAATCGACACTTCAGATGTTGCGCCACCGTCGCACGCGCCTTGTCATGGGCTTGCGCGACGTGATGGATGACCCGGTCAATCTGCGTGAAGAATGGGATCGCAAAAAATGCGTTCCGGCTCTGGCCGACCTTTACGACGAAATCTGGGTCTATGGCCTCAAAGACATTTGCAATCCGCTTGAAGGCATTGATCTGCCGCCGGGTGTCGAAGAAAAAATGACCTATACCGGTTATCTGCCACGTACCGCGACGCGCAAACCGACCCCAGAACATGGCGCGCTTGGTCTTGAGGAACCCTATTATCTCGTCACGACCGGTGGTGGAGGGGACGGGGTTAATCTGGTTGATTGGGTGATCAGTGCCTATGAGGCCGATACTGATATTCCTGTTCCTTCGCTTGTCGTGCTGGGGCCGTTCATGGCACCAAATGACCAGCAGGCGTTCATGGAACGCGCGGAAAAGATTGATAAGCTTTCGGTCATTACCTTCGATGCCAATGTCGAAATGCTGATGGATCGATCCGCCGGTGTGATCGCAATGGGTGGATACAACACGTTTTGTGAAATCCTGTCCTTTGACAAACCGGCAATAATCGTGCCGCGCACCGTGCCGCGGCTTGAACAATATGTTCGCGCGTCGGCTGCCGAAAAACTTGGTCTGGTCAAAATGCTGACCGAAGATGGCGGGCGTCCGCCGATGCAGATGGCCCAAGCCCTTCGGGGTCTGATTGATCAGCCAAAGCCGTCACATGTAACCGTGCCAAACCTGATGGGTGGCCTTGATAGTGTTGGCGATCAGGTTGAACGCTGGCTGCCGCCGCAGCTTGCCGCAGAGTAAGATTTTCCGGGATAACAACAGATGACATGCGACAAGCTTGCAATCGTGGTGAAAGGATATCCACGATTGTCGGAAACCTTTATTGCCCAGGAAATCCTCGGTATTCAGCAGGCAGGTATTCCTTATCGTATTGTATCACTGCGTCATCCGACCGATAAAAAACGCCATCCGGTCCACGAAAGGATCACGGCTGAAATCGATTACCTGCCGGAATATGTCTATCAGGAACCGATGCGCGTGTTTCGCGGCTGGTTAAAGGCCCGCAAAATGCCGGGATATCGTCGGGCGAGAAATATCTGGTGGCAGGACTATCGCCGGGATCGCACGCCGAACCGCGCCCGTCGTTTTGCGCAAGCATTGGTAATGGCGGCGGAGCTGCCGGACGATATCACGCGCATCTACGCCCATTTCCTGCATACCCCGGCATCGGTTGCGCGATATACAGCGATGATGCGCGGTCTTCCGTGGTGTTGTTCTGCACATGCCAAGGATATCTATACCAGCGAAGATTGGGACATGCGTGAAAAGCTGGCCGATATGGATTGGCTGGTGACCTGCACGAAGGCCAATGTCGACCATCTGCAAAAGCTGGCCGATGATCCGGCCAAGGTGAATTTGCTTTATCACGGCCTTGATTTTTCACGTTTCCCGGAAGATTTGCCGGACCGGATGCCCCGTGACGGCCGGGATCCCGAACATCCGGTAACGATTCTGTCGGTTGGTCGGCTGGTCGGGAAAAAGGGTTATGACGATCTTCTGCGTGCACTTGCTGATTTACCCAAGAATCTGCATTGGCGGTTTGTTCATATTGGTGGTGGCAATGGCGATAAATACAAATCGCTCGCGACCGATCTTGGAATTTCCGATCATTGTGACTGGCAGGGGCCGCGTGACCAGAAAGAAGTGATTGCGGCCTGTCAGTCCGCCGATCTGTTCGTGCTGGCAAGCCGGGTGGAACAGGATGGTGATCGTGACGGATTACCAAATGTCCTGATGGAAGCACAGCTTTGCGGTCTGGCGGCGGTTTCAACGGCAATTTCAGCCATTCCGGAACTGATTACCGATGGCCTTAACGGCAAACTTGTTCCCGAACGTGATCCCAAATCATTGTCCTTGGCAATGGCTGAATTGATTGCCAATCCGGCGTTGCGCGATCAGATGGGGCGCAAGGGCAACGAAATCGTTCGACGGGATTTCTCATTCTATACCGGCATGAAGGAACTGGCACATCGCTTTGGTGTTGATGCACCGGTAGCCGGAACTGCCGCGCAACAACCGGCAGCGGAGTAGGGGACGGCAAACGTGCAGATCGCCTTTTATGCACCGTTAAAGCCGATTGATCATCCGATACCATCCGGGGATCGCCTGATGGCGTGCCTTCTGTGTGAAGCGCTAGCGCAAGCCGGACATAAAGTTGATATCGCATCGCGCCTGCGCAGCCGGGTTGGCGATGGCAATATCCTGCGTCAGGCGCAAATCGCCGAACTGGCGTCAAAGCTGGTCGTGCGGCTATTGCGGCAATATCAGAACGGCAAACGCAAACGCCCCGATATCTGGTTTACCTACCATCTTTATTACAAGGCCCCGGACTGGATTGGTCCGGTGATCGCTAAAGCTCTGGATATCCCTTATGTCGTAGCCGAGGCATCCTTTGCCCCTAAACGTGCAAACGGCCCCTGGGCGCAAAGCCACGCAGCCGTTGAACATGCCCTGCGATGTGCCAGTGCGGTATTCTCCCTAAATCAGGCGGATATGGAATGTCTGGCGCCGATATGTGCTCAGGACCGGTTGCATTATCTGGCACCCTTTACTCATACCGAAAACTGGCATGCTGCCGATCGCGGTGAAATCGATCCCGATAAACCGGTTCAGTTGGTGACAACCGCAATGATGCGGCCGGGCGATAAACTGAAATCTTACGAGTTGCTGGCAGCCGCACTTGGCAGGCTCAATGCGTGGAATGTGATAAACTGGCATCTGACCGTAATCGGCGACGGTCCGGCCCGCGCCGACGTTGAAGCAGCCTTTGAACGGCACGCAATCAACCCCGATCAGCTTGATTTCGCCGGTCTTTGCGATGCCGATCACACGCGTATCATTCTTGCGCGATCTGATATGTTTGTCTGGCCAGCGATCAACGAGGCCTATGGTATGGCGCTCCTCGAGGCACAGGCGGCAGCATTGCCTGTTCTGGCGGGCGACTGTGGTGGTGTTTCGGGTATTGTCGCGGATGGCAAAACCGGATGGTTGGTGCCGGTTGGCGATATTGATGCGTTCGCAGGCAAACTTGCCGAGTGCCTGGCATCAGACCGATACAGTGCCTTGCGCGATATGGGACAATCCGCGTCGCAGAAAGCAGAGCAGATGCATACAATAACCGCTGCGGCCAAAGAGCTTGGTAATGTCCTGCATGATGTGATGGAAAGTCACGGGAAACGGAAACAGGGATGAGCAGCTTTCATTTTGCCCTGTTACGGCATGGCGTTACCGCGTGGAATGCAGAAAGACGTATTCAGGGCCAAAGCGATATTCCTCTGCTTCCCGAAACTGTTGACGAATATCGCAGCCTTCAGTTGCCCCAAAAATGGTGTGCTGTTCCATGGCGGGTCAGTCCGTTGATCCGGACAATCCAAACAGCAGACGCACTGGCGATTGACGGTGTTTCACCCGATGAGCATTGGATCGAGATGAACTGGGGTGATTGGGAAGGGAAAAAGCTATCTGATCTGCGCCGTGATCTTGGTGCGCAAATGCGGGAAAATGAAGATCGCGGCTGGGACTTTCGTCCGGATGGAGGCGAAAGCCCACGCGATGTCCTTTCCCGAGTTGAGGCCGCATTGGCTAGCAATCGTGACGGTAATTTTGGTGTCGTGACACATAAGGGCGTTATTCGTGCAGTTTATGCTGCGGCATGCGGTTGGAATATGATGGGAAAAAGCCCGGACAAACTCGATTGGAAAGCCATTCATGTCTTTTCCTGGTCTTCCGATGACGGGCTTGGCATCGTTGATCTGAATTGTCCGCTACTTGAACGGGACGGAACAACCACATGAGCGACATTCTGATCTATGTTCAGCATCTGCTTGGCATCGGCCATGTCCGACGCGTTGCCCTGATCAATGCGGAACTTGGCAGGCTTGGCATGACAACAACTGTTGTCACCGGAGGTATCCCGGATGCCTCATTGGATTTTGGCAGCGATAATGTGATCCAGCTTCCCCCTTGCCGAACCGCAGATAGCGGTTTTTCCGGATTGATCGATGAAGTCGGCAACCCGGTTGATGAGGCATGGAAGCAACAGCGAAAGCAGGCTCTGTTTGATGCGTTCAATGTCGTTGCGCCCAAGCTTTTAATGGTCGAAATGTTCCCGTTTGGCCGTCGGGCCTTCCGCTTTGAATTGTTGCCGTTACTCGATAAGGCCGGGCAGGCGGGGATTCCCCGTATCTGTTCCGTTCGTGACCTTCTGGTGCGCAAATCCGATCGTTCGAAAGAAGCATGGATGCGTGATATCGCGCGCAGCCATTTTGACCGTGTGCTGGTTCACGGCGATCCGGCGCTTTTTGATTTCGGTCGCAGCTTCCCGTTTGCCAATGATATCGCCGATTTGATCGAATATACCGGCTATGTCGCACCCAAAGCCGATTTTGCGGCAGGCGAAAGAAAGGGTGTTCTTGTTTCTGCCGGTGGTGGCGCGGTCGGAACTGCGTTGATTGAGGCGGCAATTGCTGCGCGTCCACTATCCAGCCGCTTTACCGATCAGCCTTGGGATATCGTGGCCGGGCCGCATTTCCCGCGTGAAGCATTCCAGCGCCTTGAGGAAAACCTGCCGACAGGGATAAACTTGCATCGCTTTTTGCCGGATTTCCGTGAACGCATGGCACATGCCTGTGTTTCCGTCTCGCAGGCAGGCTATAATACCTTGATGGATGTTCTGGCGACGGAAACCGCATCGGTCATGGTTCCATTCGCCGATGGTGGTGAAAGCGAACAGGCTGAACGTGCTGCTATTTTGGCGGGAAAGAACGTACTGTCGTTGCTTGATCCCGACGATTTGAATCCACAATCATTGGCAAATCAAATAGATCGGGCGAAGAATCCTGTTAAATTAGATATATCTCTGGACGGGGCAGGGATAACTGCGGCTAAACTCGCAGAAAGAATAAGAGGGAAGGCATGAGCACCTGGGATCAACTTCGCGCAGAGCTGGATCTGTGGCAGTCCGAAGAACGGATTGCCACGATGTGGTGGCGCGACGACGACGCGGTTGCAGTTACGTCAGCCCTGGAAACCCTTCTTGCCTTCGAACAGGATCATGGGGTTCCTTTGGCTCTTGCAGTGATCCCGGCTGATCTTGAACACGATCTTGTACTGCGTCTGGCAGAAACACTTGATACCCGGGTGTTGCAACACGGCTGGTCGCATACCAACCATATGCCTGCAGGCCGCAAAAAGCAGGAACTGGACGATGTTCGTGATATTGGTGCGGTTGTCACCGATATTCGCCGTGGGTTTGACGTCCTGTCATCACAGTTTGGCAACCGTTTCCTGCCCGTCATGGTGCCGCCATGGAACCGCATCGCCGATGACGTCATGAGGGCTTTGCCGTCACTTGGCCTGCGCGGTATCAGTACGTTTAACGCGCGATCAGATGCCTGTCCCGTTCCGGGGCTCCTGATGGTCAATACGCATGTCGACGTGATTGACTGGCGCGGAACGCGTGGTTTTGCGGGCGAAGATCAATGCATCAATGCGATGATTTCCCATTTGTCCGCGCGTCGGAACGGTGTGGTGGATGACGCGGAAGCCACGGGGCTTCTAACCCATCATCTGGTTCATGATGATGCAACGACAAGATTTCTTGAAAACCTGTTTTCGTTTGAGCATGCGGCGCTCAAATGGTTGCGAATTCCCGGAGTTTTCCCATGGCAATAAGCCCTATCGAAGAAACCGGCGGTGTTGAAACAGCCGATCCGGTCAAACCGGCTGGTGTGCGTGATCGTGATGTGCAGATCATGGGATATCCACCAAGACTTATGGCTCCGGATATGGCGAAATCGGTGGCTGGCCTGCTGATTTGTGGTGTTATCGCATTGATCCCTGAAATGTTACCGATCATTCAGTGGACTGCCGCGGGGCTTGCATTGCTGTTTGTTGTCTATTTCGTCCGCACCTTACTAAGGTTTCAATCAAAGATTTATGTGTCGGAATATGGTATCCGGGTCAGCAACCTGCGTGGTGGTACGGCGTTCGCCTGGTCGGAACTTTCCAAATTCCGGTTGCGTTATTTCTCTACCCGTCGCGATGGCAAAAAGGGATGGTTCGAACTGACCCTGCAGGCAGGGGATGCAAAAATCGTCACAGAATCAACATTGGACGGTTTTGATGATCTGCTTGAAATTGCCCGGGATTGGGCCAAAGATAACCAGTTACTGGTCGACGACATAACAAGAACCAATCTGATGCGCATGGATGAGGCCGAAACAATGGTCCAGGCAGCCGCATCAAGTCGGGCAGGCGGCATTGGCGAGGGAAGATGACCGATATACTGCGTATCCGTGACTTGAAAGTCGAATTCGTTTTGCCCCATATGCGGGTCAAGGCGGTCGAAAATGTAAGCTTTCGCATTGGTCCGCAGGAAACCGTGGCTCTTGTCGGGGAGTCCGGATCAGGGAAAACCACCATTTCCCAGGCAATTATGGGATTGCTACCCAAATCGGCACAGATTACCAACGGATCAATTGTGTTCGCTGATCCAAAAAAGCCCGGTACACGGGTCGACATCGCAATGCTGGATCGCTCGGGTGCTGAAATGCGCTCCATTCGTGGTGGCCGTATTTCGATGATTTTTCAGGAACCGATGAGTTCCCTTTCGCCGCTTCATACCATTGGTGATCAGATTTGCGAGGCAGTCCGCCTTCATCGCAAGGTCGGGACGGGCGAGGCCAAGGAGCTTGCCCGCGAAATGCTGGAACTTGTCGGGTTTCCCAATCCGAAAAGGTCGTTAAAGACATATCCGTTCGAACTGTCTGGTGGTTTACGCCAGCGTGCGATGATTGCCATGGCGATGGTATGTCGTCCGGCCCTGCTGGTTGCGGATGAACCGACAACTGCACTTGACGTGACGATACAGGCCCAGACACTTCGCCTGATCAAGGATATGCAGTCGGAACTGCAAATGTCTGTTCTGCTGATTACCCATGATCTTGGTGTGGTCGCCAATATGGCAGACCGAATGGTGGTGGTTTATGACGGTCGGGTTGTGGAGAGCGGTTTGACGCATGATGTTTTTGTCAATCCGGGACACCTCTATACCCAGTCGCTACTTTCTGCCGTCCCGCATTTCGATATGGGGCCCGATGAACGCCTGCGCCCGTTGCGTGAAATCAAGCCCAAAGTAGATAGTCTGCTGACTTTCTGTGGCGACAAGGATTCTTCGGGCGAGGGGGATGTTCCACCGTCTCTGGCATTGCATCCGGCAATGGCGAGCGAACCGGTTTTGGCCGTCCGCCACCTTTATAAAAGTTTTGCCGTGCGCAAAGGTAACTGGTTCAAGGCCGAGGAACAGGAAATTGCTGCTGTTGCCGATGTATCGCTGACGATCAATCGTGGCGAATGTGTTGGTCTGGTTGGGGAAAGCGGCTGCGGTAAAACCACTCTTTCCAAATTGATCATGCGGGCGATGGCACCTGATAGCGGTTCAATCCTGTTTCGCGGTGAAAGCGGTCAGATGACCGAATTGACCGGTTTGAACGAAGATCAGCTCAATCCGTATCGAAAGCGTATCCAGTTTGTGTTTCAGGACCCGTTCGGCTCGCTTAATCCGCGCATGACCGTGCAGGATATCATCACGGAACCGATGATCATTCATGGTATCGGTGACACATCCTATCGCAAGAAAATGGTGCTGGAACTGATGGAACTGGTGGGGCTTGATCCACGGTTCCTGAACCGCTATCCGCACAGTTTTTCCGGTGGGCAGCGGCAGCGCATTGGCATCGCGCGCGCCCTTTCACTTAAGCCGGACCTTTTGATTTTTGATGAACCGACATCTGCACTTGATGTGTCTGTTCAGGCGCAAATCCTGAATCTTCTAAAGGATTTGCAGCGTGAACTTAAGCTGACATACATGTTTATTTCGCACAACCTGGCAGTGGTTGATTATATCGCGGACCGGATTGCGGTGATGTGTGCCGGGCGGATTGTTGAGTCGGCACCGCGCGAACAGTTGTTTAGAAACCCCGTTCATCCCTATACCCAGGCATTGCTTAATGCCGTGCCATTTGCCGATCTTGATCATCTTCTGGATTTCACCAAGATCGTCGATGGCAAGGCTTCAGATCCGCGCCGCTGGCCGGCACCCTTTACCATTGATGCGCAGTCGGATCCCCGTATGGTCCAGTTTGCAGAAGATCATTTTGTCCGTGCCGCACGTGCCGATTATCAGGAGATCGCCATATGAACCCGATTAATGTTCCTGCGTTCTCTGCGGGGTGGTTCAACAGGTCACGCAATAAACTTGCACGTACTGGCCTTGGGGCGATGATGCTGGCTGGAATAATATCGCTTGGCAGCCCGGCACAGGCTGAAATCCCGTATTTCAAGGATGCCGTGTCAAAAGGTGAACTGCCACCGATGGCGGAACGCCTGCCCGAACATCCCAAAGTCATCGACTTTACCGCCGAAAACAAGGAAATCGGTAAATATGGTGGTGATCTGGTTACCATCATGGGGCGTTCACGCGATATTCGCATGGCGGTGGTATATGCGTATGCCCGCCTGATCGGCTATGACGAAGACCTCAATCTGAAGCCTGACATTCTTGAAAGTCTGGATGTTAACGATGCGGGCAATGAATTTACCCTGCATATCCGCAAAGGCCACAAATGGTCTGACGGCGAGCCCTTCACGGCCGAGGACTTCCGCTATTTCTGGGAAGATATCGTCAATAATGATGAACTGTTTCCCGTTGGTCCGCCCCGCTTCCTGTTCGTAGGCGATGAACCGGCAACATTCGAGGTTCTGGACGAATATACCGTTCGTTACAGTTGGTCCCAGCCCAATCCGTTCTTCCTGACGGAGCTGGCGGCAACGCGCCCGCCTTTCATTTATCGTCCGGCGCATTACCTCAAACAGTTTCACGAAAATTACCGTGATGCCGCCGAACTTGATGCGATTGTCAAAGAACGTGGTTTGCGCAGCTGGGCGGTGCTCCATACTGACAAGGACCGTCCCTACAGGCTTGAAAATATTGAACGTCCATCGCTGGAGCCATGGCTTATCCGGACCGAAGAACCGTCTGACCGCTTCATCTTTGAACGTAATCCGTATTACCATCGCGTTGATCCCGACGGCAATCAGTTGCCCTATATCGATCGGATGATCTTCAACATCTCCAACGCCAAGCTGGTTCCGGCCAAGGTTGGTGCGGGCGAGGTCGACCTGCAAAGCCGCATTCTGTCGCTGCAGGATTATACCTTCCTCAAGCAGTCCGAGCCTCAGCAAAACTTCAAGGTTAATCTTTGGGATGTTGGTTACGGTGCCTATGCCGCACTTTACCCGAACCTGACCTGCTCCGACCCGGTCTGGCGGAAATTGCTGCGTGATGTGCGTTTTCGTCGGGCATTGTCGCTTGCCATTAACAGAACCGAGATCAACCGGGTGATGTTCTTTGGTCTGGCGACACCAACCAACAATACGGTTCTGCCCAAGAGCCCGCTTTTCAAACCGGAATATCGCGAAAGCTACATTAAGTTTGATGTGAAGAAAGCCAATGCGCTGCTTGATGAAGTTGGCCTGACCAAGCGCAATGATGACGGTATCCGTTTGATGCCCGATGGCCGTCCGCTTGAGGTCATTGTCGAAACCATGGGCGAAAATCCTGAACATGATGACATGCTGGAACTGATCGGTGACAGCTGGAAACAGATTGGTGTGAAACTGTTCGTCAAAGGATTGCAGCGCGAAGTTCTGCGTAATCGTGCGTATAGCGGTGAAACCGTCATGTCGATTTTCAATGGTGTCGATAGCGGCCTTGCTACGCCTGCAACCGTTCCGGCCGAGTTCGTTCCGATCCAGCAGGATAGCCTGCAATGGCCGAAATGGGGGCAGTATTTCCAGACTAATGGCGAGGCAGGCGAGGCACCGGATTTACCTGCTGCAAAGGAACTCATGGAACTTTACGGCAAATGGGTGAAGGGCAATGACGCTGCCCGCAAGGAGGCTTGGCAAGGCATTCTTGATATTAATGCGGAAAACATGTTTTCGATTGGTCTGATTGGTAATGTGCCGCAGCCGGTTGTGGTCCGCAATGATTTGCGGAATGTGCCAGAGAAAGGCATTCACAGTTGGGAACCGGGCGCCTTCTTTGGAATTTACCGTCCCGATACATTCTGGTGGGACCGTTGATCGCAGTGGTCTGAAATCGAACGCATCATTCCGGGCAGGGAAACCGGGCGATGCGTCAGGGGGAGCTTAACCGCCGATGCTGACTTTCTTGGCAAGACGGCTTTTTGTCATGATGCCCACGCTGTTTTTTATCAGCGTGCTGGTGTTCATCATCATTCAATTGCCGCCGGGCGACTTCCTGTCCACCTATCTGAATGAATTGCAGGCGCAGGGCGAAGCGGTCGATCCGGCCAAGATTGCTTTCCTCAAACAGCAATACGGCCTTGATCAGCCGATCTGGCTGCAATATTTCGATTGGGCCTGGGGATTACTGCATGGCGATCTTGGTTTTTCCTTCGAATATAACCTTCCGGTCACCGAGGTGGTCGGGGATCGCCTTTGGCTTTCGGTCGTTCTGAATTTCAGCACGGTCCTGTTCATCTATATCGTCAGCTTCCCGATCGGAATCTATTCGGCCACCCGTCAATATAGCTGGGGCGATTATGGCTTTACCTTGCTCGGCTTTCTCGGTCTTGCCATGCCGAACTTCCTGTTTGCGCTGATTCTGCTTTATTATGCCAACGTGGTTTTCGGAACCTCTATCGGTGGGTTGATGGACCCGGAATTCATCAATCAGGGCTGGTCCTTTGCCAAGGTCATGTCGGTCGCCGAACATCTTTGGGCACCGGTTCTGGTGATTGGTACGTCGGGAACGGCGTCGATGATCCGGCGTCTGCGTGCCAACCTGCTTGATGAACTGGGCAAACAATATGTCGTTACCGCCCACGCCAAGGGCCTGTCGCCAGCGCGGGTTCTGTTCAAGTATCCGCTGCGCATGGCCCTGAACCCGTTCATCGCCGATATCGGCAATATCCTGCCGCAGGTTGTCTCGGGCTCTGTGCTGGTATCTGTTGTGATGTCGCTGCCGACCACCGGGCCGATGTTGCTTGCCGCCCTGCAAAGTCAGGACATGTATTTGGCAGGATCATTCCTGATGTTTCTGGCGCTTCTGACTGTGGTCGGCATGTTTGTATCTGATCTGCTTCTTGCCTGGCTTGATCCCCGAATTCGCCTGCAGGGAGGGGTATCACAATGAGCCGCAGCGACGATAAACGTAACGAGCATTTCATTGATACCGCACCTTTTGATCCCTGGGATCGCGAGGAACTGACACCCGCGCAGGAAAAATACTATCTTGCGTCACAGTGGCAGCTGATCTGGTGGAGGCTTAAACGTCATCGGCTGGCTTATGTTTCGCTGATCATTCTGGCGATCATGTATGCATCCGTTTTCATCGTTGAAATCCTTGCGCCCTATGCGCAGGAAACGCGGAACTCGGAATATATCCATCACCAGCCACAGGCAATTCATCTGTTTCATGACGGGAAATTTGTCGGACCCTTTACCTATGGCACCGATTTCTCGATTGATATGGAAACGCTGAAACCGATCTATACGCCAAGCGACAGCCGCGTCGAAAAAATCCGCTTCTTCTGTTCTGGTGATCCCTATGAATTCTGGGGCCTGTTCGAAGCCGATTTTCATGTGATGTGCCCGGCCGAGGACGGAACCCTGTTCCTGTTGGGCACGGATCGGCTGGGGCGCGATATGCTGTCACGAATGATTTACGGCGCACGCGTGTCGCTGACCATTGGTCTGGTCGGTATCGCGGTCAGTTTCATTCTCGGCATTCTGATTGGCGGGGCGGCGGGGTATTACGGCGGATGGGTCGATGCAACCGCGCAGCGTCTGATCGAAGTCATCCGCTCCATGCCCGAAATCCCGTTATGGATGGCGCTATCGGCGGCCTTGCCGGTAACATGGAGCCCCATCCTGATCTATTTCGGGATCACGATCATTCTGGGCCTGATCGACTGGACAGGACTTGCGCGTGCGGTGCGATCAAAACTTCTGGCGCTGCGCGAAGAAGACTATGCCCTTGCCGCACGCCTGATGGGGGCAAAACCCAAACGCATCATCGCCCGCCATCTGCTGCCGAACTTTGCCAGCCACCTGATCGCATCGGTAACCCTTTCGATACCTAACATGATCCTTGGCGAAACAGCACTCAGTTTCCTTGGCCTTGGCCTTCGCGCACCTGTTACCAGTTGGGGTGTGCTTCTGAACGAGGCCCAGAACATCAACGCCGTTGCGGTTTATCCTTGGCTAATGTTGCCAGTCGTACCGGTCGTGATCGTCGTTCTGGCGTTCAACTTCCTTGGTGATGGCCTGCGGGATGCGGCTGATCCCTACAAGAATTGATCTTTCTGCCAAATGCAAAACAGCCCGTCAGTGTGTGGCGGGCTGTTCTGTTTTAACGCGGAACCGGATTTGATCGCAGTTGGGCCATGGAAGGCACCATCGCAATCAACGAAAGTGCCAGCCCAAAGCCGCAAACAGCGGGCCAGCCACCCAGTCCCCAGGCGTAAGTCGCCCCGGCCGAGCCGAACGAACCGCCAAGAAACATGCCGGTCATATAAACGGTATTGATCCGGCTGCGCGCCTCGGGGACCAGACCGAAAATCACATGCTGGTTGGAAATCATTGCGCTTTGCACGCCGAAATCCAGAATGATCACGCCAAGGATTAGCCCGGCCAGTGCCGTCCAAAGCCCAAATGCCAGCCACGAAATCACACAAATGATGACACCTGCGGCAATGACGCGTGACGGGCCATATCGATCCGCCAGCCGACCCGAAAGGGGCGCTGCCAGAACACCAATCGCCCCAAGAACACCGAACAGCCCGGCGATATCTGCCCCCAGCTGATAATCGGGTTCCTGAAGATGCAGTGCCAATATGGTCCAGAAGGCCGAAAATGATCCGAACAGGGCAGCCTGCGTCAATGTCGCACGGCGAAGGGCCGGCTGTTGCTTGCACAGGAACAGCACGGATAAAAGGGCTTCGCCATAGCCGATGGATGTGCGTGCCTTGTCCTTTGGCAACATCACCGCCATCAGGATCGCAGCAAGAACCGCCACCGGGGCGGCAAGCCAGAACATTTCGCGCCAACCAAGATGGGTTGAAACAAACCCCGCCAGCGTGCGGCTCAAAAGAATACCGCAAAGCAGGCCCGCCATAACCGTTCCGATGGTTTTGCCACGGCTTTCGGGCGGAGTCAGTGCGGTCGCATAGGGGATGATCTGCTGGGCGACAGTCGAACAGGCACCCAGCAGGACTGACGAGGCAAACAGAATGTAATCTGTCGGTGCGGATCCCTCGATCACAAGCACAAGGGCCAGCAGAAGAAACTGCAGGACGATCAGTTTGCGCCGGTCAAACAAATCGCCAAGTGGCACCAGCAAAAACAGGCCAATGGCGTATCCCAACTGCGTTGCCGTCGGGATCAGGGCCGCTGTGCCGCTTTGGCCGAATTCCGCCATGATGATGCCAAGCATCGGCTGATTATAATAGATATTGGCAACGGCAAGACCGGCAGCGATCGCCATGACAAAGGTCAGTCCCCGGCCAAGACCCGGAGCATCTGTTCGCGACATCGACTTAATCCTGATTAATCTCGGGTCGGGTGGAAGGACGTTTTCCCGGCGGGCAGGCGGGGCTTGGCGCCCTGTTGTTTCCGTAAATTACGGCTTGGCTTGATCTTATCTGGTCGGAATTACTTTTTGCGCAACCATAAACTGGTCTCATGCGCACCTTCGGGAAGGTGAATGCCATTGGCAATCGACTTGCTCAGAAGATCCTTCAGGCGTGTCGTGGCATAGGCACTGGACCACAGGATTTCAAACCCGTTCCCGGCAAGCAACGCCGCGACGCCCTGCTGTTCGTTATATCCGCGCCATTGCCAGATTTCCGGGTAATCATCGGGCAGGGTGATGTCATGAATATGAATGATCGTCCCGCTAGGCAATGACGGTATGACCGTTGAAAACAGCAGATCAACATCCGTTCCGGGCATCAGGATATGGCTTGAATCAATCGAAAGAATATCCGCACCCGACAATGACCTGAACACGGTCGGATCGGCTTTTTGCACGATGGTCCGTTCAACCGTGATCGGAAGGGCTGCAATATCGGCACGTGGTGCCGGATCTATCGCGTGAAAGAGGGTTTCAAGTTCACCATCCAGAATGGCGCGATAATAAAATCGTGTCGAATGACCCGATCCGATTTCAATAATCCGTTCCGGGCGAAATTCACGCGTCAGCACATAAGCCATCATCCCGTCCAGCCGCGGGAACCAGCTTTGCTGCCAGCGCGGGTCGGGCGGGGTGGCATTGCCGAAACTGGCAAACGCATCCTGATATTTGGCGGCCTTTGTAAGCCATGCCTTCATGGTCGGTGCGGCCTGATCCATCATTGCCTCGATGGCCGGGTAATGCGGTCGACCAACGGCATTGGCGGTTTCGGCGGCATAGCGATACGGAATGAAATAACCGGCAGGCGACGCTGTCAGAAGCGTCTTAAGCCCCAGTTTCAAACGGCGCCATTTCCGTGGAAGCGGAAGATTGCTCATCAGATTTCCCCCCGGGGCACCCCGGTCAGTCACAAAACGTGTTGTCTTCGCCGCGCCAGCGCCGGATCAGCCAAAGCGCAAAAAAGAACGCAACAATCGAAAGTCCGCTCATGGCGTAATAGGCATGCGACCCGAAATGATCATAAAGCGGACCGGATGCCCAGATCGCACTGCCAAGAAAAACACCCATCGACAATGTCGCCATCAGACTTTGCGCCGACGTCGCCAATTGGGATGGCACCGCACGGGCAATAAAGCTGACAGCCGCCAGATGGGTAATACCAAATGTCATGGCGTGCAATGGCTGCACCAGAACAATCAGCCAGAAATTGTCGGTCATGCCCAGAACTGACCAGCGCAAAACACCGGATGCCGCTCCAATGGCAAACAGGACCCCTGGATGCCGCCCCCGGACATATTTCCCGGCAAAGGCAAAAAGGGCGATTTCGGCAATCACCCCAATGGACCAGAACGCCCCGATCACATCGTGGGTATACCCGACATTTTCCCAATGGACGGAGGCAAAGCTGTAATAGGTGCCGTGCGATCCTTGCGCAAAACCGATGCAGCCCAGATAAATCAGGAATACCGGTTTGCGCAGCAGATAGATAATTGATGATCCGGACCGCAACGGTCGGTCGGTTTGTGGATCGGGCATACGGGTGACGATGGCAAAATTGACAATCCCGGCAATGAACAGCAGCCAGACAATCCAGGCGGTCGATGTCCCGTCCAGCACCCATCCCGCGCCATAAGAGGCCCCGATAAACGCAAGCGACCCCCAAAGCCGCACCCGCCCGTAATCAAGTTCCTTGGCCTTGCATTCATGCACTGTAATCGTCGTACCCAGCGGCAATAACGGCGCAAAGGTGAAGCCGATGATCACTGACAATCCTGCCAGCCACCAGAAATTGCTTGATACCGGGAAGGCAAGAACCGTAACGACATAAATCCCCGCCAGCCAAAGCATCGGCGTTTTACGGTTGCCCGTACGGTCCGCGCGTTGTGCAATCAATGGGTCGGCAAAAACCCGAACCCAGTTGGGCAGGGACAGCAGAATGCCGATTTCGCCCGCCGATAATCCCTGGCTTTTCAACCAGACCGGCCAATAGGGCAGAAACACACCCTGAATAAGGAAAAGCCCCACGAAAAACAGCGCAAGGATCGTTGCGGTTTTCATGCTCGGGTCGTCTAATGACGGAAGGATGGGTTTATTGATCATGCCGTGATCTGCCGCCGTTTAAGACCACGCACGATGAACCGCGCAGGATGGAGCGCATCCATCAGGGACTTTTCAAGGGGCAGGGGCATATTGCATATCTCGCTGGCAATTATTTCGGCGGCGAGCGGGGCAGCAATCAGCCCGCGTGCGCCAAATCCGGTACAGATATACACGTCTTTGTGGTAAGTCGCATCGACATATCGTGCCGCCTTTTTCCCTTTGTCTATATCGGCATAAGCCAGAAGATAGGCACCATAGTCCGGTGCAGGACCAACTACGGGCAAATGATCTGGGGTTGTGGTCCGAAGTGCCGCCCGGCCAGACAGTGCCGCCGGATCAAGCACATCGGCAAGCTTTGGCAATACCTTGCCCAGTTGCCTGACATTGAAGGCATGATCGTCTTCGCGTAAATCCGTCTGGCTATCGTCGCGCCCGAATGTCGCGCCAAACACATGAATGCCATTTCGCGCCGGGGTCAGGTATCCCTTGTGACTTAACACACAACGGATCGGATGATCCCCGTAACAGTCCCGAAGCACGCCTTCGTCAAAATAACTGATCTGCCCACGTACCGGACGCAGGTAATCCGCAAGCCAGTCGGTTTGGTAAAATGCGCCGGTTTCGGTGGCACCTGCGATGATGATGGCATCAAACGGGCCAAATTCACGATCATCGGCGGATTTCACTACTTTGCCGTCGCCATCGTCAAAAATGCCGACGATATTCGCCCTCGTATGGCATTCAATCCCACGCGCAAGGTACGACACCAGTGACGGCGGATTGACCCAGCCCGCATCTGGATAAAACAACCCGCCATGCGGCAGCGGCAGGCCAAAGATGGTACTGGATTCTTCGCGATCAAGCAAACGGACCAGATCGGGACTTTGCCCCAGTCTATTGATCAGTCCTGCCTGACGTTCTTCATCACGCGGGCCCGATATCAGATCAAGCACGCCACAGAAACCGGCTTCGATATGTGCGGCTTCTGCAAGTGTCCTTACCAATCGCTGGCTATAGCGAAAACCCGCTTCGTAAAACCGCCCAGTGATTGCGTCATCGACGGTAAGGTAGGGTTCAAGCATCCCGATCGGGTTGCCGGATGCCGCGTCGGCCAAATGATCCGATTTTTCAAAAAGCGTTACCGCACATCCGCGATTGTGCAGGGCGTGCGCACAGGCGGCACCGGCCATGCCGCCGCCAATGACTGCGATTTGTTTTTTGCCGGTTGTCTTTGGCAAAACAAACCAGGGATTTTGATCAATTCCTTTGCCGCTGGTGTCCTGATCAGGGGTATCCCTCGGCGCAAGTCTGGCCGTAATCATATCGCGCTTATAGGCATATCCCTTGCGCTTGTTGATCTCGAACCCGGCCTGTTCCAGCCCGTCGCGCACGATGCGTGCCGCACTGAATGTCGCAAGGGTCGCTCCATCATGACTTGATGCCGCGGCAAGAGCATTGAACAATTCCGGCCGCCACATATCGGGATTGCGCGACGGCGCAAAACCATCAAGGAACCAGCAATCGATTGTTCCGTGATAATCACGGTAACAGTCAATCGCATCCCCGATCAGAAGTGTCAGCGTGACCGAACCATCATCCGATCCAAAACGATGTACACCGGGCAACATGGTTCCGGTCGGCCATTGCGCGACCAGTTGCCTTGAAATATCGGCCAATTCCGGCCAGTTCTGATGTGCGCGTGCCATCGCATCACGCGTTAGTGGGAATTTCTCGACCGATACGAAATGAAGCCGTCTGGACCGCGCCGGGTCCTTTTGCCAGCAATCCCACGCGGCAAGAAAATTCAGGCCTGTGCCAAAGCCGGTTTCGCCAATCGTGAAATTCTCACGGTTTTGCCAAGCCTCGGGAAGGTTATTGCCCGCCACAAACACATATTGCGTTTCGGCCAAGCCGTTCTTCGGATTGTAATAGATATCACCAAATTGCCGGGAATAGGGGACGTTCCCGTCGCGCCAGATAATGCCGTCGGCTATTTCGGCGTTATCGCCGGATGGTTCATCTGCGCTCATGCAGACAGTGCCTCGGCATCTTCTTCGGACACAAGTGCCAGTGCTTCGCGCACGGTATCAACACCCGCACCCTTGCGATGGGCATTTTCGCTTAGATACCGGCGCCATTGTTTGGCTCCGCGCATATGCTGAAACAGTCCCAGCATATGCCGCGTCACATGGCCAAGCGTCCCGTTGTCCGATTTCAGATGTTCGTCAATATAGGGCAGCATCGCCTCGACCACCTGATGGCGGCTTGGGACCGGGGTCTTATCGCCATAAAAACGACGGTCGACATCCGAAAGAACATAGGGGTTCTGATAGGCTTCACGCCCGATCATCACACCATCAACCTGTTTAAGGTGCTCTTCGGTTTCGTTCAGCGTCCTGATGCCGCCATTGATCAGGATTTCAAGTTCCGGCAATTCCTGTTTCAACTGGTAAACCAGTTCATATTTAAGCGGTGGAACTTCGCGGTTTTCCTTGGGGCTGAGCCCGTTCAGCCACGCCTTGCGGGCGTGCACGATGAATGTCTTGCACCCGGCATCGGCCACGGTTTCTACAAATCGTTTAAGTGACGGGTAATCTTCCTGATCATCGATGCCGATACGGTTTTTGACCGTTACCGGCGCGTCGCTGGCGCCAATCATCGCCTTGACGCAATTTGCCACCACATCGGGTGTCGCCATCAGACAGGCACCAAAGGCACCGTTCTGCACGCGATCTGACGGGCAACCGCAATTCAGGTTGATCTCGTCATAGGCATAATCATTAGCAATCTCGCAGGCGCGCGCCAGATCATCGGGGTTACTGCCACCAAGCTGCAGGGCAACGGGATGTTCGAGCGCGTCATAACGCAAATGCCGGTCCGCGCCGCCATGAATGATCGCCCCTGTGGTGACCATTTCGGTATAAAGCAACGTATGCCGACTGATCTGCCGCAAGAAATAGCGATCATGCCGATCCGTCCAATCCATCATCGGGGCGACGGAAATACGCCGATTGACAGTCATACCGAGTTGTTCCTGATCCTGCATATCTGATTGGGGTTGCCGTTTTCCGGGCGCGGTCTTTATATATGTTCCGGGATTTAGGGTCAAAACTCATTCGGCGATGCATGGCTGCATCGCGCATTGCGAAATACAGGAAGAATTCATGATCACCGTCTATGGCATCAAAAACTGCGACACAGTCAAAAAGTCCCTGAAATGGTTCGACGCCAAGGGATTTGAACACAAGTTCCATGATTTCCGCGTTGACGGAATTGATGCCAGAACCATCGAAGGCTGGCTTGCCGAAGTCGGCGGCAAGACCCTTATCAATAAACGCGGTCCAAGCTATCGCAATCTTTCCGATGACGACAAGGCAGTGCTTGAAAATGACGATGCGGCTGCGGCCGAAATCCTTGCTGCCAATCCGACCGTGATCAAACGTCCGGTTGTCGATTTCGGTACAACCCGAACCGTAGCCTATGACGAAGGACGCTGGTCCGAACTGGCCGGAGCATGAGCAGGGAAATGATGGATGCTATCGTGACGAAACCGGTTGTGCGCGGCGTGATCTTTGATTGCGATGGTGTGCTGGTCGATACCGAAAATCTTGCCAACAGGGTCCTGACCGATCTGCTGTGCGAATATGGCTGTGACATGACCCCGGCGCAAAGTCACGAATTCTTTATCGGTGGTACGCTGGCGGCCGTTGCCCCCAAAATGGCGGAATCTTTTGGTGTTACGCTTCCTGACGGCTGGATTAAGGAATGTTATGCCAGAACCTTCAAATCATTTGAAAAAGACCTGAAGCCATACGCCGATCTTGGTGCGGTTCTTGACCTTCTGGACCGCAATGCCATCCCGATGGCAGTTGGCAGCAACGGTCCGCATGACAAGATGGATGTGTCGCTTGGCAAGGTCGGATTGCTGGATCGTTTTCGCGGGCGGATCTGTTCGGCCCATGACGTTGCACATGCCAAACCCGCACCGGATGTTTATCTGCTGGCAGCCGAAAAAATCGGTGTCGATATTACCCAATGCGTTGTGATCGATGACAGCATCAGTGGCGTTCGCGCCGGTGTGGCTTCGGGGGCGACAACAATTGGTCTGGTTGACCTGACACCGGGTGACGCGCTTCGCGATGCTGGGGCGCATTACACCGCCGAAAACCATCTGGCTCTGCGCGATATGTTGGCAAGCTGGTTACGCTAGTTGGAGGTATCGGGCGGCACTGTGGTCAGGACCGCCCGTCTATTGTCCGGCAAGAAAAATTCTTACAATATGCGGTTGGTAAGGTTTTTCTTACTCTCCGATTACAATCCCTTCGCGCCGCGGGTCAGCGCCGCCGATCAATCCCTGATCGGTGATCTGAATAATATGCAGTCCCGAATTCAGATCCCTGATGCTGGTCTCATAGCCAAGGGCTTCAAGGGCGGGGGCAAGCCTTTCGGCTGTTGTCCCGGCTTCAATGTCATAAGTCCCGAAGCGGTTGACCAGATGAGGCATGCTGACTGCACCCTGCGGGCTTTTTTTCCAGTCGATAAGCGCGATCAACGATTGCGCGACATAACCGATAATCCGTGATCCACCGGGCGATCCGGTAACGATCACCGGTTTGCCGTCCTGCATCACAATCGTCGGTGCCATCGAAGACCTTGGCCGTTTGCCAGGTTCCAGCCGATTGGCAATCGGAACGCCGTCGCTGTGGGTGGCAAACGAGAAATCAGTCAGTTCGTTATTTAACATGAAGCCCCGAACCATCAGGCGTGACCCAAAGCCGTTTTCAATCGTGGTTGTCATCGACACCGCATTCCCCATCGCATCGACAATGGAAAAATGGCTGGTGCTGGGGAATTCGATTGCTTCATCATCGGCAAGCCGCATGGCATGGCTGAATGCGGGCATGCCTGGTTCGACACTTTCCAGCGCCTGGTTGCTTTCCAGAAGTTTCGATCTTTGCGCCAGATATTCTTTATCCAGCAATCCGGTCAACGGCATCGGCACAAAATCGATGTCGGCCATGTAACGCCCACGATCGGCAAATGCCAGTCGCGATGCATCGCCGATCAGGCGCCAGCTTTCCGGCGATTCCGCGCCAAGGGCCCCAATATCAAACGGCTCGATCAGGCCCAGAATCTGCCCGACGGTCAAAGCCCCGGATGACGGTGGTCCCATACCACAGATTTCGTATCCGCGATAATCGCTGCAAACCGGATCGCGTTCCTTGACCGTGTAGTTGGTAAGGTCTTTCAACGATAGAACGCCAGGGTTCCAGCTTGCACCCTGAACCTTGGCCACGATGTCATTGGCGATGGGGCCAAAATAAAACCCGTCCGTACCATTTTGCGCCAAACTCTTAAGAGTATTGGCATACTCCGGGTTTTTCAGAAGGGCACCTTCTTCAAGAGGCTCCCCACTGGCATCAAAGAAATATCCCTTTGCCGTATCATCACGCGAAAGCTTTTCACGATCTTCGGCAATCAGTGCGGCAAGGCGTTGCGAAACGTTAAAGCCGATTTCAGCACGTTCAATGGCTGGGGAAAGCAATGTCGGCCACTCAAGCTGTCCCCATTTCTCATGGGCGGTTTTCAGCAATGCAGGGGTCCCCGGTGTCCCAACGGAACGGCCGCCGACAACGGCATCATAGAATTCCATCGGTTGGCCGTTTGCATCCTGAAACAGAGTCGGGGTTGCTGCCATCGGCGCGGTTTCACGACCGTCAACCGTTGTCAGCTTGCCACTGCGCGCATCGTAATAAACCAGAAACGCACCGCCACCCAGACCCGATGATTGCGGTTCGACCAGTCCCAGCATGGTTTGGACGGCGACCATGGCGTCGATTGCATTGCCGCCGCGTCGTAAAACATTGGCACCGGCCTCGACCGCCAGCGGGTTGGCTGCACTGACCATCCAGTTTTCTGATTGTATCGAACTGCGCAATCCGATCCGCATCGTTGAACTTTCCGGGGCGACGGCATCTGTTGCCTGCTGTGCCGTTGCTGGCAGGGCAAGAAGGGCCGTGATCCCGAATGTGACGATTGATGTTTTGAGCCGGAGGCATCCTGTCATACGTACCATGTCACCAACCTTTTTGTTGTGGCTTTGTAAGGTCATGCTTCCAGAAATTGCAGAGATTGAAAAGAAAACAGTTCCTTAGCTCTCAAAAAACAAAAGGCAGGATGCGCTAACATCCTGCCTCTAAACCTGTATTTCGTTCTTGCGATCAATCAGGCCGCAGACTTCTTTGTCGTATTGTCCTGTTTTTCGATCAGGTGCTTTTCAAGCCATTCAACAATGCTGATTGCGGCCTTTTCCCAATTCGCATCCAGCATCATCGCGTGTGCGATATTATCAAGCAGCACGCAATCCGCCCCAAGACGTCGGGCGGTGTGATTGACCACCTCGCTTTGAATGATTTCATCATTGCGTGCCCCAATTGCCAGCATCGGCGGCAGATCGGTTTGCGACAGAAACACCGGATTGCCCCCCATCATGTCCATAAGGGCCCGGTGGCTTTCGGTTTCAAGCCGGCCGAAATAGATCATGCCTTCGTCTTCGGCAATATCGGGTGACAGCATGGCGCGTCCCAGCCGGTCACGCAGCAGCGTGTGTGGGCCGATCGCCTGAAGCCAGAACATCTGAAGATAAAGGTCGGGTTGTGCCATTGCCATCATGGTATTACTGGCAAGAAGTCCCTCGGGCGGGACAGATGCCATCAGGACAGCGGCGGTTGCCTTATGCTTTTCAAGATATTTCTGAATGATGTAGCCGCCCATCGAATGACCGATCAGAATAGGCTTCTGGCCCAGCGTATCGACAACCGTTTCGAGGTCTTCCACATAATCGTCAATCGATGCCAGGCTGCGCAGCTCGCGCCCGCCGCTGCCACCATGGCCGCGCAGCGAAAATGAAATGGTTTCAAACCCCTGATCGGCAAACCAGGTCAGAAAATGTTCGTTCCAGCACCATGCGCCTGTAAATGCACCATGGACGAAAACGACCGGCGTTTTGCATTTGGGCTTGTCGCTTGGGCTGCGGCGAAAAATCTCCAATTCGGGACTCATGGCAGGCCTCCTGCATGCGAACTGTGTGGGGATCACTATAACGTAACATGAAAATCCGGATTTCGCATCCGCAGCATTCGTTTGGATGCTGTATAGTCATACAATTGTATTGTAAATTGCCTTGGGGACGTGGCCGCGGATGATTGTCAGTGTCGTCTGCTTTGCATATGATCTTTATGGGACAGCATTCAAAAGCAGTGCATGGCGTTAAGTCTGACCATCGCATTGACGCGAAAATGATAGCGAAAGCATAGAAAAGCTGGGGTAGATGGTAGAATTATCGGTGGTCGGTATTCTTGCGGGGCTTGATCAGGTCGCACTCGCAGATGTCGAGCGGCACATCAACCGGAAAACATTTTCGGCTGGGGCGCAGATTATTGAACCCGAATCCGACAGTTCGGATGTTTATCTGATTTTGTCGGGTAAGGTCCGAATTGTGAATTATTCTTTATCCGGTCGCGAGATCACGCTGGAAGAAATCGGGGCAGGCGGTTGTGTCGGGCAACTTTCGGCAATAGACGGCGAGCCACGTTCAGCCTGTGTCCTGGCTGTTACAAATACGGATGTCGCGATTGTAAGCCCCGCCAATTTCGAAAAAATCGTCAAAAACCATCCTTCTGTTGCCTGGAGTGTCATCAGGGAACTGGCAAGGATCGTCAGAACATCGACCCGACGCATTGTCGACGTCAGCACACTTGGTGCAAATGAACGGGTTGTTGCGGAAATCCTGCGTTGCTCGCAGATCGAGATCGCAGAAGACGGATCCGCGATGTTAAGTCCTGTGCCCGTGCATTCAGAAATTGCCAGCAGGGTCAGCACATCTCGCGAGACCGTTGCCCGTGTCATGGGAACACTTGCCCGAAATGGTTTGATCGCCAAAGTCGAGTTGGGTCTATATGTGCCCAATGTGCAGCGTCTTGAGGAATTCCTCAGTGAATCGATCCATTAGATCAAAATTGAGGGCAAAGTGATGAATTATCGGCAGAAAATTGAAAATGTTTCACAAATTGTGACGAATGTCACAGAGCCGATTGATTATTCAGGATAGAAAAACAGAGTGACGGGCATTTAATTGGTCCGGCACATCTCCCCCAAGAGAGTTTACTGGCCGTACATTTTTGTACGGCCATTTTTTTTGCGTTTGATCATGGCGTGGTTGTCAGCGGGGCGATAAAGTGTCGCCAGTACAAAGCATCATGAAATCGGAAAACAACTTCATGCGGTTATCTGTTGTTATGGCGGGGTTGAACGGGGCAATCGCGGTTGGGCTGGGGGCATTTGCATCCCATGGCATGGCGGGCGAGGAAATGAACCGTGGGCGCGAGCTTGTGGAAACCGGTGCGCATTATCAACTGGTGCATGCCGTGGGGCTGGCTGCCATCGCGGCTCTTGCCCATCAGGTGCCCGATGAACGGCTTCTGCGCTGGGCGGCTTATGCAATGCTGGCGGGCATTCTGTTCTTTTGCGGGGCGCTTTACGTCATCGCCTTTGCCGGGATCAGCACCTTTGGCATGATCGCCCCGATTGGCGGGCTGTCATTCATAACCGGTTGGCTGATGCTGGCCGGGGCAGGGTGGAAACGGTTTTCCGCCTGACGCGATTCATTCGATCCAGTCAGGCAATAAAAAAGACGCGACCCGAAGGGCACGTCTTTTTTTAATTCCGATAATCCAGTCAGCGTTAGCTGAAAGATTACTTCATTTTCGCTTCTTTGAACTCGACGTGCTTGCGCACGACCGGGTCGTACTTGCGAAACGAGAATTTCTCGGTGGTATTCCGCGGGTTCTTCTTAACGACATAGAAGTAACCGGTATCAGCGGTGCTTACCAACTTTACGAGGATCGAAGCGGGCTTCGCCATATCTCAGCTTCCTGTGTTCAGGTGTATCTCAGGCCGCGGAACATAAAGGTTATGCGCCGGGTGTCAAGCCATTTTGGCAAAAAGAATGCCATTTTTATTGCGAGGCAAAGGTATCGGCAATTTCATTGATCGGTAATTGAGCCAGATCCTTGTAACCCGGAAGGTTTTTGATCAATTCAAGAGCGATATCAATGTCGTTTTCATCAATGCCCTGACGGGCCGGACACACATTTCGAAGGTCCTGTCGCGCTTTTTCATTCTGATAATCAAGCTTGCGCCATTTGGTCATGATGGCAACCATATCATCGCGATGGGCAAGGGCGGATCTGATCTGGTCATTCGGGGCAATTCCGCTGGTTGTCGTGCAGATCGCCGGGAAAAGTCCAATGCGATCAAACGTATAACCCGACGGAGCTGTCATCTGCGACCAGGTAAAGGTCAGCGTGCCTTTATTCGACAGATCATTGATCGCCTGAACCGATCCCTTGCCAAAGCTTGTCGAACCGATCAGGACCGCCCTGTTGCGATCCTGAAGGGCCGCCGCCACCAGTTCGGCCGAGGACGCCGTCCTGCCATCAATCAGCACAACCAGCGGCGCCCCGCGGGTCAGGTCTTCGGGATTTGCCTTGAAGATATGCCGTGCAGCCATCACGCGTGACCGCGTATTGGCGATCGGGCCGCCTGCGATAAACAGATCGGCAACCTCGACCCCCTGCTGTAAAAGCCCGCCGCGATTACCGCGAAGGTCAAGGATTACGCCGCGCAAGCCACCGGGGAAAAGGTCAGCCTTGAGGATTTCATCGCCAAGGGACTGTGCGGTCGCGCTGTTAAAGCTGGCAATCCGGGCAATCAGGACATTATCGCGAATTTCGGTAAATACGGTCCGGCTGATCACCCGTTCGCGCATGATTTCGATGGGGGTGATAACTTGGCTATCGGCACCATTGATTTCGATTGTAACGCGCGTGCCTTCCTCGCCATGCAGAAGGTCGCTGGCATAGGCCGTCGTGCGGTTATAAAGGTTGACCCCGTTCACAGAAATCAGCTGGTCACCAATATCCAGTCCTGCCTTGGCCGCCGGGCTGTCTTCGTGCACCTTCTTGATCACTGGATAGCCATCGCCGCCAATCAGCCGCACACCAACCCCGATATAGCCATCGCGCCGTGTCCGTGCCGTTTCGGCCTGATTGGGCCCCTCATAACGGCTGTAACGGTCAAGGTTCTTGATCGATCCGCTGACCAGTGCCGATTGTACCGAAAGCGCATCCGCATGCCGCAAATCGGGCGAATAAACCCGGTAAATACCAACACCCTTAAGGGTCAGTTCGGTCCATAAAAGCGTGTCCTGTTCTTCGCTGTCGGCGTCGGGCAGGGCAAGGTTGCGAACAGTTTTGCCATTATAGCCAAGGATAATCTCGTCCGGCGTCATGCCGATACGGATATTCGGATCAATTGCCGAAAGTCCGTCCAGCGCATTGACAACAATCTGTTCGCGTCCCACAGGATCAATATAGCGTGTCGCCACCAGTTCGATCGCCTGCGACATCACATCGCGGGTTTGCTGATCATCATTTGAAATGATCGCGTCACCACGCTGGGCGGCACAGCCCGCCAGCAAAAGGCAAATACCAACCATTCCCGCAACGCGCATGATCGGGCGCGACGCCGGGCGGGAGAGAACAGGACCGATATCTCGTGTGGCTGATGCCAAAATGTGCTCAATCCGAAAGGAGATAGCTCAACGTAAAAGTCATTCTACTGCGATTGGCGCGCAGTCGACAATGACTATCCCTTGATCTTCATCGCCCATTGGGTGCCAAGCACCGCCCCCTTGATGAAGGGCAAGAAGGCAAGGCAGAGCAAGACGGTTGTTGGAAGCCAGACAGATAGTTGCAGTGCGATTGATGGCTGCATGGATTGCTCCATCGAAAGCGCACCACCAACAACGATATGACCGACAATGAAAATCGTGAAATAGGGCGGGGCGTCATCACAGCGATATTCGCCGATCGGATGCGCGCAGCAATCACATTCATCGCGCAGTTTTAGGTACCCGCCAAAGGCAAAGCCATGCCCGCAATTGGGGCATTTGCGCCGAAATCCGCGGCTAAGACCGGTCAGCAGGCGCGATCCGCTGCTTTGTTCGCTATATTCTGGCTGCATGGTGGCATTCGTTCCTGTTTCTTGATCCAGCCCCTTGATCAGGCCGGAAAAAAGGGGCATTGAAACGGTTCGCTATCATCATGAAGTTGAAGTGATCGGGCAAGTGCTTTTCCGGCATGGCTGAAAACTGTGCTGAAAACCGTTATAATGACGATCCTTTGATACTGATGTCTTCAACCCGGTACAGGAGCGCCCAGATGGGGAATGCAGACGATATCGTCGCCCGACTGAAACAGGATTTCATTGAAGACACCCTTGAACGCACCGATCGCATCGAAACAACCATTGATCGTGTCGCCGGTGGCATGGACAAGGCCGATGTAGGCATTGCTGAACTAAGGCGCGAGGCGCACACTGTCAAAGGTCTTGCCGGTTCATTCGGTTTCCCGCTGGTTGGTGCGATTGCACACCGCATGGAAGATTATATCGCCGAACTGACCGAGATCGACGATCTCGAAGCCGCGTCGCTTGTCGATTTCACGACATGGATCCGCGAAATCATCGAAAGCGGTACCAATCCCCCGGCGGAGGAAGAAACCCGCATCCTCCGGTCACTTCCGACGCGAAGTGCCAAAAAGGATGACGAAGGCGCGGCGGCAGACACACCGGCTGCGCACGATAAGGAAGTCCTGATCGTTACCGCAACCACGGTGCAGGCCCATTTCCTGCAACGCGAATTGCGTGAAAAAGGCTTCCGGACCATTACCGCACGCACCGCAGTCGAGGCGTTTCAAACCGTCGTTCAATCGCGCCCGGATGCAATCATCACTGCCGCGGTCCTTGATGGTTTGAGCGGTATCGAACTGATCCGTGCTCTTGCCGCTATGAAAACACTGAAAGGCAAGGCACTTGGCCTTTTGACCAGCTTCGATGCATCCCACCCTGATCTCGAAGGGCTGCCGTCAAATGTCGCGATCATTTCCAACCGGGGCAAGCAAACGGCGGAACATCTGGCGAAGTTCATCGAAACGCTGGGCTGATTGATAAATCCGATATCAATGAAAAGGGCGACCATCGTGGTCGCCCTTTTTGTTTAACTATCGCGTTTGGTCGTGTTTCGTGCGACCCGGCTTGATGCCACCAGCTTGCGCTGTTTTTTCGGTGTGGTTTTCTTTTTGCTCGCAGCCTTGGTACCAGGCTTGCCACCCGGTTTTCCACTGCGGGGACCACCACCAGATGCGCCGCTTTTATCCTTTGGATTGGCACGAAAGCCCGGTTTTGTCCCATGGCGATGGTTGCGGTCACCCGGGCTGCCACGGCGTTTGCCGCGCCCGCGTGGCCGCTCGATCAGATCACGGTCGGTAATATCGGCATGTCCCGCCAGACGAAGCGCAAGCGACCCGGTTGCCGCGTCTGCCTCGGCAATGCGGACAACGACATCATCGCCCAGGCGGAATGTCTTGCCGCGATTTTGCCCGACCAGCGCATGACCGACGGCATCATGCACATAATAATCATCGGGCAGGGTGGATATCGGGATCAAACCATCCGCGCCGGTCTCGTTGAGCGACACGAACAGGCCAAAATGCGTGACCCCCGAAACACGACCGGGGAATTCCGCACCGACCTTGTCGGCCATATAGGCCGCAACATAACGATCGACCGCATCGCGTTCGGCCATCGCCGCCCGGCGTTCGGTGCCGGAAATGTCTTCGCCGATCTGTTCGAACCGTTCGCCATCTTCGGGCGGCAATCCGCCTTCGCCAAGTTTCAGACCCGCGATCAGAGCACGATGCACCAGAAGATCGGCATAACGCCGGATCGGGGATGTGAAATGGGCGTATTTCTTAAGCGCGAGACCAAAGTGCCCGATATTGTCCGGGCTATACATCGCCTGTGACTGGCTGCGCAGCACAACCGTATTGATCAGCTCGGCCTCGGGGGTGTCCTTGGCCTGTTCAAGGATGCGGTTGAAATCACGCGGTCGCAGGACCGCCCCCTTGTTCAGCTTGTAACCAGCACCCTCAAGGAATTCATGAAGCGCCTCAAGCTTCTCCTCGCTTGGGGCATCGTGAATACGATACATGCAGGGCTGCTTGATCCGTTCAAGTTCCTCGGCCGCACAGACATTGGCCGCGACCATGAATTCCTCAATCAGCTTGTGGCTGTCAAAGCGTGCCCGCGGGGCAATGGCAATAATCTGGCCCTTGTCATTCAGCTCGATCTTGCGTTCCGGAAGGTCAAGTTCCAGAACACCACGTCCTTTGCGCGCTTCAAGAAATGCTTCATACGCGCCGTAAAGCGGCTTGATAATGGTGTCAAGCAACGGGCCGGTGGTGTCGTCAGGATAACCATCCATCGCGCGCTGAACCTGATCATAGGTCAGGCGCGCTGCTGATCGCATCATCCCGCGACAGAATTTGTGCCGCAGTTTGGTCCCATGCTTGTTCAGCCACATCTCGACGGCCATACAGCCGCGGTCTTCGTGCGGAACCAGCGAACACCAGCCGTTGGACAGTTCAAACGGCAACATTGGCACAACCCGGTCCGGGAAATAGCAACTGTTGCCGCGCTTTACCGCTTCACGGTCGAGCGCGTCATGCGGGCGCACGTACCAGGACACATCGGCAATCGCGACCATGATGTGCCAGCCACCTTCATTCTCCGGATCAGGATCGGGTTCGGCCCAGACGGCATCGTCAAAGTCGCGCGCATCGGCTCCGTCAATCGTCACCAGCGGAATATCGCGCAGATCGGTGCGCTTGCCCATTGGCGTCGCCTTGGACTCACGCGCCTGCAATTCGACTTCCGGCGGGAATTCAAACGGAATACCGCGCGCATGGATCGATACCAGACTGATCGATTTCGGTTCGTTGATATTGCCAAGGACCTCGGTAATCCGGCCCTTGCGTAGGCCGAAATGCTTGCCCGGCAGAATTTCAGTCAGAACCAGTGCCCCACCTTCAAGATCGGGATGATCATCCAGCGGCACGGCAATCTCGCCCGCATCCTTGCGGTCCGTGGGGACAACCCGGCCTTCGCGTTCATTCGGGCGGAAAATGCCCAGAACACGTTGCGGGCCGCTGCCCAGAACCCGCATGATGCTGGCTTCATAGGTCTGCTTGCCGGTATAGCGCAGTTTGGCAAGGATCTTGTCGCCAATGCCCGGTGCGCTTGGTCCGCCGCGCCGGATCATTTTCACGTAAATTACCGGCGGTTCATAATCTTCTTTCCAGACATTGGGGCGGGCAATCACTTCGCCTTCGTCATCAATACCGGTGATTTCCAGTACCTCGACAGGCGGCAGGCGGTCGGGTTTGTCAAACCGTCTGCGGCCCTTGACCACGTCACCACCGATTTTCAGATCCTTCAGGATCTTTTTAAGCTCGATCTTCGCAGCACCCTTGATGTTAAAGGCGCGCGCAATCTCGCGCTTACCCACCGGGGTAGGGCTCATATCGATGAATTCCATAATCTGTTCCCGGGTCGGGAACGGGGTTTTATTTTCTGTGTCGTTCGCCAACTTCGCGGCGTCCTTTCAATTGTATCGTCAAGAAAAGGAAGGCGGCGATTAGTTCGCCGCCTCTTTCTTCGTTGTTTTCTTGGCTGCGGGTTTCTTTGCAGCGGTCTTTTGGGCGGTCGGTTTCTTCGCGGCCGCCTTTTTTGTTGTTGTCTTTTTTGCGGCGGCTTTGGTCGCCTTGGCCGGTTTGCCCGATTTGGCTTCCTTTTCCTTCAGCGCCGCAATGGCCATTTCCAGCGTGACATCTTCCTTGTTTGTGTCACGCGGCAGGTTGGCATTGGTTTTCTTGTGTTTGACAAACGGGCCCCAACGGCCATCAGCTAGGAATATCGGTTCGCCGTCATCCGGATGTTTGCCAATTTCCTTGCCGGCCTTTTCGCGTTTGTCCGCAATCAGCGCAATCGCACGGTTTTCACCAACCGTCAGAACGTCATCCTCGGCCTTAAGCGACGCAAAGATGCTGCCTGCCTGAACATAGGGACCAAACCGGCCGACATTGGCCTTGATTTCCTCGCCGGTGTCGGGGAAGACGCCGACCAGACGTGGCAATGTCAGCAATTCTTCCGCCTTGGTCAGATCGACAACTGATGGCTCCAGCCCTTTTGGAAGCGATGTCCGCTTCGGCTTGACCTTTTTGGGTTTGCCGTTCTTGCCTTCAACTTCCTCTTCTTCACCCAGTTGCACATAAACGCCATACGGGCCTTTGCGCAGGGTGATTTCCTTGCCGGTTTCCTTATCGATGCCAAGCACCTTGGGCCCGGCATCAAGTTCGGAATCACCGCCATTTTCATTGGCAACCAGCGGACGGGTAAAGTTGCATTCCGGATAATTCGAACAGCCGAGGAACGCACCGAATTTGCCGAGCTTGAGGCTGAGCGTGCCATCGGCACATTTCGGGCATTTATGCGGGTCTGTACCATCTTCGCGTGCCGGGAACAGGTAATTTTCAAGCATCACCTGAAGCGCATCAAGCACATCGGTGATCTTCAGTTCCTTGGCTTCGTCAACATTGCCCTTGAATGCGGCCCAGAACTGGTTCAGGACATCGCGCCAGGCAAGACTGCCGTTTGAAACGTCATCAAGCTGGTTTTCCAGATCGGCAGTAAAGTTGTACTGCACATAACGTTCAAAGAATTTCGACAGGAATGCCGTGACCAGACGGCCGCGATCCTGTGCGACAAAGCGGCGCTTGTCCAGCGTCACATAATCGCGATCCTGCAACACCGAAATGATCGACGCATAGGTCGACGGACGGCCAATGCCCAGCTCTTCCATCTTCTTGACCAGGCTTGCCTCGGTATAGCGGGGCGGGGGCTGGGTGAAATGCTGGTCGATACTGACTTTGCCAAGATCAGGCTTCTGGCCTTCTTTTAACGGCGGTAGACGGCGATCATTTTCGTCCTCGGTCTCGTCATCCTTGCCTTCCTGATACAGCTTCAGGAAACCGTCGAATTTGACGACCGAACCATTGGCACGCAGAACCACGTGATTGTCATTCGATGACAGATCAACCGCAACCTGATCGAATTTGGCGTCTTCCATCTGGCAGGCCACGGTCCGTTTCCAGATCAGGGTATAAAGGTTCAACTGATCCTTATCAAGATGACGGGCAACCTGATCGGGACGACGGAACAGGTCGGTCGGACGGATGGCCTCGTGGGCTTCCTGTGCGTTCTTGGCCTTGTTGGCAAAGCTGCGTGCGCTTGGCGGCAGGTAACTTTCGCCGTAATCCTTGGTAATCAGGCGGCGTGCTGCGGCCAGTGCCTCGCCAGAAAGAACCACGGCGTCGGTACGCATATAGGTGATCAGACCAACCGTCTCGCCACCGATATCAACCCCTTCATAAAGGCGCTGCGCAAGTTGCATCGTGCGTTTTGCACCAAAACCAAGCTTGCGCGATGCTTCCTGCTGCAGGGTCGATGTGGTGAAAGGCGGCTGCGGACGGCGTTTGACGTCCTTGCGTTCGACCTTTGAAACCGTGTAGCTGCGGCTTTCGACCTTTTCCTTGGCAATCGTTGCCGCACCCTCGTTGCCCAGTGCCAGCTTGTCCAGCTTCTCACCGTTCAGATGGGTCAGGCGCGCGGTAAAGTTGCCCTCAGGCACCTTGAAACCGGCTTCCAGCGACCAGTATTCGTCGGGGCGGAATGCTTCGATCTCGATCTCGCGTTCGCAGATCAGACGAAGGGCGACGGACTGCACGCGACCTGCAGACCGCGAACCGGGCAATTTGCGCCAAAGGACAGGCGACAGGTTAAAGCCCACCAGATAATCAAGGGCACGGCGCGCCAGATAGGCATCGACCAGTTCCTGATTAAGCTCGCGCGGATTGGCAATCGCGTCCGTCACGGCCTTTTTGGTGATCTCGTGGAACACGACACGATGAACGTCGCGACCGCGCAAAAGCTTTTTCTGTTCCAGAACTTCCAGAATATGCCACGAAATCGCTTCCCCTTCGCGATCCGGGTCAGTCGCGAGATAGATGGTGTCGGCATCGCGTGCGGCCGATGCGATCTCGCGGATCTGTTTTTCCGAACGGCCATCGGTTTCCCAGACCATCGAAAAATCATTGTCGGGATCAACCGATCCATCTTTTGACGGAAGATCGCGGATGTGACCAAAAGAGGCCAGCACCTTGTAATCGTCACCGAGATATTTATTGATCGTCTTGGCTTTGGCCGGGGATTCGACGATGACAAGATTTATTACGTTTTTCGTGTCCGGTTCTTGCGCCCTGGGGCGATAATGTATGTCGTGCTGCGAATGATCCGAATGTCCGACACTTATATATAGTGTGACCGTCTTTCAGATCAGATTGCGCAAATTGCGGCAAATCACAACAATATTGTCGCAGCACGGATGTCTGCGACACTCATTCGGCGATACGCGATACCCTATTTCCGGGGTGACGTTCAACCCTTCCTGCAAGCTCAAGCTCAATCAGCATGGTCGAAATCACATCGGCAGGCATGCCCGATGCCCGGATAAGCTGATCAATCAGTAGCGGGCTGGTCGACAATAGCTCGAGAACATCTTCTGTTCCGCGACCCTCATTTCGTGATCGGTCATTTACCCCGGTTTCTTCTTGGTTATCAACGCTTTCAGAGCTGTCATCAATGGTGCCGGTTCTGGTATCGCGTTCGATGGATTTGGTGATGTCGCTGAAATCATCTGACTGGCCGTTTACGATTGTCGCACGGCTGTCGATGGCAAAATGATGAATTCCTTCACGCAGATGGTTGTTTTGCAGCGAAACACGCAAGGCATCCAAAATCACATCAACGGAGTCGCACAGGATCGCACCATCCCGGATCAGGCTGTTGGGACCTGCCGCGCGGGGATCGGTCGGACTGCCCGGAACGGCAAAAACATCGCGACCCTGTTCTCCGGCAAAACGTGCGGTGATCAGTGATCCCGAATTGCGTCCGGCCTCGACCACGACGATGCCGTGCGAAAGTCCGGAAATGATCCGGTTGCGCCTTGGAAAATGCCGTGCCTGCGGATTTAATCCCGGCGGCATTTCCGAAATCACACAGCCATTTTCACAAAGCTTGCGATACAGATCGGCATGTTCCCGCGGATAAACCACATCCACACCGCCGCCCAGAACCGCAACGGTGCCACCAACTTTATTTGCGACCTGCAGGCAGGCATCGTGAACCGCGCCGTCAATCCCGCGCGCCATACCCGATGCTACGACATATCCAGCCTCGCACAGGGCGGCTGATAAACGCCGGGCAAACCCGCATCCATTGGCCGATGCATTACGGGCTCCGACGATCCCGATGGTTGGTCTGGTTAAAAGTTCAACGCGTCCGAGTGCATAAAAATAGGGTGGGGCATCCTCGATCGTGGCCAGCATCGCCGGATATTCAGGATCGCCGATAATTACCGGCTTGGCATCGCAGGCCCGCGCCTGATCAATTTCGGCAATCGTGTCTTCACGCGTCGCCAGAACAATCTGCCGCTTGCCACCGGTGCGTGCGATAATATCGGGCAGGGCGTCAATTGCATTGCGTGCTGATCCGAACCGCTCGATCAGCTTGCGGAATGTGACCGGTCCGACATTGGCACTTCGCGCCAGTCGCATGCGTGCGAGGCGTTCGGATTGCGCTAATCGTATCGGTTGTTGTGCATCTGAAACCATAACGCCCGGATTGTGATCATCCGGGCGTTGTTTCGTCAAGCTATTCGAATTGCGGCCTATTCTTCGCTGGCAGCTGCGGCTTCTTTTTTCTTCTGGCCGATTTTGGGTTCCTCGCCTTTGATCAGGCGGCGGATATTGCTGTGATGAGCACCCCAGACAATCACGGCAAGGAAGATCGCAAGCCATCCGGCACCGGGATCATTGGCGATCAGGAAGGCCGCAATCGGGGCAGCGATCATCGCGATAAGCGCCGAAAGCGACGAAATGCGGAAAATCAGCGCCATGACAAGCCACGTCCCTGCCGCTACAAGCCCCATGATCCAGTTTACCGCGACAAGGGTGCCAAGGGTGGTGGCAACACCTTTACCGCCCTTGAAACGCAGCCAGACGGGGAACATATGCCCGATAACCGCGGCGCCACCGGCAAAAATGCCGGCTTCGGCACTGACGAAGTGGGTAAAAAGCAGGGCTGCCGCTGCACCCTTGCCGACATCACCGACAAGGGTCAGGAACGCCAGAAACTTGTTCCCGGTACGCAGCACGTTGGTCGCACCGATATTGCCTGATCCGATCTTGCGGATATCACCAAGTCCGGCCATCCGCGTCAGAACAAGGCCAAACGGGATCGAGCCCAGTAGATATCCGCAAACAGTTGCAATCTGGAGCGACATCAGGGTTGCCTTGTAAGTGGCATCAAGTTCCATATTCACGCGCCTTCCACGACAGAGGGATCGGCAAAAACCTCGCGACCATCAATGATGGTGCGAAGGACACGGCCCTGGGTCAGGCGGCCGTCAAATGGCGAATTTTTCGATTTTGACTCGAACTGATAGGGATCGATCTTCCATGGGCGATCCGGATCAAACAGCACCAGATCAGCAGCCGTCCCGATTTCAAGCGTGCCAGCACCCTTGATGCGCACCAGTCCCGCCGGGGCTGTCGTCAGCTTGGTAATCACGTCAAGCATCGACATATGCCCGTTGTGATAAAGCTCAAGCGTGATCGGCAGAAGCGTTTCAAAACCAACGCCACCGGCGGCGGCCTGTGCAAAAGGCAGGCGTTTGGAGTCAACATCCTGCGGATTATGGTCGGATGCGATGGCATCAATCGTGCCATCGGCAAGGCCCGCCACAATCGCCTGCCGGTCGTCCTCGGATCGAAGCGGCGGCGACAGCTTGGCAAAGGTTCGGTAATCCGAAACCGCATTTTCATTAAGTGCGAAATAGAAAGGCGCGGTATCGCACGTGACCTTAAGGCCGCGTTTCTTGGCCTTGCGGATTATCTCGACCGATTCCCCGGTCGAGATATGGGCAAAATGCAAACGTCCGCCCGTCATTTCAACCAGCCGCAAATCGCGCTCTATCTGCATGACTTCGGCAAGAGGTGATACACCGCTAAGACCAAGGCGGGTGGCAAGTTCGCCGCTATTCATTGCCGCACCCTTGGAAAGTTCCGGCTCCTCGGGATGCTGGACGATCATGCCGTCAAAGAAGGTCGAATAGGACAATGCCTGTCGCAGCAATCGGGCGCTGGCGATGGTTTTCACGCCATCACAAAACGCCACGGCACCGGCCTGATGCAAAAGGCCCATCTCGGTGATTTCGCCACCTTCTATGCCCTTTGATACCGCGCCATAGGCAAAAACCTTGGCCAGGCCAACCTTGCGGGCGCGGCGGGCGATGAATTCGACACCGGCGACATCATCAATCACCGGATCGGTGTTGGGCAGGGCGATGATCGTGGTGATCCCGCCCGCTGCCGCCGAACGGCCGGCGGTTTCGATGGTTTCCTGATGTTCGAACCCCGGATCGCGCAATTGCGCGCGCATATCTACAAGGCCGGGCGCAAGACACGCACCCGCAGCATCAACAATCTCGCAATCCTTGGGAAGATTGTCGCGCGTGACCTTTGCGCCGCAATCAATGATCTTGCTGTTTTCAATCAGGATGCCGCCCGTGCTGTCGGTTTGTGCGGCCGGGTCAAGCAGGCGGGCATTGATGATGGCCTTGCGGCCCGTGCCCTTTACACGAATGGCTGGGGTCATGCCTGGCCTCCGAGCTGTCTGTGGTTCTGGACCAGCAATTCAAGGGCGGCCATGCGCACTGCAACCCCCATTTCAACCTGTTCGCGGATGACTGATCGTTCAACGTCGTCGGCGACTTCACTGTCAATCTCGACGCCGCAATTCATCGGGCCGGGATGCATGATCAGCGCATCGGGCTTGGCATTGGCAAGCTTGGCGCGATCAAGGCCGTGGAAATGGAAATATTCACGGACGGACGGGATGAAGCTTCCTTCCATGCGTTCCAGCTGAAGGCGCAGCATCATGACGATGTCGCAATCCTTAAGGCCTTCTTCCATGTCATGGAAAATCTCGACCCCCATCCGGTCGATTTTTGACGGGATCAGGGTCGGGGGGGCGACAAGGCGCACGCGCGATCCCATGGTATTGAGCAGCAGGATGTTGGATCGGGCGACGCGCGAATGCGCGATATCGCCGCAGATCGCAACGTTAAGCCGATGCAGGCGGCCCTTGTGACGGCGAATGGTCAGCGCATCAAGCAACGCCTGTGTCGGGTGCTCGTGTCGGCCATCCCCGGCATTGAGAACTGCGCAATTGACCTTCTCGCTCAGAAGCTTGACCGCGCCGCTGTCGCCATGGCGGACCACAAGTGCATCCGGGTTCATCGCATTGAGCGTCATCGCGGTATCAATCAGGGTTTCACCCTTTTTGACCGAACTGGTGCCGACCGTCATGTTGATCACCATCGCACCAAGCCGCTTGGCGGCCAGTTCAAACGATGTCAGCGTTCGGGTCGAGTTTTCATAGAACAGATTGACGACCGTGGCCCCGGCAAGAATGTTGCTGGTCTTGTCTGCGGTGCGGTTCTTTTCCGCATAATGCTGGGCACGATCAAGAATAAGGGTGATTTCCCCCGGGGTAAGACCTTCGATACCGAGGAGGTGAGGGTGCGGATAGTGATCCGCCGCTGGTCCCATGACACTCATGGCGTTGCACATATTCCTTAAATGGTATGGGCAGAATTTCGCGCGGAGCATACCCAATTGCCCCTGTCACGGAAAGTTAAAATATTGCCCCAAAAAGCTGACCGGATGGTCAGTATTTCATCTGGTTTACATCAGACTACATGCAGCAAAACCGCAAGGATCGGTATGGTGATAATCGCGACAAGCGTGTGAACCGTAATGATGCTGGCCATCATCGGTGCGTCACCGCCCATCAGGCGGGCCAGTACAAACGCACTGGCCGAACAGGGGAGCCCTGCATAAAGCACAACTGCCGCCAGTTCCACCGGCGGCAGGCCGAGCAAAAGACAAAGCCCCGCTGCAATCGCCGGGCTGATGACGAGTTTGCCCAGTGTCGAAAACCCGACCGGCCCCCCGGCACGTCGTGCCGCCGAAAGATCAAGCCCCGCACCAACTGCCAGAAGCCCGATTGGCAATGCCGCACGCCCCAGAACTTCCAGAAACGGCCCGATCACCGGCGGCAGGCCAAATCCCGTCATATTGATCGCGATGCCCAAAACACACGCCATCAGCAACGGATTGCGCAGAACATCGCGCAAAAGCGACACCGCACCGGGAGTGCGTTCATTATCCCCCCAATGCGCGCAGGCCAGAACCGAAAGCACATTGACCGTCGGCACGACCAAGGCAACGCAAAGGGCAGTCACCGTCAATCCGGCTTCGCCAAGAAGGGCGGCGGCAACCGCAAGCCCGATATAGGTATTGGGTCGGATTGCCCCCTGAAACAGCGACGAAAAGGCCGGGTTGCTGACTTTCAGAACCGGTTTGGTGATCAGGATAAGAACGGTGCAGATGAAAACCGTGCCCAGCATTGCAGTCGCAATCCCCGCCAGCGGCAGGCTGCCCAGATCGGCCTGCGCAGTATTGGAAAACAGCAATGCCGGGAATGTCACATAATAGGTCAGCTTTTCCGCCCCGGGCCAGAACGCATCAGGCAGGAATTTGCGTTGCCGCAGGATGAAACCAAGCACGATCAGGGCAAAGGTCGGGATCAGGGCGGACAGGATGGCTAACATGGGGCGCTTTCGAAAATATCTTGCGGTACGATGGGCCGGTTATTAATCGGTTGTTATGTGATTTGCTGTGATGGTTTGCATTGCGACGGTCCTGTCTGACATCGTATCGACAAGACTGTTTGTTTCATTGCATGTCCATCCTGTGATAATGAGCATGGGTCAGATAATGCGTGCAACGCACTGATTTATCAATTGAAAGAAATTCCTGCGCTGTTAGCACTGCAAACAGGAATGCAATCAGGGGAATGCCCATGAGCCGCTCAATCGATCATCTGGTTTTATGTGTCAATGATCTTGATGTGGCCTGTGATGCCTATCGCAAGCTGGGCTTTACCGTCACCCCGCGCGCCAATCATCCGTTTGGCACCGGCAACGCCCTGATCCAGCTTGATGGCATGTATATCGAATTGCTTGCCGTGATCGAGCCGGAAAAAATCGCCGAAACCGATCTCGCAGCACCGTTTTCCTTCCCGATTTATAATCGCGATTATCTGCGTCAGCGTGAAGGCATGTCGATGCTCGCGCTGCAATCACGCGATGCGGAAAAAGACCGGGAGGCTTTCATTGCCGCCGGTGCCGCCGTTCCGCGTGTCTTCAAGTTCGAACGCGAAGCCACCCGCCCGGATGGTTCTCTGACCGATGTGGCATTTTCGCTTGCCTTTGCCAATCACCCGTTGCTGCGTCACGCCGTAACATTCGTTTGCCAGCATCGCCACCCGCCGCAGAATTTCTATTATCCGGAGTATCAGACGCATGCGAACGGGGCCTATGCGATTGGCAAGGTGTTCCTGATGCATTGGGCGGCCGACGCGGTATCGGATTTTGTTGCCGAAATCGGCACCGACAAGATTGTCGAAGCCCTTCACAGCGATGAAATGGTCACCCGTTTTGGCATTGATGATCCGCTTTTCCCGACCGACGGATTTGCCGGATACGAAATCATCGTTGACCGGATTGATGTCATCGCCGAGGCCGCCCAATCCATGGGGGCAATTCATAAGAAGGGGCGACTGATCCTGCCGCCATCCAAGTTCTTCGGGACCCTGATTGTCTTCAAGGCCAAAGAAAAAGCCGCCTGACATATCAGACGGCCTTATCGGAAATCTTGAAATGGCCCGGTTTGATCGGGCGAAAAATCAGGCGTCTTCGTCGCCGATTTCGTCCTCATCGTCATCGACCGGATTTTCATACGGATCGGTGTGAAGATTAAGGTTATCAAGCGCACCCTGGAGGATATAGGCCGCAGCCGTTTTATCGACAACTTCCGCACGGCGTTTGCGGGTCATGTCGACATCCTCGATCAGGATACGTTCAACCGCGTTGGTCGAAAGACGTTCATCCCAAAGCAGGATCGGCAGATCGATATAATTCTGCATTTCGTCGACAAAGGCATAAACCCGGTGGCAGGCCTTGCCGATCGTGCCGTCAAGCTCACGCGGAAAACCGATGATGATACCACCGACATTCTGTTTGGTGATGATCGCCGAAAGTTCGGCAATATCCCGCGTGAATTTCTTGCGCGAAATCAGCGAATAGGGGGACGCGATCTGTAGCCCGACATCCGAAAGGGCCACGCCAATGGTCTTGGTGCCGAGATCCAGCCCCAAAACGCGTGCTGCCGGTGTCAAGAACCGCAGCAATTCCTGTGTGTCATTGCAAATCATGGCGCCCTTATAGGTGCGTTGCCCGAAAAACGCCAGCGCATTTCAACCGGCGAAACGCAATACTGACATGCCTGAAACGTCGGTGAAAGCATGGCTTTGCCCCCGATGTCCGCCATGATCAGGTGGCAACTTTCCCAGCTGTTGGAAAAGTTGCCGAAATTGGCTGTCTCCGGCCCTTGCGGCGGGGGCAGCGGGGTGCTAGTTTCCGCGCTGTAATTTCAAGTTCCGGCAGGCTGCCTGCTTGCCGGGTGTTTTGTCATTCCTTAAGAGAGACTTTCATCCATGTCGTCTTTGGATAAGGAAACAGTTCGCAGGATCGCCTTTCTGTCGCGTATCAACGTGTCCGAAGAAGGGCTTGGCGAACTGGCGGGAGATTTGACCCGTATCCTCGATTTCGTCGAGGAACTGCAAGAAGTTGATGTCGAGGGTTGTGATCCCCTGACGTCGGTTGCCGATCTGACCCTGCCGATGCGCAAGGACGAAGTCACCGATGGCAATATCCAGCAAAAAGTGCTGTCAAACGCACCGATGACCGATGCTGGCTGTTTTGTTGTGCCGAAGGTGGTTGAATAATGACTGATCTGACAAATCTGACGCTTGCCGAGGCCCGCGACGGGCTGGCAAAGGGTGATTACACATCGGTCGAACTGACCGAAGCCCACATCAAATCGATGGAAGCGCACCGTAATCTGAACGCTTACATCACCGAAACCCCGGACAAGGCCATCGATATGGCCAAGGCTTCTGACGCCAAGCGCGCCAAGGGTGACGCGGGTAAAATGGAAGGCCTGCCGATTGCGATCAAGGATCTGTTCTGCACCGAAGGTGTCCAGACGACTGCGGCCTCGCACATCCTCGAAGGTTTCAAACCGGAATATGAATCCACCGTCACCACCAACCTGTTTAATAACGGCGCGGTGATGCTGGGCAAGGCCAACCTTGATGAATTTGCCATGGGGTCGTCCAATACGTCGTCCTATTATGGCAATGTCATCAACCCGTGGAAGGGCAAGGATGGCAAGGATCTGGTTCCGGGTGGCTCGTCTGGTGGTTCGGCTGCTGCTGTTGCCGCGGGCATGGCGCTGGCGGCGACCGGTACTGATACCGGTGGCTCGATCCGTCAACCGGCATCCTATTGCGGTATTGTAGGCCTGAAGCCGACCTATGGCCGTTGCTCGCGCTGGGGCATTGTTGCCTTTGCTAGCTCGCTTGATCAGGCCGGTCCGATGACCAAAACCGTTCGCGACGCTGCGATCATGCTGGGCGCAATGGCCGGTCACGACGCCAAGGACAGCACGTCTGCCCCGGTTGCGGTTCCTGATTTCGAAGCCGCCCTGACGGGTGACATTCGCGGCATGAAAATCGGTATTCCGAAAGAATACCGCGTCGATAACATGCCCGAAGAAATCAACAAGCTGTGGGATAACGGTATTGCGATGCTGCGCGATGCGGGTGCCGAAGTGGTCGATGTGACCCTGCCGCACACCAAATACGCGCTTGGCACCTATTATATCGTCGCTCCGGCCGAGGCATCCTCGAACCTTGCGCGTTATGACGGCCTGCGTTACGGCCAGCGCGTCATGGACGAAGGCGACAGCTTGGACGACATGTATATGAAGTCCCGTGCGGCTGGTTTCGGCAAGGAAGTCCAGCGCCGCATCATGATCGGCACCTATGTGCTGTCGGCTGGCTACTATGACGCTTACTACAACAAGGCGCTTAAAGTCCGTCGTCGCATTTACGAGGATTTCGCAACCGCATTCGGCACCGTTGATGCCATTCTGGCACCGACTGCACCGTCGGCGGCCTTTGCGATTGGTGAAAACGAAGACGATCCGGTCAAAATGTATCTGAACGACGTCTTTACCGTCCCTGCAAGCCTTGCAGGTCTTCCGGGCCTGTCCGTTCCGACGGGCCTGTCTGCCGAAGGTCTGCCGCTTGGTCTGCAGCTGATTGGTAAACCGTTTGACGAAGAAACCGTTCTGCGTGTCGGTGGCGTACTTGAAACTGCCGCCAACTTTACCGCGAAACCGGCCGGGCAGGAGGGCTGATCCATGACCTATATCATCGAAGGTTCAACCGGCCCTTGGGAAATCGTTGTCGGTCTGGAAGTCCACTGTCAGGTGGTTTCCAAATCCAAACTGTTTTCCGGTGCTTCGACCACATTTGGCAACGAACCGAACACCAATGTCAGCCTTGTTGACGCGGCCATGCCTGGCATGTTGCCGGTCATCAACGAGGAATGCGTGCGGCAAGCCGTCAAGACCGGCCTTGGCCTTAAAGCCAGGATCAATCTTGAAAGCGTCTTTGCGCGCAAGAACTACTTCTATGCCGATCTGCCGCAGGGCTATCAGATTTCGCAGTTCGACAAACCGATCGTCGGCGAGGGGACCATTATCCTCGATATGCCTGATGGCTCGACCAAATCGGTTGGCATTGAACGCCTGCATCTTGAACAGGATGCCGGTAAATCGATGCACGATCAGGATCCGAAATATTCGCATATCGATTTGAACCGTTCGGGCGTTGCCCTGATGGAAATCGTGTCCATGCCCGATATCCGCACTCCGGAAGAAGCCGGTGCATACCTGACCAAGCTGCGCGCGATCGTGCGTTACCTTGGCACGTGTGATGGCAACATGAACGAAGGTTCGATGCGCTGCGATGCCAACGTTTCGGTCCGTCGTCCGGGCGCTGAATTCGGCACGCGTTGCGAAATCAAGAACGTCAACTCCATCCGTTATGTGATGCAGGCGATCGAGATCGAAGCAAAACGTCAGGTCGAAGTCATCGAAGCCGGTGGCGAAATCGTTCAGGAAACCCGTCTTTACGATCCGCGTCTGGGTGAAACCCGTTCGATGCGGTCCAAGGAAATGGCACATGATTACCGCTATTTCCCGGATCCGGATTTGCTGCCGCTGGTATTCGATCAGGCATTCGTTTCCGAAATCGAAAAGACCCTGCCGGAACTCCCGGACGAGAAAAAAGCCCGCTTCATGCGCGAAAACGGCCTGTCGGCTTATGATGCCGGCGTTCTCGTTGCCGATCAGGAAAAGGCCGCCTATTACGAAGTCGTTGCCAAGGGGCGCGATGGCAAACTTGCCGCGAACTGGGTGATCACCAACCTGTTTGGTGCGCTCAACAAGCTGGAAGTTCCTGTCACCGAAAGCCCGGTCACGGCCGAAAATCTCGGCAAGCTTCTGGACCTGATTTCGGACGACACCATTTCGGGCCGTATTGCCAAGGACGTCTTTGAAATCATGATCGAAACCGGAAATGACCCGGAAAAGATCGTTGAAGAAAAAGGTCTGAAGCAGATCACCGATACCGGTGCGATTGAAACCGCGATTGACGAAGTCATTGCGGCCAACCCGGACAAGGTTCAGGAAATCCGCGACGGCAAGGATCGCATGCTCGGCTGGTTCGTTGGCCAGGTCATGAAATCCACGGGCGGCAAAGCCAACCCGGGCATGGTCAACCAGATGCTCCGCGACAAAATCCTCGGCTGATTTCAATCATCAGAAGATGTCCAAAAGCCGCCCGTTTCGATCTGAAACGGGCGGCTTTTTTTGGGGTTCGATGTGTCGCTAATCATCTTCAAAGTTAATGAGCCAAATACTGCCTGAAGATTTCATAAAACATATTTTTGTAGAATTGGGAGGCGTCGGAACTTTTGTCTTTAAATCACAAATTTGCTGCCTGTAAGAGTAGGTTCAGGTTTCTTGGAGATGGCTCAATACCCCGCTCCCTTTCTGCTTGCAGCATTTCATAGCTTAGACCAATAACGCGAGCCGCCTCCGATATGTCCCATGTCCTATTGTTTTGTGAGCGATAGGATTCAATTTCCTCGAGAATCATGCGTAGTAAATCAGCGTCAATCACGCGCGCTTGATCCTGCACTTCGCTTCTCAGCATGCTGCCTCTTCCTGTCAGCAACCAGCTTGCGTCTATGCCATTATCAACCAGTACAGCCAAAGATGATGCTTTTGGTTCATTTTTGTCCAGCTCGTAACGTTCCCACGATTTGCGTGTAAGTCCGGCAAGGTCTGCTGCTTCCGATGCACTAAGCCCTATATGCTTTCTTGCCTCTCTTATTCGCCCACTAAGGTTGGTTATCATAACTGCTGTTCCTGTATGGAATTGGAGTGTGAAGAATCAAAAAAACATAAACCTTTAGTTTATTTAGATTCTCAAAATTGATACTTTTGGGGTTTTGGTCTAAAAAAATACCATTAAAGGTATTTTTTCTTGATTTTGGTTTATTTATGTACCATTACTTCTCTGTCTTTGATGGTGTGTGCAGAGTGAACTTCAGTGCCAAACTGAAATGATCGCCTGTATCCGTGCATAAGCGATGTTTTGCCGGGGCGATATTTGGCATTCGCGATCTATCTGCGCTTGACTGTTAACTTTCCGACTGGGGTGTTGGTTAATCTCAAGCAAAGTGTGAGACGTGATTTACGCAGCTTGGCGAAGTGCTCAGGATGATCGTCGCACAGTGTTTATTTCCTGTAAGCATTCTGAAACCTTAGAAAACCTTCGTGATGACTTGAGGCAATTTCGCATATTTCATCTCAAGTTGCGTGCTGGCAGGTCATGTTCATTCAAAGCCATTGATTGCATGGGACAATTTTGCTCAGAGCGAAACAGTTTCCTCTGATTGCTGCGTGAAATGAATTCATTCTTTTGTATCAAGGCTCCCTCTAGATGTGTGGTCCTTTTTTGGGAGAACAATACTAAAGGATAGTTATTGGGGTGTGGGGTAGTAATATGGGGCTTCTAAAGCGAATTAAAATTGCCATCAAAGTTGCTGGCGGTTTTGGCGTGATGTTGGTTTTGATGATCACGGTGTCGGCGATCTGCGTTATTGCATTGATGGATGCAGACAGTAATTTCAACGAGTATCGGCAGATTGCACTGCAATCAAACCAAGCTTCACGTGTTCAGGCCAATATGCTTGAAGCTCGTGTTTCGGTTTTGAGTTTTCAGATGAAGCAGTCTCCTGAAGCTCTTGAAAACGCAAATCAAAGACTAGAAACAACCAAAAAGCTTAACGTCGAATTTTTGTCTCTTGTTAAAGACCCTGACTACCTTGAAAGTGCGAAAGCTGTGGATCAGGATATTGCGGCGTATGCTGCGGCGGTTCGCGCTTTAAGCGCAACCAAGGATCCTGCGGAACAACAACATATCGCTGAATCAATCCTGAACGTTCTGGGGCCAAAGGTTGCAAGCGACATCGAAGAACTCAAACTGTCCTTCAAAGCCAAACAGGATGATATTGGTCCGAAAGCAAAAGCAGAAAACGCTTTTGCCATTTCGCTTGCCACCATCATTTCTGCAATTGCTGTTGTGGTCGGTTTGGCCGCAGCGTGGCTAATCGGTGTTGGTATTTCACGACCGATTGTTACGATCACAAACTCGATGCGAGTTCTCGCCGGTGGTGACAAAACCATCGATATTCCAGGGCAGGATCACAAGGATGAAATCGGTGACATGGCAAAGGCTGTCTTGGTATTTAAAGAAAACATGATCAAGGCAGAGGAACTGGCCGCCCAGGAAGTAGAAGCTCAAAAGCAGCGCGAAGCCCGCTCCAGATTGATCGAAAAGCTAACTGGTGATTTTGAAGATGATGTATCGATCGTTCTGAAAACGGTCGCGGATACTGCGAGTGAAATGCAGCATACAGCGACATCAATGACGGCAACTGCGGAAGAAACCAGTCGTCAGTCAACGGTGGTTGCCGCGGCGGCCGAGCAGGCATCTAATAATGTTCAAACGGTTGCCAGTGCCTCCGAAGAATTGAGTGCATCGATCTCTGAAATCAGTCATCAGGTTACCCAGTCGTCCCGTGTGGCCGATAAGGCTGTTGCGGAAGCGCAAAGTACGAATGCACAAGTCCGAGGGCTTGCAGAAGCGGCCCAGAAAATTGGTGATGTTGTTGGTTTGATCAGTGATATTGCGGCTCAGACCAATCTTTTGGCACTGAATGCCACGATTGAAGCGGCCCGCGCAGGCGAAGCCGGCAAAGGTTTTGCCGTCGTTGCCGCGGAGGTCAAAAACCTTGCCAACGCCACGTCCAAGGCCACCGAAGAAATCACCAGTCAGATTTCTGCCATCCAGAGCGAAACAGAAGGTGCTGTTGTCGCCATTGATTCCATCGGAACAACCATCACCGAAATCAGCGAAATCGCATCGGCAATTGCCAGTGCGGTTGAGCAGCAAGGTGCCGCAACCGATGAAATCAATCGAAATGTCCAGGAAGCATCAGCTGGAACCGGCGAGGTAACGGTCAATATTCACGGCGTCAACGAAGCAGCGGCATCAACCGGTGCTGCGGCCGAGCAAGTGCTATCTGCCTCAAACAATATGTCTCAGCAAGCTGAAATACTGCTTCAGAAAGTCGAGACTTTCTTGTCGGCGGTAAAGGCAGCTTAAGCTGTCTGCGGCATTTCGCCAAAGTTCAGACCCAGATATGACTGATGAGCGCTAAACGAACTTCTATCAGCCTTATTTTTCAATGGTTAAGCTCGATTAATTTATGGGCTTAACCATTTTCTATGCGTATTGGCTTGTTGTCTGGTGAATTAATCCAGATGTTCCAGGTTTTTTGTAAGCTCACAGGTCAAATATCTTCCTAAGTGTCTGTGGTCCTGTAATCGCGCGGTGATGCACCAAGAATGCGTTTGAACATATTGCTGAACGCGGCGGGATTGTCATAGCCAAGGTCCATCGCAATCGTTGTCACGGCTTCGCCGGCGGCCAGTCTTGGCAGGGCGGCAAGGATGCAGGCCTGTTGACGCCATTCGACAAAGCTTGATCCGGTTTCCTTGCGAAACTGTCGGGTAAAGCTTCGGCGGCTCATACCCAGATGATGGCACCAGTCATCAATGGTTTCATGCGGGGTCGGGGAGGCCAGAAACGCCCGACATTTTTTCCGTAATCCCGCCTGTTCTGGCAACGGAAGCGACAGCGGAAGGACCGGCAACCGTTTGATTTCATGTTCAATCAGCGCCATCAATGCACCATCACGGCCCGCCATGTCATATTCCGGCGGGACGGTAACCGCTTCGATCAGCAAATGGCGCATCAGCGATGAAATGCCGACCACCTTGCATTGGTTGTCTGTATCCCCAAGCCGATCCGGGCGCAGATAAAGCGACCGCATTTTGACATCGCCAAACAGGCGGACTTCATGGATCACCCCGGCGGGAATCAGCATGCCGCGCTGTGGCGGCATCATCCATGCGCCTTGCGGGGTTGATGCCATCAAAACCCCGGTCATGCCATACAGCAACTGATCGCGATCATGGCGATGGGCGGCAATCACGTGACCGTCGGGATAATCCGTACCCAATGCGATAACCGGTCTTGGAACTTCGCGAAAAGATGACATCGATGCCTGCCTATGATGATTGGCCCAGTCTGGTAATAAATTGACCCTAACGCGGTGGTGGGCCGTTTTGCAATTTTTATAATGACGATCAACGCACCAAGGCGTGCGTTTAATGTCATTTCAACGAGGTCCCCGATGAACGAAGCCGTTCTCAACCGACCGCAAGTCTCCCGAACCGTTTTGCCGGTTCTGGGTGCGGCCAGTTTCTGTCATTTGCTGAACGATATGATCCAGTCGCTATTTGTCGCGGCTTATCCGGTGTTCAAGGGCGGCTTTGATCTATCGTTTGCGCAGCTCGGTCTATTGACCCTGACCTATCAGGTGACGGCATCACTGTTGCAGCCCTTTATCGGCCATTTCACCGATCGTCGGCCGCAACCTTATTCCCTGCCGTTTGGTATGGGGATGTCGATGGCGGGGCTTCTGGTGCTGTCCTCGGCAACCAGTTTTGCGATGCTGCTTGTGGGCAGTGCGATGCTCGGCGTGGGATCATCGATCTTTCACCCGGAATCCTCGCGTCTGGCGCGTCTGGCATCGGGCGGGGCGCATGGCTTTGCGCAGTCGCTGTTTCAGGTGGGCGGCAATGTCGGTTCAGCCATCGGGCCGTTGCTGGTGGTCGCAGTGGTTTTGCCGCACGGACAGGGCAGTCTGGCATGGTTTGCCTTTGCTGCATTGGCCGGTGTTGTGATCCTGGCGCTGCTCGGGCGCTGGTATAAACGCAACGGCCATGCCGTGCGCCGCCCGCGTGTTGTTCATCTGGCGGCAAATCTTCCGGCCCGACGCCAGGTGATTGGCGGCCTTCTGGTTCTGTTCTGTCTGATGCTGTCGAAATGGTTCTATCTTGCCAGCTTCACCAGCTATTACGTCTTTTACCTCATGGAAAAATTCCCGCTGTCAGAAGGCGACGCCCAGATTTATCTGTTCATTTTTCTGGCCTCGGTCGCGGCGGGGACGCTGATCGGTGGATCGGTTGGCGACCGGATTGGCCGCAAAAAGGTGATTTGGGGATCGATCCTTGGGGCACTGCCCTTTGCGCTGATCCTGCCCTATGTCGGGTTGGGGGCAACCGTGATGCTCTCGATTGCCATCGGTCTTATCCTGTCATCGGCCTTTTCGGCGATTGTGGTCTATGCGCAGGAACTTGTGCCGGGGCGCATTGGCATGATTTCCGGTCTGTTCTTCGGCCTTGCCTTCGGACTTGGCGGGATTGGCGCGGCCATTCTTGGCGTGATGGCCGATCATTTCGGGCTGGGGCCGGTCTATCAGTTTTGCGCGTGGTTACCAGCCATCGGCTTCCTTACGATTTTCCTGCCCGATATCGAACACGGACCTAATGCCTGAATGCTGGATACCGAAACAAAAAAGGCCGCCCATAGGGGCGGCCTTTTCATTGGTGTTATGCGCGATCAGGCCAGTTCACGGGCTGGGTAACCGGCATCGTCAATGGCGGCGATCAGGGCTGCGACATCGGGATTGCCGGTCACGGTTACTTCGCCCTTGGCCAGGTCGATATCGGCTTTTTCAACGCCCGAAACGCCTTCGACGGCTTTGGTAACAGTTGCGGCGCAATGGCCGCAGCTCATTTCATCGACTTTCAGTTTCAGCATTCCGGTGGCTCCATCATTCAGGATTCGTTGATCCGACTATGGGGTTTCCAGTCGCTGGAAGGTCAAGCGATTATTTACCCAGCAATCTGACAACCGCGTCGGCGGCAGCATCGCTTGATGCCGGGTTCTGGCCGGTCACCAGTTTGCCATCGACAACCGCATAGGATGCCCACATATCACCGCGTTCATAAAGACCGCCCTGTTTGGTGAATTCGTCCTCGATCAGAAGCGGCACGACCTTTTCAAGGCCGACGGCCTTTTCCTCGTCATTGGTGAAGCCGGTGACTTTTTTGCCCGCCACCAGCGGCTTGCCGTCTTTGGTTTTGGCATTCACGAATGCTGCCGGGCCGTGGCAGACAGCGGCAACCGGTTTGTCCTGTGCGACGAATGCCTCGATCAATGCGATGGATTTGGCATCAATCGCCAGATCCCAAAGCGGCCCGTGACCGCCGGGATAAAACAGTGCGTCATAGTCATCGGCTTTCAGGCCATCAAGTTTCACGGTGTTGGCGAATGCTTTCTGGGCGTCGGCATCGCCTTCAAACCGTTTGGTCGCCTCGGTCAGGGCATCGGGAACCTGGCTGTTGGGATCAAGCGGCGGCTGACCACCCTTGGGGGATGCCAGCGTGATATCGGCACCGGCATCGCGGAACCGGAAATAGGGGGCAGCAAGTTCTTCCAGCCAGATACCGGTTTTGTGGCCGGTATCGCCCATTTTGTCGTGGGACGTCACAATCATCAGAATACGCATCGTTTTGGTCCTCGATATGTGAATAGGATTTGCACCAAAGATAGGATGCTGATCTAATTTGCGAAAGGTCGAAGAATTGGACAGATTGTCAAATTAAATGAGCGTATGAAATGTCGGCACTGGATGAAGTTCGGGCAATGATGATTTTCGCCCGCGTAGTCGAGGATGGCGGGTTTTCTGCCGCGGCGCGCAAGATGGGGCTGAGCCGTGCTGCGGTATCCCATCAGATCCGGCAGCTTGAAGCCAAACTTGGCGTGCCCCTGCTTCGGCGCAGCACGCGTAATTTCAGCCTGACCGATGCCGGAACGCGTTATTACGACAGTTGCCGGACGATTGCGCTGGAGGCAGAGGCAGCCCGCAAGCGGGTCGAAGTCCTGCGTGACGAGCCGGTCGGCAAGATATCGATCACCTCATCGGTCCATCTGGGCACACTTCGGATCGTGCCGATCCTTGACCGGTTTCGCCAGACCTATCCGGGGGTGGCGATTGATGTTCATCTGTCTGAAGAGGTTGTCGATCTGATCGGGCGGGGGATTGATATCGGCATCCGGTCCGGGCCGCTCAAAAGCTCGGACCTTAAAAGTTTCAAGCTCTATCAGACCCACCGGATCATTGCGGCGTCGGCGGGGTGTGTTGCGCGTGCAGGTCTGCCCGAAACCCCCGAACAGCTCGCCGATCATGACTGGGTGATGTATAGCCGGGTTCCTGAAACCCTGCGTCTGACCTGCGATGATCAGGAAAAATCCATTCGGGTCTCGGGCAGTGTTCGGGTTGATAATGCAACCGCCCGCCTGCAATTCCTGCGCGGCGGGCACGGGCTTGCGGTTGTGCCGTTTTGCGATATTGCCGATGAAATTGCGCGTGGTGATCTGGTGCATGTATTGCCGAACTGCAAACTGCCCGATCTTGAAGTTTTCGCCGTGTTTCCGGCTGGTGTGACGCGCAGTGCGAAAATCCAGTCGCTGCTTGATTTCATGCGTCGCGAATTGCGCGACATCGATATGGGCCGCAATGGCGGATAACCGGTTTTGGCTGCTGTTGTCATATTGATCAATCCTGATTGATCGGCTATTCCCCAATAACGCTCTTCAGGGGGAACCATGGCCAAGCTGTTCTTTTATTATTCGTCGATGAATGCGGGCAAATCGACGACGCTTTTGCAATCCAGCTTCAACTATCAGGAACGCGGCATGCAGACGCTTCTGCTAACCGTGGCGTTTGATGATCGTTTTGGTGTTGGCAAGATCGCATCGCGCATTGGCCTTGAAGCCCCGGCCGTCTTGTTTGACGGCAATACCGACCTGTGTGCCCTGATCGGGGAAAAGCTTGATGAAGGCCGGATTGATTGCGTGCTGGTGGACGAGGCGCAGTTTCTGACCAAGGATCAGGTCTGGCAGCTTTCCGATGTCGCCGACAAGCTTGGCGTGCCGGTGCTGTGCTATGGCATCCGTACCGATTTTCAGGGGCAGCTTTTCGAAGGCTCGAAATGGCTTCTGGCCTGGGCCGACAAACTAAGCGAGCTTAAGACAATCTGCCATTGCGGACGCAAGGCCGGGATGGTTCTGCGCGTTGATGAAAACGGCAATACCGTGCGCGAGGGGGCCCAGGTCGAAATCGGCGGCAATGATCGCTATGTCTCCGTCTGCCGTCAGCACTTCAAGGAAGCGATGGGTAAATAAGCCACCCGAATCTCTATTCTTCACAAAAAATGTTTAATCACATCGATTGTTCATTTTTACTCAGGAATAGATCAGGGTTGCGATTTCCGGTGCGATCAGCTTGTAAGCCACCAGCCACATCACCGCACAGGTTACGCCATCAATGATTTTCCAGGTAATTGGCCGTGCGACATAGGGCGCCAGCCACGCCGCGCCAAGGGCGATGGCAAAGAACCAGACAAAGCTCGCACTCATCGCGCCAAGCGCAAAGGTCAGCCGTTCCTCGGCGGGGAACTGCCCGCCAATCCCGCCCAGCATGACAACGGTATCAAGATAGACATGCGGGTTCAAAAGGGTTACAGCCAGTGTGGTCGATAGAACCGCCTTCCAGCCCGTCTGCCTGACATCGCTTTCTGACAGGGTTTCGGTTTTAAACAGGCGTCTCAGCGCCGCAAACCCGTACCAGATCAGAAAGGCCGCACCGCCCCATGCCGCGACTTTGGTTAGGATCGGGTAGGTGGCAACCAGCGTTCCCAGGCCGGCGACCCCGGCGGCAATCAGCACGGCATCACACAGCGCACAGATGAACGCGACCATTGCCGGATGGTTTCGGCGCAATCCTTGCCCCAACACAAAGGCGTTCTGTGCCCCGATCGCAATGATCAACCCGCCGCCAAGGCCAAATCCGGTCGCAAAGGTCAGAAGCATTTTTCATTCCGCAAAATCGTTGTCGATGCGGCAGGGATAGCAGTTTTGAGAAATAAGAAAATAGAATTATAATGATATAGCATTAGAAAATTTTATGAACGGAATGCGCGGGGTAACGTATGGCCAGCCCCGGTATCGTGCTGTTCGGAAGCTGTTTTAGGCATCACAGTAGTTAGTCGTGACGACAGGTGGCAGTTCTGATGGGGCGATCCATCCTTGGTGGCAGGCGAGTCTGCTTCGTGTCCGTGATGCATTATTGGTGGCAGGTGATCCATTGATGAATATGTGTGTGTCTGGTGGATGAAGTTGGGATAATAAAATGATCGATTACAAGCTGTTGCAGGCCAGTGCCGAGGTGATCCGGCATGGCAGTTTTGAGAAGGCGGCGCGGGATCTTGGCCTGACGCAGTCGGCCATATCCCAGCGGGTCAAGTTGCTGGAAGACCGGTTGGGGCAGCCATTGATCATCCGGTCCAAACCGATTGCCGCGACCGATGCGGGCAAGCGGCTGTTGCAGCATTATCAGCGGGTCAGCCTGCTTGAGCAGGAATTATATGATGAACTGCCAAAGCTGCATTCGGCCAGCCGTTCCGGCCAGATCGCGATTGCGGTCAATGCCGACAGTCTGGCGACCTGGTTTGTCAAAGTTCCCAAAAGGTTATTTCACGAGCTTGACCTGCTGGTGCATCTGACGGTCGATGACGAGGCCCTTAATCACGAGGCGCTTCAGGCTGGTACCGTGCTGGGCGCGGTCAGTTTACGGCCCGATCCGATACAGGGATGCCGGGTGCGGCCATTGGGGGCGATGCGCTATATCATGGTGGTAGCGCCGGAATTCCGGGACCGTTATTTTGCCAATGGGGTGACGGCGGATGCGTTGCGATCCTGTCCGGCGGTGAATTTTTCGCGCCATGACGAATTGCAAAACCAGTTCTTAAACAGGTATTTCGGATTGGTCCCAGGGGAATTTCCGGCCCATACGGTGCCAAGTTCACAAGGTTTCGTTACCGTGGCCGAGCATGGTATCGCCTATGCCGTGGTTGAGGAGCATCAGGCGGCGGAAGGTTTACAGAGCGGACGGTTGGTGCAGCCATGCCCGCATGTAATCGAACGGCCGCTTTATTGGCATCACTGGAATATGCAAAGCGGATTGCTGTCGCAGGTCAACGAGATCGTTCTGGGTGAAGCGCGCCATTATTTGCCCCAAATCGGGAACTAAAGGGTTGGGATCGCGTTTATTTTCGGTTTTCGCCATATGGCATAAGGACGATCCGATTTGCCAATCAGATTTGACAGGGGATGAATTCTGCCGCTTACTCACATGACTTCCAGACTGTGCGCTAACGCCTTATGGAAACAGGAAGATTGAATGTCGCATCGCCTTGTTGCCTGTGAACATTGCGATTACCTGCATGTTGAAGACGACATCCCGCCGGGCTTTGTGGCGCGGTGCGTACGCTGCGGGTCGCCCTTGTATCAGGCGCAGAAGGGCACTGTGGAACGGCCGCTGGCCTTCGCCATTACCGCACTTGTCCTGTTTCTGATTGCCAATTCATTTCCGATCCTGACCTTTGCCATGGAAGGGCGCACCGAAAGCAACACGCTGCTGAGCGGGGTTGCAACCTTCTGGCAGGAAGGTTTTCCGTTTCTGGCCTTTATGGTCGCGTTAACATCAATTGCGGCCCCGCTGATGTTGATCGGGGCGTATATCTATGTTCTTGCACCGCTTTATTTCGGCTTTGTCGTGCCGGGCCTGCGGGCGGTCTGGCGGGTTTTGGCGGTGATCCGGCCCTGGTCGATGCTGGATGTGTTCCTGATCGGGCTTCTGGTCGCGCTGACCAAGCTGACGGATTTTGCAGATGTCATTGCCGGGCCTGCCTTTTATGCGGTTTGTCTGCTGATCCCGGCGACATTGCTGATGAGTACGACGCTGGATCCAAGGACCATCTGGCGGCGACTGGCGCCGGAAAATTTGCGCTATGCGACGCTTGAGGATCTGGAAGAGCTGCGTGCCAATGCCGGGCAGACAAAGGCAACCGGCTGGATGACCTGCGAAACATGCGCGTTTGTCGTAACCGATAGTGCGGCACGGGAAACCGGCGGGAAATGTCCACGATGCGGGACGCATCTGCATCATCGCAAGGCAGGAGGCCTGTCGCGGGCGTGGGCGCTTCTGGTGGCGGCGATGGTGCTTTATATCCCGGCCAATATTTTCCCGATCATGACGATCACATATCTGGGACGCGCAAAATCCGATACCATCCTGTCGGGGGTGGCGGTTTTGATGCAGTCGGGTGAATGGCCGATTGCGATTGTTGTTTTTACGGCCAGCATCGTGGTGCCGATCCTGAAAATCGTGCTGTTGGGGTGGGTTTATGTTGCAACAGGGTTGGAATTGAGCGGGCCGCTTCGGCAGCGGACGCTGGTCTACCGGATCACGGAACTGATCGGCCGGTGGTCGATGGTTGATGTGTTCATGGTTTCGATACTGGCAGCACTTGTGAAATTGGGTAACATTGCAACCGTTGCACCGGGATTTGGTGCCGTGGCCTTCTGTGCCGTGGTCATTCTGACCATGCTGTCGGCGATGGCGTTTGATCCACGGCTGATCTGGGATCGGGCGGGAATGCAAAAGGAACAGGGGATGTCATCATGACGGACGACACCAGCCGGAATGCCGATCAGGGGCAGCCGGGCAGGCCCGAGGTGAAAAAGGCATTTCAGAACCTGCCGGTTATCTGGATCGTGCCGATTGTCGCGTTGATCATTGGCGGCTGGCTGTTATGGCGCGAAGCGTCGGCCAAGGGCCCGGAAATCACCGTAACATTTGAATCGGCCGAAGGACTGACAGCGGGCAAAACCGCGGTGCGGTATCGTGATGTCGATGTCGGGCAGGTGACCGAAATCAATCTGAGCAAGGATTTTGACCATGTCGTGCTGACCCTGCGCATGACTTCGGATTTCGAGCCCTATCTGACTGAGAACACCAAATTCTGGGTGGTGCGCCCGCGTGTTTCTGCACAGGGTATTTCCGGCCTGCAAACCATCGTTTCAGGCGCCTATATCGAAGTTGTACCCGATAAATCGGGCAAGGAAGCGCGCGAATTTACCGGATCGGAAGAACCGGAATATGTGCCCGATGGTACGGATGGTACACGCTTTATCCTGATGGCGGAGGAGCTCGGTTCGGTCGCGTCGGGAACCCCGGTTCTGCTGCGCGGGGTCGAGGTTGGCGAGGTCCTTGATACCAACCTGGATTCCGCCGCCGAAAAGGTGTCTATCCCGATCTATATTCGTAAACCGTTTGATGCATTGGTCAAGCGCGATACACGGTTCTGGAATTCAAGCGGCATCAGCCTTGATCTGAATGCGGAAGGTTTTTCGGTGCGTGCACAATCGGTGCGCTCAGTGTTGGCTGGCGGGATCAATTTCTATACGCCGGAAGAAAGCCTTAATTCCGAAACAGCGAAATCCGATACGGTATTCCGGCTTAATGATAATCGCAAACAGGCGGAAATTCTGGCACATGGCATCACTCAGAAATACATGCTGTATTTCAATTCATCCGTTCGGGGGCTGACGCCGGGGGCACCGGTGGAATTCAACGGCATCCGTGTGGGTACGGTCAACAGCGTCAATCTGGAATATGTTGTGCCGAACCAGTCATTCCGGGTGCCGGTCGAAGTCACGCTGGAACCGGAACGGGTACAGATGGTTGGTGGGCAGAATCCCGAAAATACCGACTATGCGCAGATCATGGATATTCTGGTCGAGCGCGGCTTGCGGGCGCGTCTGAAAACCGGAAGCTTTATCACCGGTCAACTGTTTGTCGATCTTGGCATGTATCCGGTGACACCTGCCCGGTATCTGGGTGACGGGCAGGCGAGAATTCCCGAACTGCCGACATTGCCGCAGAAAATAGACGAGATCAGCAATTCGTTGTCCTCGCTGCTTGAAAAGGTCGAGACATTCCCGATTGAGGAAATCGGTATTCGCCTGCTGGGAACTGTCGAGGGAATGGAGAATATCGTTACATCACCGGCAATCATCGAAGGAATGGATAGCCTGAAACAGGCTGCTGCCGGGGTGAACCAGCTTGTGACGAACCTTGATACCAGCGTATTGCCGGCAACCCAGAAAGCACTGGAAACCGCGCAGGTTGCGCTTGGAGGGGTGCGTGATGTGACCTCGCCCAGTTCGCCGGTCCGCTATAATTTCGAGGAAACCATGAAGGAATTGTCGGCAGCAGCCCGGTCGTTGCGTGATCTTGCCGAATTCCTTGAACAAAATCCGAATGCCCTGATCCTGGGCAAACCGGGCCGCCGGGAGGAAGAATGATGCAGGAATTGCAGATGAAACCGAAAGCAATGGCAAAAATTCGCAATCGTGTGATGGCGGGAATGTTTGTAGCATCGCTGGGAGTTCTGGCGGCATGCAGCACACCGGTTCAGGAACGCTATTTCCTGTTGTCCCCGGATGATGTTTCTGCGCCGTCGGGGGCGGCCAGAACGGCCGTGGTCGGGGTTGGTCCTATCACTATCCCAAGTCATCTGGATCGCAGCCAGATCGTAACACGCAGCAGCGATAACCGGTTGGTGATCAATCAGTTTGATCGCTGGGCCGAACCGCTGGATGAAAACATTCAGCGTGTCCTGGTGGAAAATCTGGATCATCGACTGAGCCCGCAGCGGATTGAGACATTCCCGTGGAATTCACGTGACGGGGTTGTCTGGCAGATCGTGGTGGATCTTGGGCAGTTTGAACGTCAACCGGACGGTTCCGTGCAGATGGCGGCACGCTGGAAAATCGTCAATTTCAATTCCGGCGAAGTTGCCGTATCCGAACGGTTTACTGACACCGTGGTTCCGAAAGACACAACCACCGAGGCAACCGTTGCTGCCATGAGTGATCTTTTGGCGCGACTGAGCGATTCCATTGCCCGGTCTTATCGCTGAATTTGCCGCAAGGATAGGGTTGGTATAGTCGGTCATACCAAGGTATGCGTATTTTGGGTTGTATGATTGTTTTTTGATGTATCCAGAATGGTAGCTGTTTTGCTGGAATACCTCGATTTCCGATAACATTTGAAAAGTTCGAATTCGCCCTATTGTTTTCAGAAACAGAATTGCCTTATAAAGAAGTATAAATATAAAAATGATGGGACACGCGCCTGACTGAGTAAGGGCATGCAAATGCCGCCCCCATACAGGAAGTTAGGGAGCCAGTGCGCGTTATGTCGGATACGACCTTTGAAGTAAGGGTTCAGCGTGGGGAACGCTGGATCATTCATTCGACCTTTGATGTCGAAAAAGAGGCGGTTAACGAGGCTGAAAAGCTTTTAAAGACCAAGGTCTCCGCCGTTAGGGTTGTTCGTGATTGGGAACGCGCCGACGGCCGACATATCGAAAAAGTTCTTCTGGAAAAGCAGGGTGCAGGCGAAGACGACGACAAGGATGTTCGTGTCTCGGCGATTGAGGATGCACCGCTTTGTGATTCCGATAACGACCTTTTGCAGTCGGAAAGCCGTGCGACGATCAATCGTCTGCTACGCAAATATTTCGAACAGGAAATCCTGACCCCTTGCGAGGTAATGTACAATTACCAGAATCTGCGCAAGTTGATGTTTCATGATACATTGATGCCGACTGCGGTCGACAAGGTGGCCGGCATTCATGCCAAGGCGACCGATGGCGACCATATCGAGGCCATGAATAAGCTGCATGGTGCGATCGAACAGTTGGCCGCGCGTGCGCGCGAGGTCGAAAAGGTCGACCTTCCGGCATTTGAAGATGCCACCATTTCCGAAGTCCGTGATGAAATTCGCCGTCTGAACCTTGCGGAGGATACCGACTTTCTGACCATGGTCGCGCTGACGCGGGTGTTGTCGTCAAGCCGCAACTGGGTTGGCAAGCTTGACCTGGCGTTGAAGGTCAAGGGTGACGAGAAAGATGAGGCCGCGCGCAAGCTGCTTGACGATGTTATTGCCGACATCCTGGGATCGCCAGTGGCGTTGAAAGAATTGCTTGGCAGTTCGCGCAGCTTTGGCGATGCGGTAATCCTGCATATTGATCTGGCGTTGGGGCGGGCGCGTGGCAATCGCGGTTCAGCCGATGATATTCTTGAATTGCTGAATCCGCTGTTTGGTTCGGGCTTGCTGGCAACGTCGCAGGAAGCCCTGTTTGATTATATCGTTCGCGAGTTGCGCAGTGCGAACAGTCTGACCCGTCATGAAAGCGATCCTGATCCGCTGGTCGGTATTCTGGACCGGTTGGTGAGTGAGAAGGGTGTTGTTTACGGGGCGCCGATGGTCTCCGCCCTGGCCGAGCGCGGTGCGCGTCTTCGCAATGTTGGTGGTCCGCGTGCCATGATTGACGGGGTTGCGGAAATCAACGGTCGCATGGGGCCGAATTGCCGCAAGATGGCCTGGCTGCTGGCAGTTATGAATTCCGGGATTGTCGAAGATTTCGGGGACGAAGTTTTCGATATGCTGATGGATACGGTCAAGGATATGCGGGCATTGCGCGCATTTTGCGACAGTGAAGCCAAACCGCGCGACAAGATGGCGACGGTCACGGTGATGAATGATGCGCTTCAGGCATCGAAACTTTCCGACGAACAGAAACAGCGCATTGGCGATAAGCTTGACGAGGGGCTGGCGGATTATCTGGTGCGTGAAAAGGTGATCGAGCGGATCGACAATCCGTCGCTCCATCTGCGCAAGCGTGCCTATATGCTGGTGCAATTCTGTTCGAGTGGCGTTCTGATTGAGGGGAAATCGGCATCCATGGCCCGAAAAAGGGTCGTCGGCTATCTGAAACAGCCGAATTTTACCGACAAGCTTGTTGATGACATCAAGGATATGACGGCCAAGGAAGGCACGATACGTGATTTCTATGCCCTTTTGCAGCGAAGCGGTTTTTAGGGCGGCCGATCCAGAGTTTGGTGGGGAGACGCAGTAAAACTGCGAAGAGGCACACCCCGCGAAGATTGTGGCAACAGATGTTGTGGCAAGATTCGTGGGGTGTTTGTCATTGTTGCCAACAGTAACCTGAGGCATGCTGTATTCCTGATGAACGGGGATTGCCATGCCAGACAGCACAACCAGCACGAAAACCGTCGCCTGCCTTGCCTTTGACGATGTCATGAGCCTTGACGTTGTCGGGCCGTTGCAGGTTTTTGCCTCAGCCAATGCCGAACTGGAACGGCAGGGGCGCGAACGGGCCTATGAGTTGCTGGTGATTGCCGATGCCGCCGGGCCGGTGCAGACATCAGGCGGGTTCAGGCTTTATGCCGATCTGGATTGGCGGGACCTTGATCTGGATGAAACCGATACTGTCCTGATTGCTGGTGGCGATGGTGTGAACCGGTTGCGCCAGCGCCAGGATATTCTGGAATGGCTGGCGCGGGCAGAAGGCCGTGTCGGGCGACTTGGCTCGGTTTGTTCTGGTGCGTTGATCCTGGCAGAGGCAGGATTGCTTGATGGTCGGATGGCTACAACGCATTGGTCGCGTTGCGATGAAATGCGCAAAAATTTCCCGAAAATTGATGTCACCGAGGATCGTTTGCACAGCTATGACGCAAACGGTCTTGATGGTGATCCGCATATTTTCACCTCTGCCGGGGTCACGGCAGGGATTGATCTTGCGCTGGCGCTGGTCGAGGCCGATCACGGGCGCGTCATTGCCCTTGCCGTGGCGCGGCGGCTGGTGATGTTTTTGAAACGGCCGGGCGGGCAGGCGCAGTTTTCGGCCTATCTGACGCCTGCCATCGGGGCGACCGCGCAGCTTGCCGGGCTGCTGGAATGGATACCGGGCCACTTGGACGGTGATTTGTCGCTGGAAGTTCTGGCAAATCGTGCGGGGATGTCGGCCCGGACATTTTCACGTGTTTTCACCCGCGATCTTGGCATGACACCGGCACGTTATGTTGAACGGGTCCGGATTGAAGCCGCACGTGCCCTTTTGCAGGATGATGCGATGACCGTGACGCGTGCAGCGCGGCTGTGCGGCTTTGGTCATCCGGAAACCCTGCGCCGGGCCTTTCAACGCCATCTGTCGGTCAGTCCGCAAGAATATGCCGACCGTTTCGGACGAAGGCCGATGGCCATTCCGGTTTAGGCGAACGGCGAAGATATTTTCGTAATCTTCTGTTTTTATTGGAGTTGGCGACATGCTGTTACTGACCAATGGATCGGTGCGTCTGCTGTTTATTGCCCAGGCGCTTTATTGGTCCTGCTCGCTGATCGGGATCACCCTGACATCCCTGATCGGGATTGATCTGGCCCCTGTGCCGGAACTGGCGACCCTGCCGCTGGCGTTATTGTTGCTGGGCAACCTTGCCTGTGTGCATCCGCTGGCGATGATCATGCAGCGTTATGGCAGGCGGACCGGATTGTTTCTGGGCGCGGTCAGCGGTGTGCTTGGTGGTGCCGTGGTGGCGGGTGGTGTTTATCAGGCAGAGTTCAGTCTGGTGTGTCTCGGTACATTGCTGATTGGTGGCTATCAGGCATCGGCGATGTATTACCGTTATGCCGCACTAGAAGCGGTGCGTGACGATCAGAAGGGCCGGGCGGCTGCGCTTGTGGTGGGCGGCGGCGTTCTTGCGGCCCTGATTGCGCCGGAAATTGCCAGTCATACCCGCAATATGGTCGCGATCCCCTTTGCCGGATCGTATCTGGCACTTGCCGGGCTGGCGGCATTGGCGGCGTTGATCATGTTGATGTTGCGGGATGGCGGGGTTCCGGCAAAAACCAAGACGGGCGGGGCCGTTATGCTGGAACTTCTGAAACGGCCAAGGCTGCGCGGGGCGATTGCAGTCAGTGCCGCAGGGCATGGCATCATGATCCTTGTCATGACGGCAACACCGCTTGCGATGAAGTTTTGCGGCTTTGATGTTGATACGGCGGCGAATGTGATTCGCTGGCACATTATCGGCATGTTTTTACCGGCCTTTGTCGCCGGTCCGATGATTGACCGGTTTGGCGCGCGTTTGATGGCGATGGTCGGTGCGCTCTCACTTGTGTTCAGTGTCGCCTTTGCTGTATCGGGGATCAGTTTTTCGGCATTCCTGATCAGTTCGTTCCTGCTGGGGATTGGCTGGAATCTGATGCTGCTGGCGGGGACGACGCTTTTGGGCGAGGGGCATGACGCATCGGAACGCGGCCATGCGCAAAGCCTGATGGAACTTGGCAACAGCATCACCGGGACGGTGGCATCGCTGGTGGCAGGTGCGCTGATTGCCGGGGCGGGATGGAACATCATTAATTTCGGTGTTTTGCCTGTACTGGTGATGGCGATGATCCTGATGTGGCTTGGCGGGCGGCTGGCGGTGACGCAGCGGGCATAAGCCAGATAAAGAAACCGCCGGTCCATGGACCGGCGGTTTGAGTTGCAGGGCGAACGGGGAGTTTCGCCCCGGCGCGATCTCGTTTCGCGTGGTATGGCGGGCGGGATGAACCGGCCGCGATCCGGGCAATAAAAAACCGGCCATCAGGCCGGTTGGGCATTTAATGTCGGGCTGTTGGCCGCGACGAATTCCTTGATCTTCTGCAGAACAAATTCGCGTGATGAATTTTCACGGGTGCGAAACAGGACTTCGCGATCGTGAATTACAAGGCCAAGATAGACCGGATTGTTGTGGCCTTCCTTGCTGAGTTTCAGGGCGCGAAGGGTATGACCAAGGTCATCCGTGCTCTGATAAACGGTACGCATGATGCTTTAACCTGCTTTCTGTCTCGAACGGGCTCAAACGGGAAAAAGAAGCTTACATTGCCCTTATGACAGCCAAGTTTTTCGCTGCGATGACAGCAATATGATGGTTTGGAGACTCTTTTGGTCCTCAACCGGAAAAGGCAATGGCAAAGCCCTTCAAAAAGCTGGTGGTTTCATTCAACGGATTTGATAAAAGAAAACGGGCAGGACGCCTGTTTCCGGCATTGACATGGGCTGATGCGATGTTTAAGAAAGGCGTCGTTCCGCACGGAACACCAAAGAGATAAGGGCAAGTGGCCGAGTGGCTGAAGGCGCTCCCCTGCTAAGGGAGTATGGGGTCAAAAGCCCCATCGAGGGTTCGAATCCCTCCTTGTCCGCCATTGATCAAGGCACCCGAACAGGGTGCCTTTTTCTTTTGCCAAAACCGATAAAACAAAAAACGCGATGAGCCATGTCATCGCGTTTTTGCATTTTCGGTAAATCAGGTGAAGGCGTTAAAGGTAATGATGGTCTGGGTGTCCTTGATATGGGGCAGCAGGTGGATTTTTTCGTTCACATAGCGCCCGATATCCTGACCGTCCTCGATATAGACCTTTACCAGCAGCTCGAACGGGCCCGAGATCGAATAGACTTCCGATACACCTTCGATTTCCTCGACCAGTGCTGTGGCAACGTCATAGGCTTTGCCCAGATCGCATTTCACGAAAATGAAGAAGGGATGCATCGGTGCGGCTCCGGTATTTGGGGATAAAAATTATGCCCCAAGCTATCGCGGTGCGGCGGTGGTTTCAATCATTACTGCGTCGAATGTACGCGGCGTCTTAAGATTGCGGCGGGCGACGCAGAATTTCCAGATGCTTGATGCGCGCACGCACCTGTTCGGGGTTATGTTGCCCGACGCCTTCAAGCAGGGTTTCAAGCATTACCATGCTGGCAGCAGAGCTATCCCATGTCGTGCCGGTTTCGATACGGACCGGAAAGACATGCCGGGCGAATTGCGCAATCGGGCTAAGCCACTGGTCCGTGAAAAGAATGATTTTGGCATCCTGTTTCGAAGCGGCTTCGGCAAAGGCAATGACATCAGCCTGATAACGTCGGACATCAAAAACCACTAGAACATCGCGTTTGCCGATATCCAGCAGGTCTTCGGCCCATTTGGCACTTTGGCCCGAGACGCGCCGAACACGGCTTCGCATGGTGCGCAGATGTTCATAGGCATAAACCGCAAGGGCGGATGTAAACCGCCCGCCCAGCAGATAAACCGATCCTTTGCAATCACCGATCAGTTCGATGGAGCTTTGCAGTTCGGCCGGGTTGATGTTGGCAAGGCTTGTGCGGATGTTGCTGGTGGTGGCTTCGGCCATTTCATGAAGCAATTCCCCCATCGGATGGTCCGACCGGTTGCGCGACCGTGGCAGGCTGCTTCGGGTCAAAGGTGATTGCAGGCGAGCTTCGAGTTCACCGCGCAGGCGCGCCTGCATATCGGGATAGCTGTCAAAGCCGATCTTGCTGGCAAAGCGCAGCACCGTCGGGGCGGAAACGCCACACCTTTCGGCAAAGGTTGCCACCGTTTCAAGGCCGGCCATCGGATAGTTGCCAAGCAGCGCCTGGGCCAGCTTGCGTTCCGACGCGGTCAGCGTATCAGCTTTTTGCGTGATCTGTTCGGCGACTGTCGGTTTCGTTGCCTGCTGCTTCGCATCCAAAGGCGATATTTCCCCGGTTATGCCATTCGCACGGAATAGCCAAACACCCGCAAAGTGCGCTTATGCATTGTTTGGGCGCGGTTTACCTTGTCTGACTTACAAATACAATGATTGTAATGAATTTTACAATATTTGATATTCTTGTCATCAAAATTGAAATCATGTAACGTTCGTTACAGAAGGGATAAAACCCGTACCGCGAAAAGCGGTGCAACAATTCAACGGCTTGGCAAAAGTCGGTCGCCCGGGAGGCGGTTCATCACACGGTACGGCCTTGCAAAAGGCGGTGCAGACAAGGGGATGCAATATGGGTTGTCAGGGCTGCGAATATTTCCATCCAGATTTGGTGTCGATGTTGAACCTGCCGGGTTTTTCCGGGCGGTAAGGCATTTCGTATCACCGTTCGCATCCGTCGGATGTGAACGGGTGGGATCATATTTGCAGATGACAAACCAGCCGCTGTTGCGACCGATAGAACAGGGAGATGTTGGGGTGGCGTTAGATGCCTGAATTTATCAAGACCTACGTTAGATGGGTCGATTGCGTGAACCGGATCATCGGCCGGTTTGCGATGTATCTGATCTTTGCGATGCTTGCGGTGCTTTTGTATTCCGCCGCGACCAAGCTGATGGAATTTCCGGCCCTTTGGACGCTGGAAACCGCGCAGTTCCTGATGGTGTCGTATTTCCTGCTAGGCGGGGGATATTCCATGCAGCTGGACTCGCACGTTCGGATGGATTTGCTGTATGGCGCCTTGTCGCCGCGCAAACAGGCCGGGCTTGATGCGATCACGATTCTGTTTCTGATCTTCTATCTGGCGTTTCTGTTGTATGGCGGCGTTTCATCCACTTCCTATGCGTTCGAGTATGGCGAAACCAGTTATTCAGCCTGGTCGCCGCCGATGTCGCCGATCAAGGCGATCATGACCTTTGGCGTATTCATGATGTTGCTGCAGGCCATTGCGACCTTTTTTAAAGATGTGGCAGCCGCCCGCGGGGAGAGCCTTTCATGAGTTATGAAATGATCGCTCTTCTGATGTTTTCCACGATGATGCTGATGCTTCTGACCGGGAAACGGGTTTTTGGTGCCATTGGTTTTGTTGCCGTTGTTTTCGCCCTTGGCATGTGGGGGGATGGCGGTTCTGAAATGGCGTTCAGTGCCGCGATGAAGCTGATGAAGTGGTATCCGCTTCTGACGCTGCCGCTGTTTGTCTATATGGGCTATATGCTTTCGGAATCCGGTCTGGCCGATGATCTTTACCGGATGTTTCATGTCTGGATGGGACCGGTGCGCGGGGGCCTTGCCATCGGGACGATTGTTCTGATGGTCGCGGTGTCGGCCATGAACGGGCTGAGTGTTGCGGGCATGGCGATCGGGGCCAGCATTGCGTTGCCGGAACTTTTGCGGCGTGGCTATGACAAGGTCATGGTGACCGGCGTGATCCAGGCGGGCAGTTCGCTTGGCATTCTGGTGCCGCCAAGTGTGGTTCTGGTGCTGTATGGCATGATCGCGCGTCAGCCGGTCGGGCAGCTTTGGCTGGCGGGGGTGTTCCCCGGGCTGCTGATGGCGGGCATGTTCATCATCTATATCGCCATTCGCTGCTGGCTGCAGCCCAGCATGGGGCCGGCCTTAAGCAAGGACGAACGCGCGGAAATCACATGGGGCGAGAAGGTCGGCCTGCTGAAAGCCGGGATCGTTCCGCTGTTCATCTTCTTCTCGATGACCGGTCTGTTCCTGATGGGGATCACATCGCTTGTTGAAAGTTCAGCCGTGGGGGCGCTTGCCGCGACCCTTGCCGCCTTGTTCAAGCGCCGCCTGACCCGCGTTGTCATGGAAGAAACCCTGCGCAAGACGCTGTCGATCAGCTGCATGTTCATGTGGATCATTCTGGCGGCCCTTGCCTTCGGGGCGGTTTTTGATGGCCTCGGTGCAGTTCGGGCGATTGAAAGCTTCTTTGTCGATCAGATGGGCCTTGGCCCGTGGCAGATTCTGATCATGATGCAGATTTCCTTCATCCTGATGGGCATGTTCCTTGATGACACCGCGATGCTGGTGATCGTCGCACCGCTTTATGTGCCGCTGGTTGGTGCACTTGGTTTCGATCTGGTCTGGTATGGCGTGCTTTATACCATCACCTGTCAGATCGCCTATATGACACCGCCGTTTGGTTACAATCTGTTCCTGATGCGTGCCATGGCGCCGCCAGAAGTGACGTTAAAGGACATCTATAAATCCATCACACCGTTTGTGATCATCATGGCGATGGCGCTTGGCATCGTGATGGCGTTCCCGCAGATCGCGCTGTGGCTGCCGGAATGGCATTACGCGCGGTAAGCAAATGAACCCGATACCGGCGGGGTCGCAGAAGGCCCCGCCGTTCAAAACAAAATTAATTCAGGGGAGGTTTAAATTTCCAACAAGAGGAGGCGCTGCCAGACCCGTAAGGCGGGCAGGGCAGCTAATTAATGCGTTAACGAACTTCATCGATCAGGGAGATGATACAATGACGACGAGACGCGACTTTATGAAGAAAGCCGGTGTTGCAACCGCAGCAGCCGGTACCACGGCGTTTGCCGCACCTTATGTCAAGGCGCAGAACGCCAAGATCACCTGGCGTTTGCAGACCTATGCCGGTCCGGCACTGGGTGAGCATGTGATCAAGCCGGCCATTGATGCCTTTAACAAGGTCGCCAATGGCGAAATGGAAATCGAACTTTACTATGCCGATCAGCTGGTTCCGACCGGCGAGCTGTTCCGTGCCATGCAGCGCGGCACCATTGATGCGGTTCAGTCCGATGATGACTCGATTGCGGCTCCGGTGGATATTTCGGTCTTTGGCGGCTATTTCCCGTTCGCGACCCGTTACAGCCTTGACGTTCCGGTTCTGTTTGAAGAATACGGCCTGAACGAAATCTGGGACGAAGCATATAGCGAAGTCGAAGGTGTCAAATGGCTTTCGGCCGGTTCGTGGGACCCGTGCCATTTTGCAACGGTTGATCCGATCAACAGTCTGGAAGACCTGAAAGGCAAACGTGTCTTTACCTTCCCGACGGCAGGCAAATTCCTGTCGCGCTTTGGCGTTGTTCCGGTCACCCTGCCGTGGGAAGACATCGAGGTTGCCGTTCAGACCGGCGAGCTTGACGGGATTGCATGGTCGGGCATCACTGAGGATTACACGGTCGGTTGGGCCGATGTGACCAACTATTTCCTGACCAACAACATTTCCGGTGCATGGTGTGGTTCGTTCTTCGCCAATGAAGAACGCTGGAACGAACTTCCGGAACATCTGAAAGTTCTGTTCAAGCTGTGCATGGACAGCTCGCACTATTATCGCCAGCACTGGTACTGGGGCGGTGAAGCCAAACTTCGTACCCAGGGTACGAAGATGAAGCTGACCTCGATCCCGGATGCGGAATGGGCGACGGTTGAAGCCGAAGCACATAAATTCTGGGACGAGATTGCACAGACTAGCCCGCGTTGCGCAAAGGTCGTGGAAATCTTCAAGCAGTATGCTGCGGTTATGGAAAAAGCCGGCAAGCCGTATCGTTACAGCTAGGCCCGTCGGGAACGGTCAATTCTGATCGGGCAGGGCAGCAGATGTTTCATTGGGCACCTGCTGCCCTGTAAACCGGTATTCTTTTGTATTTATGCGAGTTTTGTCAATGTAACGAATAATACAAAATGGCAAAATATTTGTTTAAATGTTCAATGTTGTAATTTACATTACAGACCAAGACGTCACAAGACGCGAAATATAAACGGGCAGGAACCGGTCAATCCGACACAATAACAAAGCCCAAATCACAGGAGGCCGCCGATGCAGGCGAAGGATGTCAAAACCGCCGATGACGCACGAAAACTGATTAAGGAACGAGACATCAAATTCGTTAAAATCGGTATTTTCGACGTCGACGGAATCATGCGCGGCAAATACATGCATTGCGACAAATTTCTGTCGGCACTCGATTCCGGTTTTGCCTTTTGTGATGTGGTTCTGGGCTGGGATTCAAATGACCAGCTTTATGACAAGTCCGAGTTTACTGGCTGGCACACGGCATATCCGGATGCACCGGTGCGCGTGATCCCGGAAAGTTGCCGGGAATTGCCGATGGAGGACGATACAGTCCTGTTCCTTGGTGAGTTCGACGGACGGGCGGAAACCGTTTGCCCGCGTGGCACCTTGCGCCGTGTTCTCGAAAAAGCCGATAGCATGGGGTATGACGTTTCGGCCGCCTGCGAATTCGAGTTTTTCCTGTTCGAGGAAGATCCGCATTCTGTGCGCGAGAAGAATTATCGCAATCTTAAGAACATCACGCCGGGTTTTTACGGTTATTCGATGCTGCGTAATTCCGTGCATTCGGAGTTCTATCATGACCTGCTTGAACTCGGCGAAAGCATGGATTTCCCGATCGAGGGACTTCATACCGAAACTGGCCCGGGTGTGCTTGAAGCCGCCATCGGTCATGACGATGCATTAAGGGCAGCGGATAAAGCCGCATTGTTCAAGACCTTTACCAAGGTTCTGGCCCAGCGTGCCGGATGGATGGCGACCTTTATGGCGAAATGGTCGCCCGATTGGCCGGGGCAGTCGGGGCATATGCATGTTTCGATCAAGGGCAAGGATGGCCGGGCGGCATTTTATGACGCCAATAAACCGCACAACATGTCCGATGAAATGCGCTGGTTCCTTGGCGGGCAGCAGAAACTTATGCCGGAACTTCTGTCGATGGTGGCCTGTACGGTAAACAGTTATTCGAGGCTGATCCCGGGTTTCTGGGCACCGACGACAGCAACATGGGGAGTTGAAAACCGGACCACGGCGCTTCGCGTCATTCCGGGGAGTGCGAAGTCGCAACGCATTGAATATCGCATTGCTGCGGCGGACATTAACCCCTATATCGCGCTTTCGGCTGCCATCGGTTCGGGACTTTGGGGCATTGAAAACAAGGTGGAGCCTGGCGAAATGGTCGTCGGCAACGCCTATGCGCAGGAATTCCCCGAAGATACGACATTGCCCGCAACCCTTTACGAGGCAGCCGGACGTTTGCGCAAATCCGAGGCGGCAAAATCACTGTTTGGCGAAGAATTTGTGACCCATTACGCCCAGTCGCGGGAATGGGAAGAACGCGAATTCCGCAAGGCGATTACCGACTGGGAAATGCAGCGTTACTTCGAAATCATTTGATCTGTTGCACGCGGAGACGCATCGTCGCTTCGCGCACGATCACATATCTTAGCGCCCTAACTCATTCTCCAATTGTGAGGCATTATGTCCGAGAGTTTACGCACCATCTCGCCCGTTGATGGATCCGTTTATGTCGAGCGTCCGCTTGCCGGTGCTGCCGAGATCAACAAGGCACTTGATGTTGCCCGCGCCGCACAGGCCGAATGGCGAACTGTGCCGGTCGCAACCCGTCAGGAAATTCTGCGCAAGGCGGTTGCCGCCTTTGTCGCGAAAAAGGATGAAATCGCGGCTGAAATCAGCTGGCAGATGGGCCGCCCGATTTCGCAGGCTGGTGGCGAGATCAACGGTTTCAAGGAACGCGCGGATTACATGATCGACATCGCCCCAGAGGCGATTGGCGATTATAATCCGGGCGAGAAAGCCGGTTTTAACCGTTTCATCCGCCGTGAACCATTGGGCGTTGTTGCGATCATTGCGCCGTGGAACTTCCCGTATCTGACGGCGGTGAACGGGGTTGTTCCCGCCCTTATGGCGGGGAATGCGGTGGTGCTGAAACATTCGCACCAGACCCCGCTTTGCGCGGAACGCTTTGCCGAGGCGTTTGAGGCCGCTGGCCTGCCCAAGGGATTGTTCCAGTATCTTCATCTGAGCCATGCGGATGCGGAAAAACTGATGGGCGATATCCGTGTTGATTTCGTCAATTTCACCGGTTCGGTTCCAGGCGGTCACGCAGTTCAGCAAGCGGTGGGTGGCAAGTTCATCGCAACCGGTATGGAGCTTGGCGGCAAGGACCCGGCCTATCTGCGTTCGGACGTCAATATCGATCATGCCGTTGAAAACGTCATTGATGGTGCGTTCTTTAACAGCGGTCAGTCGTGCTGCGGGATTGAACGCATTTACGCCCATGAAAGCGTGTTTGATACCTTTGTCGAAAAGGCAGCCGACCTTGTGTCGCAATACCGCCTTGGCAGTCCGGTTGATACGGAAACCAACCTTGGCCCTATGGTGCGGGCGTCATCGGCGACCTTTGTGCGTGGCCAGATTGCCGATGCCATCCGCGACGGGGCAAAGGCATTGATCGATCCGTCGAAATTTGCCGCCAACAAGGAAGGCACCCCGTATCTGGCGCCGCAGGTCTTGATCAATGTCGATCATTCGATGCGCGTCATGAGTGAGGAAAGCTTTGGCCCGGTGGTCGGCATCATGAAGGTGACGTCCGACGAGGAAGCCATTGCCCTGATGAATGACAGTGAATTCGGCTTGACGGCATCAATCTGGACGGCGGACGAAGATGCTGCCCTTTCGATTGGTGACCGGCTTCAGACCGGAACGGTTTTCATGAACCGTGCAGATTACCTTGATCCGGCACTGGCCTGGACGGGGGTGAAAAATTCGGGACGTGGATGCACGCTTTCGAAACTGGGTTACGAATCACTGACCCGGCCGAAAAGCTTCCACCTGCGGACCAAGATTTAACGTCGCGTTTGCGCGCAAAGGATACAGAGATGACCAAGAAGATTGTTGGAAACTGGAACTTCCCGACCTCCGTGCGTTTTGGTCCGGGCCGTATTTCAGAACTGGCAGATGCCTGCAAGACAACAGGCATGAAGAAGCCGTTGCTGATCACCGACGAGGGGCTCAAAGACCTGTCGATGGTGCGCGATGCGATTGCCGCAAACGAAGCCGCAGGACTTCCGACAGGGCTGTTTGCTGGTGTGAAAGGCAATCCGACAGGCAAAAACGTTGAAGACGGTCTGGCGGTCTACCGTGCAGGCGGTCATGACGGTGTGATTGCCTTTGGTGGCGGTTCGGGCCTTGATGCGGCCAAGGCAGTTGCCTTGATGGCGGGGCAGACCCGGCCGATGTGGGATTTCGAGGATGTCGGTGACTGGTGGACCCGTGCCGATCCGGCCGGTATCGCGCCGATTGTTGCCGTTCCGACCACGTCGGGGACTGGTTCCGAAGTCGGTCGTGCCAGCGTGATCACCAAGGAAGATACGCACGAAAAGAAAATCATCTTCCATCCGAAGATGTTACCAGCCATCGTGATTTCCGATCCGGAACTGACCATTGGCCTGCCGCCGCATGTGACGGCAGCGACCGGTGTCGATGCGTTTGTGCATTGTTTCGAAGCCCATTGTGCGCCGGGTTATCATCCGATGGCGGATGGTGTTGCCCTTGAAGGCATGCGGCTGATTGCCAATGCGCTGCCGCGTGCCTATGACGATGGCAAGGATATTGAGGCGCGCGCTGATATGCTTTCGGCAGCGTCGATGGGGGCAACAGCCTTCCAGAAGGGACTTGGCGGTGTTCATGCACTGGCCCATCCGATCGGGGCGATTTTTGATACACATCATGGCCTGACCAACGCAATCCTTCTGCCGTATGTCATGCGTGCCAACCGCCGCGCGATTGAAGGCAATTGTGAAACGATTTGTCGTTTGCTGGGCCTTGCTGCACCGGGCTTTGATACCCTGTTTGAATGGGTTCTGGCGTTCCGTATCCGTCTTGGCATCGTCAATACGCTGGCGGAAATCGGTGTCGACGTAAACCGTGCCGACGAAGTCGCGGCCAAAGCCAAGGGTGATCCGTCCGATGGAGGCAACCCGATTGAACTTTCGGTGGCTGATTATGCCGAAATCTTCCGTCGGGCCTGTGTCGGCGAACTTGGCTAAGTTCAAGAAACGATAACCAGAACAATAACGGGATCAGGGTGTTATCATGGAAAACGTCAGAAAAATCCTGATTGTCGATGGCAATCGCCACGAAGTGAATGAATTGAACCGTTCACTGGGGGGATCGCCATCGGGCGAGGGATATGAAACGGCCCTGCGACGCCTTGATCCTGAACTTGATGTTACGATTGTCCGGCCTGCGGATGATGGGCCGGACTGTCTTCCCGACGGTGTGAAGCTTGGCGATTTTGACGGCATCGCGTGGACCGGTTCGGCGCTTAATGCCTATATCGATGAAGATGCCGTTTTAAACCAATTACCATTGGCCAGAGCGACGGTTGAATCCGGCGTGCCCGTATTTGGCAGTTGCTGGGGCATGCAGATTGTTGCCCGTGCGTTTGGCGGCGAAGTGCGTGCATCGCCCAATGGACGCGAGATCGGCGTGGGCCGTATGATCCGCCCGAATCGGGCAGGGGTTGCGCATCCGATGTATCGCGGGAAATCGATTTGTTTTTCGGCACTGACCGTGCATATGGACGAAGTATCGGTTCCGCCAAAGGGGGCGGTAATCCTTGCGGGGAACGAACACAGTCACATTCAGGCATTGGTGATGGAAAATGACGGCCTTAAATTCTGGGGCGTGCAATACCATCCCGAATATACGCTGGCTGAACTTGCCGCGATTTTCCGGCGGTATGGGCAACGGTTGATTGATGCTGGATTGTTTGCCGATCAGGGCGCGCTTGAGACAATGGCGGCGAACTGGATGACATTGCATGAGAACCCGGGCCGACGCGATCTGGCATGGCAATATGGTATTGATAATGATGCGTTGCGCTATGAACGTCGATTGATCGAACTGGGTAACTGGTTGAAATATTCAGTCGGTAAAATTCGCAGTTAGATCGTTTCTTTGTAGGCGTTTAACGCGCGTTCCTGAACCATTTTGCTATCAAGGTTCCAGACAGTTGTGCCGTGGGTTTCCGCCGTCAGACTTGCCATGGCAAGGCCGGTGCCAATCGCGGCGTCAAAGCTGGTTTCCGGTTTGCTTAAAGCCGACAGAAAGCCTGAATAAAACGCATCACCGGCACCATTGACGTCAACAACCTTGGTGGGCAGGGGGCGCCAGAACGCAATTTCACGGTCATCGGCGGATATGACACCCTTGGCACCCAGTGTGACGACAATATGGGGAATACCGTGATCACGCAGGGATTTGATCGCGTTTACCGCGTCATCGATGTCGTTGATATCAACACCGGATAAAACTTTTGCTTCTGCCCGGTTGGCGATCAGGACATCAAGCTTGTCCAGAATCGGCTTGAAACGGGCCGATTTTGACGGGGATACGGTTGCAGCACAAAAGCGTGATGTGCGTTTTTGACCGGCCAGCCAGATCAGCGTTTCGGTCGGCAGATTGGCATCGACCAGCCACCAGGGCCAATTTTGAATATTTGCCAGTTGATCAGCCAGAAGATCGCATGTCAGGCGGTCATAGACTTCAGCGTCCATCAGGCCAAGGGCCAGTTCACCGGTTTCGTCAAGAATGGCGGTATAACCGGCGGTGTGACCACCAGTGATTTTGCGGATTTGCCGGGTATCGATACCGATTTCCGATAAGGAGCGGATGATCTGATCGCCGTCGCCATCGTCGCCGACCGCACCCAGCATGCCGACATTACATCCCAGCAACCGCAGGTGAACCGCGATATTGCGGCTGACACCACCCGGTTTGCGGTGCAGGGTCCGGACGGGGTTTGACGCCGCAGGCACGAATGTTTCCGTGCATTGCAGGGTTCGGTCAAAATGGGCTGCACCAAGGCAAAGGATGTTGCTGGTCGGGTTGATCAAGATGATGCTCTGTTAATTGTTAAACGGTCTTTGATGGCTGGCGCAAAGTCATAAGCTGCGGGGTCAATTCAACGCAAGCAAAACAAGAAGGGCAGCGCACGGGATCATCGTGCGCTGCCCTTTGGTCAAACCCGTTGGTTCGGGCTTATTTAATCATGATGCGGTCACTGGTTGCCGGGGTCATCGGCGAATTCATGCCGATATATTCCGCAACAGCCTGTTCAAGGTTCGGACCGAAATCATAGACATCAGTTGCGTTGTCGCGGAACAAGGCATAGCCATCCCCGCCATTGCGCATGAAATCGTTCGATACAACGCCATATGTTTTGGCCGGATCAATCGGGGCGAAAGTACCGCCTTCATTGACCATGACGTTGGATACGCGCGCCCCGACCGGCGCGTTAAGATCCAGATCGAATTTCAGGCCGGAAACCTGCGGGAACTGGCCCTTGCCCTCGGATACCATCGACACGCCATGTTCAAGCGATGCAATGACATCGGCACCTGAAAGTTTGAAGGTTGCCAGGGCGTTCTGGAACGGCAGAACCGTCAGGACTTCGCCCATTGTCACGGTGCCTTCGTCAATGCTGGCACGGATACCGCCGCCATTCTGGATGGCGATCTGATGGCCTTCGCCAGCTTTCCACAGCATGGCATCGGCAATCAATGATCCCATGGCGCATTCCATCGCGCGGCAGGTTTCGCGCGATCCATCGGCGGCGGTCGTGAAGCTGCCGACTTCGATGGTGCGGACGGCATCAACGGCACCTCGTTTGGTGTCAATGACGGCCGTGATGTCTTCGGCGGGGGTAAAGGATGCATCAAGCGAAATCGGCTCGCCGCTCCAGGCGATGGCTTTGCCATTGTCATCAAAGGTAACAGCCAGATCGCCAAGATAACGGGTGTATGCATAGGCCTGAACGATCAGAACAGGATCACCATCCCCACCATTCATCACCACCGGGTAGGGGTATGAAGCGTTTTCAACATTGTTTGAAAACAGCAAATGATCGTGGCCGCCAACGATGACGTCAACACCGCTGACTTTGCCAACGATGTCGAAATCTGCGTAGGAACCGGAATGGTTCAATGCGACGATCTTGTTGATACCCTGCGCTCGCAGGCGATCCACCGAAGTCTGCAAAGAGCTTGCAAGGTCGTTGAAGACGACATCAGGGCCAGAACTTGAAATTTCGGCCGTTTCGGGTGTGGTAAGGCCGATGATACCGATCCGTTCACCTCCCACCGTGATGATGGTTTCGGGTTTGATTAGTTCGTTCAGTCCGGCAACAGAGGTTTCAATGTTTGCTGAGAGGATCGGGGTGGTGCTTGCCTTGATGAAATCGGCAAGGACTTCAGGCCCGTCATCGAATTCGTGATTGCCAACTGCCATGGCATCATAATCGACCAGATTCATCAGCTCTGCCAGAAGTTCACCCTTGTAGGTCGAATAATACAGCGATCCCTGAAACTGATCGCCCGCATCCACGACAATAACATTGCCGCCCATTGCGCGATTATCGCGAATGGCGGTTGCAAGGCGGGCATAACCGCCAAAGCATTTGCCTTCGGTTTCGTCTTCGGCACTGCAGCTATTGTTGTATTTGGTAACCGATTCAACGCGGTCATGAACGTCGTTGGTATGCAGGATGCGCAAATCGTAATCCGCAAGGGCCGAACCGGCACCGAAAGTCAGCATCGTACAGGCCGAAAGCAGCCCGGCAATTTTACGTTTCATTTGTTATCTCCGCACAGGCCATTTCACCGGGATCCCTCGACCCGGGATGGCATGAAAAGTCAAATCCCTGAACGCACGCGATCCTAGCATTAAAATTCCGGCGGGGGTACGCCCGGTTGATGACGTGGCGGTTAAATTGTCGATCCGGATCAGGGAGACGGATAAGGCGAATTTTCATTGCGATGCAGAATCGGACGCCTTTGTTTTCGGCGCAACAGGCAGGAGTACAGAAATGGCGCGCGGCGGGATTATGAAATTCTTCGAGAAATAGTATCGGCAGCGATTGAAATGTCAGCGTTTTCTAATGCGTGAAAAACTAAGGGAAACCCCGCAGATAGACGGTAAAAAGGTAAGCTGGGGTAGAATGAATTCTGACCGAATGGACAGGTTTTGTGCCTATGGTCCGTGCTCTGCTATTTACAGAGCACTGTATTTTGTAGTTACCATAGGCGTTCTGCAGCAGAGACGCACAAAAGCATACCGGCATCCGGGGCAAAAAGCGGCGCTGCTGCATGAAACACTTTTTCGATGAGGGAGTCCTGCCGGTTAAGGGCACTGGCGGGATATAAAAGAGAATCAAGCAATAGAAGGGCATCGGAATGAAAAAGCTTCTGACCACCATGGTCGCGGCTGTTGCATGCTATGCAGGTGTAGCGAGCGCAGCAGAAATCAAACCGGCAGTCGTTTACGATCTGGGCGGCCGTTTTGACCGTTCGTTTAACCAGGGCGCATATAACGGTGCCGAGAAATACAAGGCCGACACCGGGACCGAGTATCGCGATTTCGAAATCCAGAACGATTCGCAGCGCGAACAGGCCATGCGCAACTTCGCACGCCGCGGCATGAACCCGATTGTTGCAATCGGCTTCTCGCAGGCATCAGCCCTTGAGAAAGTTGCAACCGAATTCCCTGATATCAAGTTCACGATCGTTGACATGGTTGTTGACCTGCCGAACGTTCAGTCGGTGGTATTCAAGGAACACGAAGGGTCGTTCCTGGTTGGTGTTTTGGCAGCGATGGCATCAAAAACCGGCAAGGTCGGCTTCATCGGTGGCATGGATATTCCGCTGATCCGCAAATTTGCCTGTGGTTATGCGCAGGGCGTTAAACACGCCAATGCCGATGCCGAAGTATTCCAGAATATGACCGGCACCACCGGTGCGGCATGGAATGACCCGGTTAAAGGTGGCGAGCTTGCAAAATCGCAATTCGACCGTGGGGCGGACGTTGTCTATCACGCGGCTGGCGGCACCGGCGTTGGTGTTCTGCAGGCGGCGGCGGATGCCGGCAAGCTTGGCATCGGTGTTGACTCAAACCAGAATGCCCTGCATCCGGGTTCGGTTCTGACCTCGATGCTCAAGCGTGTTGACGTTGCTGTTTACGAAGCGTTTGACGCTGCTGCCAACGACACATGGGAACCGGGCGTAACGGTTCTTGGCCTTGCAGAAGGCGGCGTTGACTGGGCGCTTGACGAGAACAACGAGAAACTCATCACCGACGACATGAAAGCGGCTGTTGCCAAGGCCAAGGAAGAAATCATTTCCGGCAACCTTGAAGTCCATGATTACATGAGCGACAGCGCCTGCCCGATGTAAGGCAGGACGAACAAACCGGGGATTTGTAGTGTCGGATACGATGCATCAAATGCACGGCGCCGGGGAGACCGGTGCCGTGCAACCCGCTATTGAACTGCGCGGTATAGACAAGCGGTTCGGTGCGGTACACGCGAATAAATCAATCGATCTGAAAGTTGAAAAGGGTACGATTCACGGCATCGTCGGGGAAAACGGTGCGGGCAAATCGACCCTGATGAGTATCCTGTACGGCTTTTATCAGGCCGACGGGGGCACCATCCATGTCGATGGCAAACTTTGCGATATCAAGGGATCCGAAGATGCCATTGCGGTCGGGATCGGCATGGTCCATCAGCATTTCATGCTGGTTGAACCGTTCACGGTGCTAGAAAACGTTATTCTGGGTGTCGAGGGGGGAGCAATCCTGCGCGAGGGCGTAGACAAGGCCCGCGAGGAGCTTAAACGTCTGGAGCGTGAATATTCGCTCGACGTTAATCCGGATGCCATTGTTGGCGACCTGTCTGTTGGTTTGCAGCAGCGCGTTGAAATTCTGAAGGCCCTTTATCGCGGGGCCGAAATTCTTATTTTGGATGAACCGACGGGCGTTTTGACCCCGCAGGAAGCGGATCATCTGTTCCGCATTCTGGAAACCCTGAAGCAGCAGGGCAAGACGGTTGTTCTGATCACGCATAAACTGCGTGAAATCATGGCGGCAACGGATAATGTTTCCGTGATGCGCCAGGGTGAAATGGTGGCCCATCGCAAAACGGCTGAAACCAGCCCCGAAGAACTTTCCGAACTGATGGTCGGCCGCAAGGTGCTTTTGCGCCTTGAAAAGGGTGAGGCCGCACCGGCGGCGACGGTTCTTGAGGTCGATAATCTGTGCGTTGAAACATCGCAGGGTGTGCGCAAGGTCAAGAATGCCAGCTTTACGGTTCGTGCTGGTGAAATCGTCGGCATTGCCGGGGTTTCCGGCAACGGGCAGAGCGAACTTCTTGAAGCGCTTGGCGGGATACGTGCCGTAAGTGAGGGACAGGTCCTGTTGAACGGGCAGGATGTGACACCCGGTCGCGGTGTTGATGCCGCCGAACTGCGTAAACGCGGTGTGGCCCATGTGCCCGAAGACCGCCATCGCATGGCGATGGTGACGTCATTTTCGGCCAAGGAAGCCGCTATTCTCGGTTATGAAGATGATGCAGCCTATCAGAAAGGCATGTTCCTGAACTGGCATGCGATTTCCGGTGCGACCGAACATATGATGTCGGAATTCGACGTGCGGCCAAATGATCCTGATCTGAAAGCAGCCAATTTTTCCGGCGGCAACCAGCAGAAGCTGGTTCTGGCGCGCGAAATCATGCGCGATCCGGAACTTCTTCTGGTTGGTCAGCCGACGCGTGGTGTCGATATCGGCGCCATCGAATTCATTCACAAACGTATTGTTGCGATGCGCGATGCAGGCAAGGCCGTCCTGCTGGTATCCGTCGAACTGGACGAAATCATGTCTCTTGCCGACCGCATACTGGTGATGTGTGATGGGTCCATCATCGGTGAAGTTTCTGCTGCCGAAGCAAATGAACGGGTTCTTGGCCTGATGATGGCCGGGGTTGACCCCCATGAAGCCAAAGCCGCGGAGGGCCACGTATGAGTGATACCGTTCAACTGCCGCGCTGGATTGATGTTGGTGCGTTGCCGCTGCTCAACCTTCTGCTGGCACTGGTCGTTTCGGGGCTTGTGGTTCTGGCGATCGGTGAAAGCCCGACACAAGTTGTTGAAATTCTGCTTTATGGTGCGTTCGGCTATGAAGAGGCGTGGGGTTATACGCTTTATTACACCACCAACTTCATCTTTACCGGTCTGGCCTTTGCCGTGGCATTCCATTGCGGGCTGTTCAATATCGGTGCCGAAGGGCAGGCCTATGTTGGTGGTCTCGGCGTTATTCTGGCCGCCCTTTACCTCGATTTCCTGCCATTCCCGATAATGCTGATTGTTGCCATTCTGGCGGCGGCAGTTTTCGGTGCGGCCTGGGCCTATATCCCGGCATATCTACAGGCGCGTCGCGGGTCACATGTCGTGATCACCACGATCATGTTCAACTTCATTGCATCGTCACTGATGGTTTATTTGCTGGTCAATGTTCTGCGCCCGCAGGGATCAATGACCCCGGAAAGCGAACAGATTGCCGAACATCTGCGTTTGCCGTTCATTCATGACATCGCCGCAGGCGTTGGTCTGGAAATGGCAAGCAGTCCGCTGAACCTCTCATTCGTGTACGCGCTTGTCTGCAGTGTTCTAGTGTGGCTGTTCATCTGGCATACAAGATGGGGTTATGCGATTCGCACCGTGGGTGCCAATGCGGTTGCCGCGACCTATGCCGGGATCGAGCCGGGGCGTTACATCATCATGGCTATGATGATTTCAGGCGCGCTTTCGGCCTTCATGGCGCTTAACGAAGTGATGGGGGTTCAGCACCGGCTACTGATTGATTTTACGGCCGGTTACGGCTTTGTCGGGATCGCGGTTGCCCTGATGGGGCGCAATCACCCGTTTGGTATTTTCCTGGCGGCATTGCTGTTTGGGATGCTGTATCAGGGCGGGGCGGAGCTAAGTTTTGAAATCCCGACGATTTCGAACGATATGGTCGTGGTTATTCAGGGGCTTGTGATCCTGTTTACCGGTGCTATGGAACATATGTTCCGTCCGCGTGTGACCCGGATTTATACAGCGTGGCATTTGCGCCGCCGTGCGCAGGAGGCCGCATAATGGATAATTTTGAACTGGTTATCCTGCTTCTGGATGCGACGCTTCGGACATCGACCCCGCTTATTCTTGCCGCACTGGCCGGGATGTTTTCGGAGCGGTCCGGCACGATCAACCTGGCACTTGAAGGCATGATGCTGGGCGGGGCGTTTTCGGCTGCCGCCGTAGCTTACTATGTCGGAAATCCGTGGGTCGGGTTGCTGGCGGCAATCGGAACCACGATCTGCCTTTCGCTGCTGCATGGTTTTGCCTGCATCACGCATAAAGGCAATCAGGTTGTATCAGGCATGGCGATCAATATCCTGATGTCCGGTCTGACGGCACTTGTCGGGATTGCGCTGTTTGCGCAAGGCGGCAAGACTCCGTCGCTTGATCATGAATCGCGGTTCCAACCGATTACCTTGCCCGGTGCGGATGCCGTTGCCGATGTCCCGGTTCTCGGATCAATTTATTCGGAATTGCTGAGCGGTCATAACATTCTTGTTTATGTCGCGTTCCTTGCAGTTCCGGCAGCGTGGTGGGTGATGTATCGTACCCGTTTCGGTTTGCGTCTGCGTGCGGTTGGTGAAAATCCGGGGGCGGTTGATACAGCCGGTATTGGCGTTGTCGCCATGCGTTATCGTGCGGTGATGTGCAGTGGTATTCTTGTCGGCATGTCGGGTGCGTATCTTTCGACCGCGCAGGGTGCGTCCTTCCTTCAGGACATGACAGCAGGAAAGGGCTATATCGCGCTCGCAGCCATGGTGTTTGGCAAATGGCGGCCTTTCCCGGCATTGTTTGCCTGTTTGCTGTTTGGTTTCCTTGATGCCGCAGCAACCCGCATGCAGGGTGTTGTCCTGCCGGGGATCGGCGAGGTGCCGGTGCAACTGGTGCAGGCACTACCTTATGTTTTGACGGTGATCCTGTTGGCGGGCTTTATTGGTCGCGCCATTCCGCCCAAATCGCTTGGTCGTCCGTATGTGAAGGAACGCTGATCGCGCTGCGGTCAGCTTCCCGATCCGGCATATCTGGCAAACGAGGCTGTGATGAATTGCAAACAGGTCTTTTCCATCATTGCCGTTCTGGCTGTTTCGCTGCCTGCCACGGTTTTAGCCGTGCAGGCCGCCGAAATTACGCCAGCAGTTGTTTATTCAACCGGTGGCAAGTTTGACGGTTCGTTTAATCAGTCGGCTTTTGAAGGGGCGGAGCGTTTCAAACAGGAAACCGGCATTGATTATCGCGAGTTCGAATTGCGTAATGACACGCAAAGCGAACAGGCGATCCGGAATTTTGCCCGCGAGGGACGTGACCCGATTGTTGTGGTCGGGTTTCAGCAGGCGACGTCGCTTGCCAAAGTTGCGCCGGAATTTCCCGATACCCGTTTTACCATTGTCGATATGGTTGTTGATCAACCCAATGTGCAGTCGGTTGTGTTTCGCGAACATGAAGGCACGTATCTTGTCGGGATGCTTGCGGCCATGGCATCGAAATCGGGAACGATTGGTGTTGTTGGCGGCATGGATATTCCGTTGATCCGCCGAATGACCTGTGGCTATGCCCTGGGTGCGTTGCAGGCGGTTTCGGGCATCAAGGTACTGGAAAACATGACGGGAACGACCGGTGCGGCGTGGAATGATCCGGCCCGTGGTGCCGAACTGGCGACCACACAGATCGGTCTTGGTGCAGATGTTGTCTTGCAACTGGCCGGTGGCACGGGAATTGGTGTTTTGCAGGCGACTGCGGATGCCGGAAAGCTTGGGATTGGATCGGATGCAAACCAGAACGGGTTGCATCCGGGATCGGTTCTGACATCGATGGTCAAACATGTCGATGTTGCGGTGTTCGAGGCTTTCAAGGCGGCGCGCAATGGGAACTGGAAGCCGGGTATTCGCAGTCTTGGACTTGCCGAAGGTGGGATCGACTGGGCACTTGACGAATTTAACAGGGACCTGATCACGCTTGGGATGAAAGATGCGGCCGATGCGGCGCGCAACGACATCATCAACGGCAGGATTATTGTTCACGACTATATGCAGGATGGAACCTGCCCGCGATAAGCGGCAGGAAAAACAGGATTAAGACACATGACATCGCAAACTGTAACCGATGCCCCGCGCGATTTGATTAATGCGGCACTTGCCGCGCGTGACAAGGCATATGCGCCATATTCGAAATTCCACGTTGGCGCAGCCCTTCGGACTGAACGCGGACAGGTCATTGCCGGATGCAATGTTGAAAACGCGGCCTATCCCGAAGGTGTTTGTGCCGAAGCCGGGGCAATTTCGGCAATGGTTCTGTCGGGTGAAACCAAGTTTGACGAAATCGTCGTTGTCGGGCTGGGCGATGTTGCCTGTACGCCATGTGGTGGTTGTCGTCAGAAAATCCGGGAATTCACCGGATCGGATGCGACAATTTATATCATCAATGATGCAGGCAAAACGCTTCTGACCCTGACACGTGAAGAACTTATTCCCCATTCCTTCGGGCCGGAGAATTTGAAATGAGCAACGTCAAAGCCGCATTGGATATCATTGCCGTCAGGGCACCGGGCTTTAAGGCCGAGGTTGCACTTGTTCTTGGCAGTGGGTTGGGGGGCGTTATTGACGCCGTCAGAGATGTGATCAAGATTTCCTATACAGACCTGCCGGGCTTTCCCAAGCCGACGGTAGTGGGCCATGGCGGACAACTGGTTCTGGGCCGTATCGGGGGCGTTTCCGTTGCCGTCATGCAGGGCCGGGCGCATTATTATGAACATGGCCGTTCGGATTTGATGAGCGAGCCGCTTGAGACATTGCGTGAATTGGGTGCAGACCGACTTATCCTGACCAATGCGGCGGGCTCGCTAATCTCCGAGGCATCACCTGGGAACCTGATGCTGATTACGGATCATATCAGCCTGTTCGGGCCCAATCCGTTGATCGGATATCATGGTGATGATCGCTTTGTCGGGATGGATGTGCCTTATGACCCGGAAATCGGATCGGGTTTGAAAAATACTGCGGCAGAGCTTGGCATTAACCTGTTTGAAGGCACTTATTGCTGGTGCACCGGGCCAAGTTTTGAAACACCGGCCGAAATTCGTGCGCTTAAGGTTCTGGGTGCGGATGCGGTGGGCATGTCGACCGTGCCGGAAAACATTCTTGCCCGCCGTCTGGGATTCCGGGTGGCAGCAGTTTCAAACATCACCAATCTGGCCGCGGGCATGAGCCCGACCGCTCTTAGTCATGAACAGACACTTGAAATGGCAAAAGAAGGATCTTCCAATTTAATCAAGATCCTGCTGCGTTATTTTTCAAGTGATGCATGAGCCTGTTTCAAACGAGTTTGAAAACGTAATTTAATAATAAGCGCGCAGGAGACAGCATATGCTGCCGCAGGAAATCATTCGCCGTAAACGTGAAGGCGAAGTTCTGACAGACGCCGAAATCGCCTTTTTCGTAAAGGGCATTGCCGATGAAAGCATCAGCGAGGGGCAGGTTGCAGCCCTTGCCATGGCGGTTTTCTTTAACGGCATGACCATGGATGAGCGCGCGGCGCTGACGCGCAATATGCGTGATTCCGGGACCGTACTTGATTGGAAGGCGCTTGGTCTTGATGGGCCGATTGTCGACAAGCATTCGACTGGTGGGGTTGGCGACAAGGTCAGCCTGATGCTGGGACCGATTGTTGGTGCGTGCGGTGCTTTTGTTCCGATGATTTCGGGACGTGGCCTTGGTCATACAGGCGGAACGCTGGACAAATTTGATTCCATCCCGGGCTATCGTACCACACCGACTCTGGATGAATTTGCCAAGGTCACGCGTGAAGTCGGCTGTGCCATCATCGGGCAGACCACCGATCTTGCCCCCGCGGACAAACGTTTCTATGGCATTCGCGACGTCACCGCGACGGTTGAAAGCATTCCGTTGATTACCGCATCGATCCTGTCGAAAAAGCTGGCGGCAGGTCTGGATGCGCTGGTGATGGATGTCAAATTCGGATCGGGTGCCTTCATGAATGAATATGACCGTGCGCGTGAACTGGCCGAAAGCATCACCGAAGTCGCAACCCGCAATGGCGTGCCCACAACGGCGCTTTTAACTGATATGGAACAGGTTCTGGGCGATACGGTTGGCAACGCGCTTGAAATGCATGAAGCGGTTGATTTCCTGACCGGCAAGCATCAGGAACAGCGTGTTTATGATGTCACGATGGCGTTGGCAGCCGAAATGCTGTCGCTGACCGGTGTTGCCAGTGATGTTGCCGATGGTTTGCAAAAAGCCAGTGACGCCCTGACGTCGGGCAAGGCAGCCGAAGTATTTGGCAAAATGGTATCGGCCCTTGGCGGTCCAGCCGATTTTATCGAAAACACATCGGCCCATCTTGAAGTAGCTCCGATGATTAAGTCCGTCAGCGCGGCGAAGACCGGGCGGGTTGTATCGATGGATGCCCGCAAGGTTGGTCTGGCGCTGGTTGCGTTGAAAGGTGGGCGGACGCGTGCCGATCAGAAGATCGACTTTGCTGTCGGCTTTACCGATTTCATCAAGGTCGGGCAGGCCGTTTCGGCCGAAACGCCGCTTTGTATCGCTCATATCCGTGATCAGGCACAGCTTGACGAGGCGACGGCGCTGTTGCGCGAGGCAATCGTAATTGGCGATGGCGAGGTCGCCAGAACCGGTTCTGCCGCGGCAGTGCGCGAACGGATCGTTGCCCGCACCAAAGGGTGATCACACAACTGAGAATGCAAAAGGCCGGGTAGGGTGACTGCCCGGCCTTTTTGTATGGTTTTTGTGGCTAGTTGCGTACGCTTGCCATAATCATGGCCGCGGCTTTTTCCGCGATCATGATGGTTGGTGAATTGGTATTGCCCGATGTGATGGTGGGCATGATCGAGGCATCAGCAATCCGAAGCCCGTCAAGCCCACGCAGCCGTAATTGTGGATCAACCACCGATGCCGGGTCCGCGCCCATGCGGCATGTACCGACGGGGTGGAAAATCGTCGTGCCGATATTGCCTGCGGCTTTGATCAGATCATCCTCTGTCTCGTATGACGGGCCGGGTTTGAATTCTTCGGGCCGATACGGGGCAAGGGCGGGCTGATTGGCAATTTTGCGGGTCAGCCGGATTGAGTCGGCAGCAACCTTTTTGTCGGCATCCGCACTCAGATAATTGGGTGCGATGGCCGGTTGATTGCGGAAATCGGGTGATTTCAAATGTATACTGCCGCGACTTTGCGGACGCAGGTTACAGACACTTGCCGTAAAGGCTGGGAAAGGATGGACGGGATCGCCGAACTTTTCAAGCGATAGCGGCTGCACGTGATATTGCAGGTTTGGTGTTTCGAATGATGCATCCGATTTGGTGAAGATGCCAAGTTGGCTTGGGGCCATCGACATCGGTCCTGATTGATTGAACAGGTATTCCAGCGCGATCCCGGCCTTGCCGACAAGGCTGCTTGCCTGTTCGTTCAGGGTGCGGATGCCTCTGACCTTGAATGCGCAGCGCAATTGAAGGTGATCCTGCAGGTTTTCACCGACCTGCGTGCTTTCATGGATAGTCTGGATGCCATGTTTTTGCAGGACATCGCCCGGACCGATGCCTGATAGTTCCAGAATATGGGGCGAGCCGATGGCACCGGCCGACAGAATGATTTCACGACGTGCCGAGACGGTTTCAGTCACGCCGTTGCGGTCATATTCAACACTGGTGACGCGACCTTTTTCAATGATCAGACGCCGAACCTGCGCATGTGTGCGCAATTCCAGATTCTTTCGCGACAGGGCAGGCTTCAGAAATGCCTTTGAAGTGTTCCAGCGAATGCCGCGTTTCTGGTTGACGGCGAAATAGCTGGAACCTTCGTTGTTGCCGCGGTTGAAGTCCGCGACCTTCGGGATGCCAGCCTGTTCGGCGGCGTCCTGAAACGCATCAAGGATTTCCCAGCGCACGCGCGCCTGTTCAACCCGCCATTCGCCGCCTGATCCGTGCATGTCATCGGAGCCAAGATAGTAATCTTCGGATTTTTTGAAATGCGGCAGTACGTCGTCCCAGCCCCAACCGTCACATCCCGATTGACGCCATTGGTCATAGTCGGCGGCCTGACCCCGCATATAAATCATGCCGTTGATCGACGAACATCCCCCCAGGACCTTGCCACGGGGATACCCCAATGACCGGCCATTCAGACCTTCTTCGGCCTCGGTTTTAAAGCACCAATCGACATTTGGATTGCCGATGCAATAAAGATAGCCGACCGGAATATGGATCCATGGATTGGTATCTTTGCCACCGGCCTCCAACAGAAGGACGGTGGCATTTTCGATTTCAGACAGCCGGTTTGCAAGAGTACAGCCAGCCGATCCTGCGCCGACAATGATATAGTCGAATTGTTGCGTGGTCATGCTGCTTCCCTAGTTTCTGGACCGAAGGCCCAGCTTGGCAGCGAGGCGTGACGCGTTGAACTCGCCGACAATGCCACGGCGGAACACCAGCACACAGACAATGAAGATAAGGCCGGTCAACACCGTTACCGGGAAGCCGGTGGTTGACAGATAGTTCTGCACGGTCACGACAAAAGCCGCACCGAAGATCGGGCCGAAGATCGTTCCGATCCCGCCAAGCAGGGTCATCAGGATGACTTCGCCTGACATTTGCCATGCCACATCGGTAAGGGTGGCAAACTGGAACACCAGTGCCTTGAGACCGCCGGCGAGACCGGCCAAAGCCGCCGACATGACAAAGGCGGCAAGCTTGTAGAGATTGACCGAGTAGCCCAGTGAAATTGCCCGGTTTTCATTTTCCCGAATGGATCGCAGGATCATGCCAAACGGAGAGTGCACAATCCTCCAGACCATGAACACCCCAATCACAAAGACTGCCAGAACAAAGAAATACATATTTAATGGCTGGTTCAGATCGATAAGGCCAAGCAGATGCCCGCGCGGTACACCTTGCAAGCCATCTTCACCTTTGGTGAATTCCGATTGCAGGCAGAAGAAAAAGAACATCTGGGACAGGGCGAGTGTAATCATCGCAAAATAGATGCCCTGGCGCCGGATGGCGAAAAATCCGATGATCAACCCCATGAAGGCGGCACCCACAACGCCAAGAAGGATACCGGCTTCGGGGGCGAAGCCCCATTCTTTAACTGCGTGAGCAGTGAAATAGGCTGCTCCGCCGAAAAAGGCTGCGTGGCCGAACGACAGCAGGCCCGTGAAGCCCAGAAGCAGATTGAAGGCACTGGCGAACAGGGCAAAACACAGGACCTTCATCAGGAAAACCGGATAAAGGACGAAGGGTGCAATCACAAGGCCGATGATCAATACAGCGAGCAGGGCAAGCTGTATCCGGTGCGCCGATTGGCGGGTTTCCGATGTCATTGTTATTTCTGTCATATCACGCATCCCGACCAAACAGACCCGCAGGTCGGACCAAAAGAACGATAGCCATGATTACGAAAATCACGATGTTTGACGCTTCGGGATAAAAGACCTTTGTCAACCCTTCTAGGATGCCAAGCATATAGCCCGTGACAATCGCCCCCATAATCGATCCCATCCCGCCCACGACCACGATGGCGAACACCACAATGATCAGGTTCGATCCCATCAACGGGCTGACCTGATAAATCGGTGCGGCCATGATCCCGGCCAGTGCAGCCAGACCGGCACCAAGCCCATATGTCAGAGTCAGCAGGAACGGCACATTGATGCCAAACGACTGGACAAGCGTTGGATTTTCGGTTGCTGCCCGCAAATAGGCGCCGAGTTTGGTCTTTTCGATAAGAAGCCATGTGCCGATACAGACAATCAGCGATGCCACGACCACCCAGCCGCGATAAACTGGCAGATACATAAAGCCGAGATTAACCCCGCCGGAAAGCAGGGCGGGGGTGGCATAGGGTTGACCGGAAGTGCCGTAAAAATACCGGAAGCCGCCCTCGATCACCAGAGCAAGGCCAAAGGTGAACAGAAGCCCGTACAGATGGTCCAAATTATAAAGACGACGCAAGGCAAAGCGTTCGATTACAATGCCGGTAATGCCGACAATGACCGGTGCTACCAGCAATGCCAGCCAGTAATTTACCCCGATCCATGACAGCAGCAGGAAGCCGACAAAGGCTCCCATCATGTATTGGGCGCCATGTGCGAAGTTGATCACGCGAAGAAGGCCGAAAATGATCGCCAGACCCAGGCTAAGCATTGCGTAGAAGGATCCGTTGATCAGACCGATTAGAAGCTGACCAAGAAACGCCTGAATCGGGATTCCAAATATCATAGTCACGGCGCTATACCCCCAGAACTTCGTGCAAGGTGTCCATTCTGGCGGGCAGTTCCGCCACGTCGAAACCTTCTGTCACCACGCCGTGATCCATGATGTAGAACCTGTCGGCAATTTTGCTGGCAAACCGGAAATTCTGTTCAACAAGAAGAATGGTCATGCCTCGCTGTTTCAGGGTTTGCAGAACCTCGCCGATACGCTGGACGATGACCGGAGCAAGGCCTTCGGTCGGTTCGTCTAGCAATAACATCTTGACCCCGGTACGCAGCATGCGAGCCATGGCGAGCATCTGCTGCTCGCCGCCGGACAATTTGGTTCCCTGACTGTTGCGTCGTTCCAAAAGGTTGGGAAACAGATCATAAATTTCATCGATGGACATGCCGTTCGGCGAGACGACAGGCGGTAGCGTGAGGTTTTCCTCGACACTGAGGGTTGCGAAAATCCCGCGTTCTTCGGGAACAAACCCGATCCCAGCACGTGCAGTATGATGCAGCGGCCGGTTCATAAGGTCCTTGCCGTCAAATTCGATTGTGCCGGTGCGTTTGCGCAAAATGCCCATGATCGAGCGCAAGGTCGTGGTTTTACCCATGCCGTTACGGCCAAGGATGGTGACCGTTTCACCTTCGCAAACCTCAAGGTTCACACCATGCAGGATATGGCTTTCATCGTACCAGGCATTCAGGCCCTGTACTGAAAGAAGTGGTTTTCTGTCAGTCATGATCCGTTCCCATATAGGCGACCTTGACGCGTTCATCGTTGCTGACGGTGGCGTAATCGCCCTCCGCCAGAATTTCGCCGCGTTGCAGAACGGTGATGTGATCGCACAGATCGGCGACAACATTGAGGTTATGTTCAACCATCAGGACCGCGCGGGTTTTGGCAACTTCGCGAATGAGTTCCGCGACCATACCGACATCTTCGCCCCCCATGCCAGCCATCGGTTCGTCCAGCAACAGAACTTTGGGGTCGAGTGCCAGTGTCGTCGCGATTTCCAGCACACGTTTGCGGCCATAGGAAAGATCAGCAGCCTGACTGTCATATTCATTCTGAAGACCGACAGATTCCAGAAGTTCCATTGCGCGATCATTCAGAACGTCAAGTTTACCAAGCGGCTGCCAGAACTGGATCGCCAAATTGCCCGGACGTTGCAACGCGACGCGAATATTTTCCAGAACCGTCAGGTGCGGAAAAATTGCGGAAATCTGGAATGATCGTACCAGGCCCATACGTGCCACGCGGGCAGGTGCTGTTTTGGTAATATCATGATCCAGCAGGGTGATCTTCCCGCTGGTCGGTTGCAGGAATTTGGTCAGAAGATTGAAAACGGTGGTTTTGCCTGCGCCATTCGGGCCGATCAGCGCATGCACTTTGGCGTGATGAACGTCAAGATTGACGTTATTGACCGCGGTAAACCCGCCAAAATCGCGACGAAGGTCACGGGCGGTAAGAACCACCCGCGCCTTTGTCTCGTTTTGATGGTTTCCAGGATTTGCGTGAGTTCCGGTCGCCGTCATGTTCTTAGTTCGACGCCAATGAGCAGCCGCTTTCCGCCGGATCGATGAAAGCTTTGTCGCCGGGCACGGTATCAAGAACGTTGTAGTAATCCCAGTCACCGGTCATCTGGTCAGGAGCTTTGACTTCCATCAGATACATGTCATAGATCATGCGACCATTTGCACCGACTTTGCCGTTTTTGGCAAAAACGTCATTAACCGGCATTTCATGCAGGGCTTTCGCGACGGCCTCGGTTTCATCCGTCCCGGTTTCCTTTACCGCTTTGAGGTACTGCAGGACGGCAGAATAGGTGCCAGCCTGGATCATGTTGGGCATACGCCCGGTGCGATCAAAGAAACGTTTGCCGAATTCGCGGGTTTCATCGTTGCGATCCCAATAGAACCCTTCGGTCAGTGACAGCCCTTGTGCGGCTTCTGCGCCCAAACCATGGACTTCAGCAAGGGTAAAGAGCAGTGCTGCAAGACGCTGGCCACTCTGAACGATGCCGAATTCCGAAGCCTGTTTGATGGCATTGGCGGTATCGAGCCCGGCGTTGGCAAGGCCAATGACTTTTGCGCCGGATGCCTGCGCCTGCAACAGGAACGAGGAATAGTCAGTTGTTGCCAAAGGATGTCGAACCGCACCGACTACCGAGCCACCGTTTTCCTTGACGAAGTTGCCGGTTTGCTCTTCCAGCGAATAACCGAAAGCATAGTCAGCCGTCAGGAAAAACCAGCTATCGCCCCCATTATTCACCAATGCACCGCCGGTGCCCACTGCCAGTGCATGGGTGTCATACGCCCAGTGGAAGCCATAGGGCGAACATTGTTCACCGGTCAGGGCCGTGGTGGCCGCACCGGTTACGATATCGATCTTTTTCTTTTCCTTGGAAATGCCCTGTACGGCCAGAGCGACCGATGAGGTTGTCAGTTCCATGATCGTATCAACCTGATCCTGATCATACCACTGACGCGCAATGTTTGCGGCAACATCGGGTTTGTTCTGATGGTCGGCGGTAATGACTTCGATCTTCTTGTCAAGAACGGTGCCGCCAAAATCCTCGACGGCCATTTTTGCGGCTTCAAAGGACCAGGTGCCACCAAAATCGGCATAGACACCGGATTGATCGTTCAGGATACCAATTTTGACAACATCATCGGAGATTTCGGCATGTGCGGGCAATGCTGCAGCGGCAGCCATTATCGCAACAGATGCAATTGCAATCTTCTTCATCTAGGTTCCTCCCTGATGGAACTATGTTTTCCGGTGTGCCTGCGGGCAAACCAGACGACGCTTCCGGGCCGCTTATTAACCGTTGTTACAGACCGGATGATTGAAGTGTGCCTTGATTGCACATTTTTGTTATTTTAATCGGCTTTTTGATTTGTCCGACTAAGTATCTGAAAAAGAACGATTCATTTCTGATTCTATTCTTGTGTTCAGGACCATGACTTACGCTAACATTGACCAAAACCCGGTCAAATATATAATTTTGGACAATGCTTGTACAAAAATGAACAGGAAGTTGGATGCGCCAGTTCCCTTGGGATGATTTACAGTATTTCCTTGCCGTCGCTCAGGAAGGCAAGCTTTCCTCTGCGGCACGGCGATTGCGAACCAGCCATGTGACGGTTGCACGACGGATTGAGAGGCTTGAACAGGGGATCGGGGCAAAATTGTTTCAGCGCAGTCCGACAGGCTATACATTGACGCCGATGGGGCAAAGGCTGATGGAGCCAGCCCAGGCAATGGCGCTTGAAGCGGACAAAATGCTTAGTGTGGTCGGGGATGGTGCTTTACCGCTCAGCGGGGTAATCCGGCTAAGTGTTCCTGAAGGCTATGGCAATTTTTTCATTGCAGAAAAGCTGCCTCATTTTGCCAGTCAATATCCGAACCTGACCATCGAGATGGTCAATATCCAGCAGATCGTTTCGTTATCGCGGCGCGAGGCGGATGTCTCGGTTTCGCTCAGTACGCCAAAGGCCGGTTCTTATCACTTCGAGAAAATTTCCAGTTACATTCTTTATGTCTATGCATCGCGCGATTATCTTGCCCGCAACCGGGCTATCAAACAGCGCGAGGACCTCGCGGGGCACCCGTTCATCGGTTATATCGAGGACATGATTTTTACCCCGGAACTCAACTATCTGGGTGAAATTATTCCGGGGTTGAGACCGTCTTATCAGACATCCAGTGTTTTTGCGCAGCTCAAAGCCTGCCGTGCGGGTTATGGGCTGTGTGTGTTGCCTTATTATATGGGGGCAATGTTTGACGATTTGGTTGCCGTGATGCCCCGGATTATTCCAATTCATCGCGATTACTGGCTTGTTTGTCATAATGACATGATAGATGCCGCCCGTATCCGACCGTTGATCGAATTCATTCGTCGAGAAACTACTGCGGCACGGGAATGGTTTAACGGCTTTCCCAAGCAATTTGTCTGAGCATTGAATGACAGGAGATGCGATTGGCGATGTTGTGTGACAGGGCTTGCATCTTGTTGTCATTGGCGTCATTTTGATCGATAACGAAAATTAACAATCAAAGACGAAAATTCAGGGCGGAAGGAAGCAATATGGGCAAGCTTGATCGGCGGCGTCGCGAAATCCTTGAACTGGTCGCGGCGAACAGTTTCATGACGATTGATACATTGGCCGATCATTTTGCCGTTACCCCCCAGACCATCCGACGCGATATCAATGAAATGGCCGAAGAAGGCCTTGTTGCGCGTTATCATGGCGGGGCGGCCAGCCTTTCGACCACAGAAAACACAGCCTATACAGACCGTCAGGTTCTTAACCTTGGCAGCAAGCGCGAAATCGCCAAACTGGTGGCACAGCATATCCCCGAAGGGGCGTCGATCTTCATCAATATCGGGACAACTAACGAAGAGGTTGCGCGTGCATTATCGTCCCACAAGAGCCTGAAAATCATCACCAACAACCTGCATGTCGCGCAGATTTGTGCCGCCAATCCGGGGTTTGAGGTGATCATCGCAGGTGGTGTTGTTCGCCAGCGCGATTTTGGCGTGATCGGCGAGGCGACCATCGATTTTATCAACCAGTTCAAGGTGGATTACGCGATTGTTGGGATTTCGGGCGTTGACGAAGACGGCAGCCTGATGGATTTCGATTATCGTGAAGTCCGGGTGGCGCGTGCGATCATTTCCAATGCGCGCCAGACATTCCTGTGTACCGATGCATCGAAATTCGGGCGGCGTGCGATGGTTCGGCTGGGGCATCTGTCTGAAATTGATGCTCTGTTTACCGACCGTCATCCCGGCCCGGTTTGGGCAGATGTCATCCGCGAAGCAGATGTGTCGGTTTATACCGCTAACTGACTGGTATCTGCGATCAGGCAACCATATGGTCGTCACGCTTGCCCATCCGCATGGTAATCGGACCCTGTGACGACCCATTGAGCATCTGGGTCAGGTGCTCATTATGAGCAGCGTCAATCTCAGTGGTTGGACCAGACCAGTAAACTTTGCCGCCATGCATCATCACGAGGTTTGCGTACCGCGTGCGCGCGATCTGCATGTCGTTGGTGATGGTTATGACAGTAGTGCCGCGCTGGGTTGCGATTTTGTTTATCATGAGTTCGATATGGTTTGAAAGAACCGGATCAAGGCCCGCGGTAGGGTTATCAAGCAGCAGGATTTCCGGATCGGTTGAAATGGCGCGTGCAATGCCAACACGTTTCTGCATGCCGCCAGACAGATCACCAGGAGACAGAAAGGCACTGTCTTCGGACAGGCCGACATGGCCAAGCAATTCGATGGCATGGTCTTTCGCGGCCTTGCGTGTCAGTGTCCCGCGCTCGATCTGACGGAAACAGATATTTTCCCAAACCTTCATGCTGTCAAACAGGGCGTTCTGCTGAAACAGCATACCGATCCGTTCTGCCCATTGTTTGCGGGCCGGGGAGCTGGTCTGGCTGACATCATCGCCACCCAGCATGATTTTGCCGTCATCCGCGCCGTGAAGGCCGACGATGCATTTCATCAACACGCTTTTGCCCGCAGCCGACGGTCCGATGACCGCCATGGTTTCCCCCTTGCCAAGCGACAGGCTGACATCATCAAGTGCGGTGTTGGGGCCGAACTTTTTGGTCAGGGACTGGACCGTGATGAAGCCCAATGTCGTGTCAGTGGATGCAGGTGCGGAAGGCGTGGTCATGAAGATGTTTATCCATTGCTGTTTGCCCGCCGATCTTCGGTATTTGACGGGCAGGGGGCAAGTCCGAAATTTACAAAAAAGAAAACGGCCCCGTTTGGGGCCGTTTCCGGTACGTCATAAGCGGAAATCCGCAATGCGTTTTGATTAATGCGACAGGATCTGGCTAAGGAACAGCTTGGTCCGTTCGCTTTTGGGGTTCGCAAAGAATTCCTGCGGACCTGCCATTTCAACGATTTCACCAGCATCCATGAACACGACACGGTCGGCGACCTCTTTGGCGAAGCCCATTTCATGGGTGACGCAAAGCATGGTCATGCCTTCCTTGGCGAGTTCGACCATAACGTCGAGCACTTCCTTGACCATTTCCGGGTCGAGTGCCGAGGTCGGTTCATCGAACAGCATGATTTTCGGTTGCATGCAGAGCGAGCGGGCAATTGCCACACGTTGTTGCTGACCACCGGAAAGCTGGCCCGGGAATTTGTGGGCCTGTTCGGCAATCCGAACGCGCTGCAGATAATGCATCGCCAGATCGATGGCTTCTTTCTTGGGCATCTTGCGAACCCAGATTGGTGCCAGCGTCAGGTTTTCCAGCACGGTCATGTGCGGGAAAAGGTTAAAGTGCTGGAACACCATGCAGACTTCGCGGCGAACGGCTTCAATGTTTTTAACATCGTCGCCAAGCAGAATGCCATCGACGGTGATTTCACCGCTCTGATAGGTCTCAAGACGGTTGAGCGTACGGATCAGGGTCGATTTGCCTGAACCGGACGGACCGCAGATAACGATGCGCTCGCCCTTGCGGACATGCAGATCGATATCCTTGAGAACATGGAAGTTGCCATACCATTTGTTGGCTTTGCTGACGGTAATCACTTCCTCGTTCGACGGAGGAGGGACAACGCCATTGGTGGTTTGTGCTTCTGTAGCTGTCATTGTTTTTTCCTCTCTCCTTACCGCTGCTCGCCCTTGCGGAGCTCTTTTTCAAGATAGGCCGAATATTTGGCCATAGAGAAACAGATCAGGAAGAAAATTGCCGAGGCGAAGGCATAACCCTCGACGTAGTATTTGGTCCATGCCGGGTCGCTGCGCAGTGCCAGCTTGACCGTGCCAAGGAAGTCGAACAGGCCGATGATGACCACCAGCGTTGTATCCTTAAGCATCGAAATGAAGCTGTTGACGGTTGGCGGGATCACCAGACGCAAAGCCTGCGGCAGGATGATCAGACGCATGGACTGCCAATAGGACAGGCCAAGGCTGTCACCGGCTTCAAACTGGCCACGTGGAACAGCCTGCAGACCGCCACGGAACACTTCGGCAAGATAGGCCGCAGTGAACAGGATGATACCGATCTGCGCACGCAACAGCTTGTCGATGGTCACACCGTCCGGAAGGAACAGCGGGAACATTACTGATGCCATGAACAGAACCGTAATCAGCGGTACGCCACGGATCACCTCGATATAGACAACCGAGATCGTCTTGATCGCCGGCATGTTCGACTGACGGCCCAGTGCTAGAAGCAAACCCAGCGGGAAGGCAAAAATGATGCCGATCGCCGACAGGATCAGGGTCAGCGGAAGACCACCCCAATAGCTGTTCTGGACATAGGTCAGACCAAGCACGCCACCCCACATCAGTATGGCAATGATCGGAACCCCGATCACCCACATCGGGATGATCGCCTTGCGGAGGGACGGATATTTAACCCCGCCAAGGCTGAAGCAGATGATGCCCATCAGGACGATCATCGCAAGAAGGGGGCGCCATTGTTCATCGTACGGGTAGGTTCCGAACAGAATGAGGCGCAAGTTGGCGTTAACGAAGCCCCAACACGCACCGGTGACTTCGGCACAGCCTTCAATCGTCGGTTCGAGCGTGGCATTGACGATCGCCCAGTTCACGAGTGGCGGAATAAGCCAAACCAGAAAGGCAATCGAGCCCAGTGTCAGGAGGGTGTTGAACCAGCCGTCAAACAGGTTCTTTTTTGACCATGCAACGGCACGGGCAGAAAAAGTACCTGTGGGAAGCGGAGGTAATTTTGCGTTATCTGCCATCTTACCTCTCCACCAGTGCCATTTTCTTGTTGAACCAGTTCATAAAGAGCGAGGTCAACAAGGACAGACCAAGATAGATCGACATGAAGATCGAAATTGCTTCGATCGCCTGACCGGTCTGGTTCATGGTCGTGTTTGATACCGACACCAGATCCGGATAACCGACAGCGACGGCAAGCGAGCTGTTTTTGGTCAGGTTCAGATACTGGTTAGTCAGTGGCGGAATGGCGACGCGCATGGATTGCGGCAGGATCACCTTGCGAAGGGCAACCGAACGTTTAATGCCAAGGCTGTCGGCGGCTTCCCACTGGCCATGCGGGACGGCCTGAATACCGGAACGTACGACTTCGGCAACATAGGTTGATGTGTAAACCGTGAGGCCAATCAGAACCGCAAGGAATTCCGGCGAGATATTATAACCGCCACGAATGTTGAAGCCTTTGAGTTCAGGCATATCCATATCCGTCGGTGCACCACCGATCAGATAGGCGATAAAGACCAGGCCGACAAAAATACCCGTTCCAACAAGGAATATCGGGAATGGCTGGCCAGTTTCATCCTGGCGCTTTTTTGCCCATTTCTTGATGAAGAAGATCGCAACGACAGCGATGATCGCAGCAATCCCCATCAGGGTATAGGCGTTGTCGGCAACTGGAACCGGCATATACATGCCGCGCGATGTCAAAAGGACACCGGGCAGTGGTTCGAAGGCGTCGCGCGGATGCGGGAACGCGTTCGGAATAACTGCATACCAGAAGAAAAGCTGCAACAGGACCGGGATGTTACGGAAAGTTTCCACGTAAACAGTTGCCAGTTTTCGAACGATCCAGTTCGACGACAGGCGTGCGATCCCGAAAATTGTACCGATAATGGTACACAGAATAATTCCGAGCAAAGACACCTTTACGGTGTTCAGAAGGCCAACCAACAGTGCCGTTGCATAACTGCTTTGTGCACTGTACTGGACCATGCTTTCACTGATTTCGAACGAAGCTTCGAGATCAAGGAAGCCATAACCGGTTGAGATGTTTTGTCGTTCCAGGTTTACCAGCGTATTGGAAACCAGATACCAGCCCGCCAAACAGACAAGTCCGATCGCAATGATTTGGTATAGTATTGCGCGAACGTTCTCGTCATTCAGGTAATCGACGACGGTCTTGGAACGAACACCCCCCGGGGCATTTTGAGTCTTACTCATCTGACCCTCAGGTGTAGATTGTATCCAATATATATATGCCTTAACGAAAAGCTCCGCCCATGCGTTCAGGCAGTGGGGCGGAGCTTCGTTAGGTGCTTTTCAGCCTACGCTAAATATTAGCGAACCGGCCAAGCATATTGCAGACCACCATCGGTCCAGAGAGCGTTCAGGCCGCGCTCGACACCCAGTTTCGCGGTAACGTTTTTCTCGTAGCTTTCGCCATAGTTACCGACCTGCTTGATGATGCGGTATGCCCACTCTTCGTCAAGACCAAGAGCTTCGCCCATGCCCGGGGAGACGCCCAGAAGACGCTGGATGCCCGGATTGGTGCTGCTCTTCATTTCGTCGACATTCGCGCTGGTGACGCCGTATTCTTCGGCTTCAATCATGGCTGCAAGAGCCCAACGACCGATGTCTGCCCACTGTTCGTCACCCTGTGCAACAGCCGGACCAAGCGGTTCTTTGGAAATGATTTCCGGAAGAATCACATAGTCGTCCGGGTTCGGTGCCATGGTAGTACGGATCGAGGCAAGGCCCGATGCGTCAGTGGTGTAAACGTCGCAACGGCCAGAGAAGAAGGCAGCAGTTGCTTCGTTGATGTTTTCGATAACGACCGGCTCGAAGCTCATGCCTTTGGCACGGAAGTAATCGGCCAGGTTGAGTTCGGTGGTGGTGCCCGGTTCGACGCAAACGGTTGCGCCGTCAAGTTCCGTCGCGCTGGATACGCCCAGAGCTTTCGGAATCAGGAAGCCCTGACCATCATAGTAGTTGATACCAAGGAAGGTCAGACCAAGCTTGACGTCGCGCGTCAGGGTCGCCGTGGTGTTACGCGAAAGGATGTCGATTTCGCCGGACTGGAGCGCGGTGAAACGCTGTGCAGCGGTCAACGGGGTGTACTGAACCTTGTTGGCGTCGCCCAGAAGTGCAGCAGCAATGCCACGGCAAACGTCAACGTCGATACCTTCCCATTTACCTTCGGCATTGGCAGCGGAGAAACCCGGAAGACCGGTGTTCACGCCACACTGAACGAAACCTTTAGCCTTGATGCCGTCAAGTACAGCGCCCGCCTGGGCATTGTTCGCGGCGATGGCGGCAACAGACATTGCGCCAGCGGCCAGGATCGTTTTGATTTTCATTAGATGAGCTCCCTCATTAGCAAAGCATTCTTTATGGCTTTGGTAACTTTTATGCCACCCTGGATATGCCAGAGCAGCATATCCTACTGTCCTGTTTTTTTATCGGACCTCCAAATTAAGAAATTTTCGGCTGCTATGTGTCAAGTCTGAAAAATTTCACGCTGGGGGCTTGTTCATCAGATTCGCGTGATTTCCATGCTTTGGTACTGCGCTGGTAAACATTGTTTGAGCGACTACACCCTTCGTCGGCTCCCAAAAGTCGCCATATTTCAAAAGGTTAAAAACCTGTTCGAATGGTCAGGTTCCAAAAACAAACAAATCTCAAAATTTTTTTGTTGCCAGCAATTAAATGAGTAATTTTTGAACAAAGTTAACTGTTGCTCAAAAAATAAACTCTGTTGCGACGCGGAATCGACTTCTGATGTCGGCCTGGCCCTGATCATGACACGTTGCAGTTCTGATTAATCTTTCGCAAAAATGAAAACCCCGTCGTGTGCACAACGAGGTTTTTGCTTCGTCATTTCGCAGGTTTCTGCTAGCTGCGCAGTTCCGGCAAATTGGAGAAAAGTTCAAGTGCAGTGGGGTTTGCAAGCGCTTCCTGGTTCTTTACTGGACGGCCATGAACAACATCGCGCACGGCCAGTTCGGTGATTTTTCCCGACTTTGTGCGCGGGATGTCAGCCACTGCAATGATCTTTGCCGGGACATGCCGCGGGGTGCAGTTGTTCCTGATCTGTTTGCGTATACGGTCGATCAGAAGTTCGTCGAGCTGATATTTTTCGCGCAGCACAACGAAAAGAACGACCCGGACATCGTTATCCCATTCCTGGCCGATGACGATGGATTTTCTGAATTTCGGGCAGCTTTTCGACCTGACGGTAAATTTCGGCGGTGCCGATACGAACACCACCGGGGTTCAGCGTTGCATCGGATCTGCCATAGATAACCATACCGCCATCGTCATCAAGTTCGACATAATCGCCGTGACACCAGATGTTATCGAAGCGATTGAAGTAGGCATCTTTGTAACGTGAACCATCAGGATCGTTCCAGAAGCCAATCGGCATGGACGGGAAGGGGGCGGTACAGACCAGTTCGCCCTTTTCGTTCTGGATTGATTTGCCGTCATCGTCAAAAACATCAACAGCAAGGCCCAGGGCGCGGGTCTGGATGATGCCGCGCTTCACCGGTAAGACCGGACAGGCAAGGACGAAACATCCGAGAATATCTGTGCCCCCCGAGATCGATGCCAGATGGATGTCCGGCTTTATGTCGCGATAGACATAATCGAAGCTTTCAGGTGCCAATGGCGACCCGGTCGATGTCATGGCACGCACGGTCGACAGATTATGGGTTTCGCGCGGTTTGAGCTCGGCCTTGGCCAATGCATCTATATATTTGGCCGATGTCCCGAAAAGGGTCATGCCTTCGGCGTCCGCATAGTCAAACAGGATATTGCCACTGGGGTAGAAGGGCGATCCATCATAAAGCAGCAATGTCGCACCGGCTGCGAGGCCGCCCATCAACCAGTTCCACATCATCCAGCCGCATGTGGTGAAATAGAATACCCGATCACCTGGAACCACATCGCAGTGCAGGACATGTTCAGACACCTGTTTCAGGAGGGTGCCGCCTGCGCCATGCACGATGCATTTCGGCTTGCCGGTCGTACCGGAAGAAAACATCACATAAAGCGGATGATTGAATTCGACCTGTTCAAATGCGATTTTTTCCGCACTGAAGGGGGCCAGGAAATCATCACAGGAAATGCCGCCGCGAATGCCGGTCGTGTTGGTGCCGTCAAAGGCATATTTGACAATCACAACCTTCTGGATCGACGGGATGCGGTCAATTACATCGCGGACCTTTTCGCGAATGTCGTGGCTTTTGCCGTTATAGTGGTAACCATCGACCGTAATCATGAGTTTGGGTTCGATCTGGCCAAACCTGTCAACGACGCCCTGAACACCGAAGTCGGGGGAGGCAGATGACCATGTCGCGCCGATTGCCGCCGTACCGAGCATGGCGATAACGGTTTCGATCATATTGGGCATGTATCCGCAGACGCGGTCGCCTTTGGTAATCCCTTCGGCGCGCAGTGCCTGCGAGAATTTCGATACCGCAATATTCAGATCGCACCATGAAATCCGGGTTTTGACCTTGTCTTCGCCCCAGAACACAAGCGCGTCGGTATGGTCATCGCGCACCAGCAGGTTTTCGGCAAAGTTCAGACGTGCATTGGGGAAGAACTTGGCGCCGGGCATTTTGTCGCCATCGACAAGTACCGTGTCGCCCCAGCTTTCGGCTTTCAGGCCTGCATAATCGATAATTGCAGGCCAGAAATCTTCCTTGCGAGTAACAGACCAGTCATAGAGCGCGTGGAAGCTATCCAGTTTCAAGCTGTGCTTTTCGTTCACCCAGTTGCGAAAACGGGTAACGTTGGCGTTTTCAACGCGGGTCGGACTGGGCTGCCAAAGCAAATCGCTCATGATGGATCCTTTGTTTCCTGCCTGTTTTATTGCAACTACCGACTATTTTTCAGTGTGAAATCGGTATCTCCCTACCACTTTTTTACGGGGAATTATGTTGCACGGCAAGAAAAGTCATGGGGCAGGTGACGCGAAGCATGAATAATCTTGCAGCCTATCCTGCTCTTGTGTGCCGAGATGGCCATATAGTTTATTGAAAATAATGGTTATTTTTTGATTGTTTCTTGTTTTCGAGAAGGTGCATGGCGCCGTCAGATTTCGTGAAATATGGTAATTAAATAACTGAGAAATCCGAAATTTTGTTCGATTGTGATGCGGTCGGATGGCGTTGTGCGATGCGGTATCCTGAAACGGCTTGCGCTTGTCGATATGCTGATTACTCTGTCGCCAATGATGCCACCATCCGGAGTTATTGCCATGTCCAGGATCGACGAAAGCCGCACTTTTGTGCCTGTAAATATTGCCGTTCTGACGGTGAGCGATACCAGAACGCTGGAAAACGATACATCCGGCCAAATCCTTGTCGACCGGATAGAGGTCAAAGGCCACAAGGTTGCTGCGCGTACTATTGTGAAGGACGACTTTGATGTGATCGTCGCACAGTTTAGGCAATGGTGTGATGATCAGGAAATTGACGTAATCATCAGCACAGGCGGCACCGGCGTTACCGGGCGCGATGTAACGACAGAGGCGCATCAGAAGGTTTACGACAAGGAAATACCGGGATTTGGCGAACTGTTTCGCTGGCTTTCTTATGCCAAGATCGGCACATCAACGGTTCAGTCGCGGGCTACCGCCGGAGTTTCAGGCGGGACCTATATGTTCGCGCTGCCGGGATCAAATGGGGCCTGCAAGGATGCCTGGGATGATATTTTGTTTTATCAGCTCGATATTCGTCACCGCCCGTGCAATTTCGTCGAACTGATGCCGCGTTTGACCGAAAAATAATTTGTTGGTCTGACCGGTGTCAGGCACGATCAGCCTCCCTTAGGACGATTTCATGGAAATTATCACCGATCCTTTCTTTTACCTTGTCGGCATCCCGGCTGTGTTGATTGCCGGTGTGTCAAAAAGCGGGTTTGGTGGCGGGCTTGGTGTGATGGCGGTGCCCCTGATGGCATTGGCACTGTCGCCACAGGCTGCGGCGGCGATCATGTTGCCGATATTGTGCCTGATGGATGTTGCGAATGTCTGGGCCTACCGGAAGAACTGGGATCGCCGTAACATGATGATCCTGATTCCGGCAGCCCTCCTTGGTATTTTGATCGGCACATTATCGTTCAGTTATCTGAATGAATATGCCGTGAAGTTGATCATTGCCCTGATTGCCATCGGATTTACGCTTGATCACTGGTTTCGCGGAAAGAAACGTGGTGATGAATCCAGACCTGCCAATTGGGGAAAGGGATCGTTCTGGGGAACCATTGCCGGTTTTACCAGCTTTGTCGCGCATGCTGGTGGCCCGCCGGTCTCTGTTTTCCTGTTACCTCAGCGAATGGACAAGACGGTTTTTGTCGGCACGACCGTCATGTTCTTTATCGTTGTCAATTACGTGAAGCTGATCCCGTACTGGTATCTCGGGCAATTTGGTGGTGCCAATCTTGGCACCGCGCTGGTTCTTGTACCTGTGGCATTGTTCGGAACCTGGCTTGGGCTTTGGGCGCACGATAAGGTGAATGCAAAGCTGTTTTACCGGGTGTGTTATACATTACTGTTTGTGACCGGTCTGAAGCTGTTGTTTGATGCCGTATTGCATTTCGCGAGTGTTTGATCTGTTGTTTCGGGCGTGATCTTATCAAAAGTTGATTTTAGGGGCGGGAATTGTCCCGTCCTTTTTCGTTTGGCTTGGTCTGACCGAAAAATGATAGCAATCCTTTTATGTAAGCATTTTTTCATTAACCAATTGCGCATGAATTGCATATAAATTGCACGCATAAGAATGATGCATAAAAAAAAAGCATCAGCACAGGGTGAAACCGAATTTCACAAGTGGAGCTTGCAGGAATGCCCGAACGAATTTTGCAGGTGGCAACAGACATGTCGCAGCTTGCCAACGAGAAGATTACGGAAATCAAAGGAGTAACCCGGGCGACACGAACGCTGGCGCTGAATGCGCTGATCGAAGCTGCCCGTGCGGGGGAAGTCGGGCGTGGATTTGGCGTTGTGGCCAACGAGGTAAAAGAAATTTCGCAGCGGGTTACCGTAATCACCGAAGAGCTTGAGCAGATGTTCGACAGGCTGGCACTTGATCTTGAGCGTACTGCTCAGACGGCACGCGGTGACCGGTTTTCGGATCTGTCGCGATATATTGTCGAGCTTATGGATCGTAATTTGTACGAGCGATCCTGCGATGTTCGTTGGTGGGCAACCGACGCTGCTGTTGTCGATGTCTGCGAGAATTCCGGAAATGCGGATGTCGGTGTGCAGACATCACAGCGTCTGGGAATAATCCTGGATTCTTATACAGTTTATCTTGATTTGTGGGTTGCTGATTGTAACGGCCGCATCATCGCCAATGGTCGTCCTGATAAATATCGCCTTGTCGGGACGGATATAAGTCAAATGCCTTGGTTTCGCGATGCCATGCGGTGCCGGGACGGCGGTGAATATGCGGTTGCAGATATCGCACGTAATGAATTGCTGGATAACGCTGCTACGGCGACCTATGCCACCGCTGTAAGACGAGGTGGCCAAGCCAAAGGCGAGGTTATCGGTGTTATGGGTGTGTTCTTCGATTGGGAAAATCAGGCTACGATGGTTGTCGGAGCATTGAATTTCAATGATGAAGAGCGCTCACGCACGCGTGTGATGCTTATTGATTCAAAAAATCGCATCATTGCGGCCTCGGATGGTCAGGGTGTCTTGTCTGAACAGATGAAGCTGGAGGTCAAAAACCCAAAGCGCGGCTCTTATCTTTTGGCGGATGGGACGCTTGTTGCCTATGCGTTGACGCCGGGTTATGAGACCTATCAGGGGCTCGGTTGGCGCGGGGTGATTGTCCAGCAATCACGGAATGGGTCAAAGGCCGCAGATAAACCGGCACCGAAACTTGCTGTGGCTTCCTAGCAGATTATTGATATCGTGCCGGTCGGCAAAACAGAACAAAAGCGGGTACCTTAGGAGCCCGCTTTTTCGTTGCCTATTAGCTTGACTGTTTGGCCTCCTGAAATTGGTTCAGGCTTGCGCCGTCACGAAAAAGGAGATAGCGGTAAAATATAATATTACGACAATTCATCGATGAATTGTTAAAATAAGATTTGGGAGGTTCCTGTGACGTTACTGTTTGCCAAGCTTGCAGTATCCATTTCTGTTGTGCTGGGATTATCGATCCTTGCGGAACGGGCAGGCCCGCGTGCCGCAGGCGTCCTCTCAGGTTATCCGCTTGGAACGGCGATCTTGCTGTATTTCATCGGCCTGGAGCAGGGAATGGCCTTTGCCTCGGAAAGTGCGGTTTATGCCCTGCCTGGATTGATTGCGACACTCGCCTTCCTTTACGCGTATTATATGGCCTCCCGCTTGTTGGTCGACCGGAGGCTGATTGTTCAGTTGCCGATAAGCTCGTTTGCAGCCTTTGGCGCATTCATGTTTGTATCCTGGATTTGTCAGCAGATTGCGTTTACCCGTCTTTCCGGCGCGGTTACCTTGCTGGTTGCGATGCTGCTGGCCCTGATACTATTTCGCGGCATAGAGAATGTCCGAATCCTTAACCGGGTGCGGCTGACAAGGCGTGTGGTTTTATTCCGTGCTATTCTGGCATCGCTGATTGTTCTTGGTATCAGTGGCATAGCCGCTTGGATCGGTCCCAAATGGGCCGGGCTGTTTTCCGGTTTCCCTGTAACACTTTATCCGATGATGCTGATCCTGCATGTGTCTTATGGCACCGGTCCCCTTCATACCGTAATCCGCAACTTTCCAAGGGGAATGGGGGCGCTTTGGATTTATATTCTGGCGGTGACGGTGACCTATCCGCTTTGGGGGATCAATATCGGGACGCTCCTGTCTTTCGCAGTTGCGACGATCTATCTGATCGCATATTCCACTTTGGTCTGGATGCGTGAAAAGTCCGTGCGCGCATGACGCCAATCCCATAACATTACGATATATCAGTTCCCAAGGCATCAAAGCCTTCGACCGGAAGGATGATCTGCATGCAGCAGGTTCAGTCATTGGTAAGGGCGATCAGCATTCTGAACACACTTGCAGACAGCGAGTATGGAATGACTTTGACCGAAATCGCTCATCAGGTGCATTTGCCACCCTCAACCGTTCATCGTTTGCTGACTACGATGCAGCACGAACGTTATGTGACTTTTGACGGTGAACGAACACTCTGGTCAATTGGGGTGCAGGCATTCAGCGTTGGCAATGCATTTACCAAAAACCGCAACCTCAGCCAGATTGCGCGTCCCTATATGCGGGCGTTGATGGAAGACAGCGGAGAAACGGTTAATCTTGCCGTTGCCGATGGCGGGGAAGTCATTTTCCTGTCGCAGGTCGAGTGTCGCAAGATGATGCGTGCATTGGTCACTCCGGGACGGCGCGCACTTATGCATTGTTCGGGGGTTGGCAAGGCGTTGTTGGCGTTCCTGCCGGAAGAGGAAGTGACTGCTGTCATTACGCAGCACGGCTTGCCGAAAATCACCGAACGCACCCTGATCAGCGAAGATACCTTGAAAACCGATCTGGATAGATCAAGGCACCGTGGATATGCGCTTGATGATGAAGAGCATGCCGTCGGTTTGCGGTGTGTTGCCGGTGTCGTGCGCGATGAAACCGGATTGCCAATTGCAGCGCTCTCCCTTTCCGGACCCGCCGCGCGCATCCCTAATGACCGGATAGAGCAGTTCGGCCTGAAAGTGCGTCGGGTTTGTGCCGATCTCAGCCGCGAATATGGCGGCAAGCCGGTATGACGCGATCAGGTTTGTGATGTGACTGGTGCGGCAAATCTGAACTGGTCTTTGCCGCTTTTTTTCGCTTGATACATTGCCTTGTCGGCAACAGAAATCATGTCATCGAAATTGTCGGCATGTTCGGGGTAAAGGGCAATTCCGATTGATGCCGATGCTTCGTATGTCTGTTTCTGGCTTGAAATGTTGATCGGTGAGCTTGTCAGTGATTGCAAAACTTTGCGTGCAACGATTTCAGCATCTTCGAGTGTTTCCGTACCGGGAAGAATAACCGTGAATTCGTCGCCGCCAATCCGGGCGACGGTATCGACTTCGCGTAAGCTGTGACGAAGCCTTTGCGCCACCTCCACCAGAACCTTGTCCCCGATGACATGACCGTGCATGTCATTTAGCTGTTTGAAACCATCCAGATCAACATACATCAGCGCGAAACGCTCCTTGCGGCGTTTCGCGAGCTTGATGGCATATTCAAGCCGGTCCACAAACAGATACCGGTTTGGAAGGTCGGTCAGGGCATCGTGCGTGGCCTGATAGCGCACAAGGTCTTCGGCAATCTTGCGTTCGGATATATCGCGAAAACTGGTCAGGCGCAGTTTGACGCCATCAATCACAACATTGCGCCCGTTGATTTCGCAGGGAAAAAGCGTTCCGTCTTTACGCCTGGCTGTCGCCTCGTAAGGTTTATCGTACCCGGATTGAATGTTGTCGATAACCATTTGCAGGCTGCTTTCGGCGATAATGTCCACTGCGCTCATCAGCAGTAACTCGTCACGCGAGTGGCCAAACATCCGTTCGGCCGCGATATTGGCATCAACGCACTTGCCGGCATCATGCAAAAACAAACCTTCACTCGACAGATTGGCCATCTGTTCAAGGCGTTGTTCGCTTTCGGTCCGTAGCGTGCGTTCCCGAACCAGTTCGGTAATGTCCCAGGCAATGCATTCGATCATGCTGTCGGGTGTATGAGGTGGCATGGTCCGGCACTGAATGCGAAGCCAGCGTCTCTGTTCGGCAACGGTAAATACCGCTATTTCGGCTTCGACAATTTGCCCGTCTCTACGTAGTGCGCGTTCACGCAGATCAGCCAAGTCCTTGTTGGCTGATAGAACATCCTGAATACGGTGGTGTGAATTTCCAGCTTTTTCGTCAATGCCCAGCCATTTCAATCCAAGATCTGATGCAAATTCGATCTTGCCTTGCGGGGTAATGCCAAATACCAGGCCGGGCAGGTGGGCGTACAGATTGTCGCGCATTGCCCGGTAACGGGACCAAAGCCAGGTGATTGCGACAATGATAAATATGCCGCCACCCATCAGGATGATCTCACCCAGCAAGGTCAGTGAAGCATTGTAACCGGGCTCCAGTTCGAGGAAATAAGGGGCAAAGACCCCTAGCCAAAGTCCGAGTGCAACCCAGAACAGAAGCAGGGCGACCAGATAGCGGCTATGGGGCCGAATATGTTTGATCTTCCCGAGTATAGCTTTTCCCCCCTGACATCAGGGAAAGCTTATACCTTCAAGAAAAGAACTCAACAAGACACAGGTTATGTCAGAATTTGTCAGGCTTTTCATCATTCTGTGACGGTTTTTGCACAGGCTGATATAATGTTTGCGGGTTCACATTCCAGGGCAGGACACGCCAGTTCCACCTAGGCCACAATAGCCGTCCGGGTTTTTGTGCAGATATTGCTGATGAAAATCTTCGGCGTAGAAGAAGGTCGGCGCAGTCTGAATTTCGGTTGTGATTGCATCGCGACCTGCGGCCCTGAGAGCATTCAGGTATTGAGTGCGGGATTCTTCAGCACCCATCTTCTGCTTGTCATTCAGGGTGTAAATTACTGACCGGTACTGGGTGCCGATGTCATTACCCTGACGCATGCCTTGGGTCGGGTCGTGGTTCTCCCAGAACAGACGCAGTAGTGTCTGATACGAGATAACAGCCGGATCATAGACCACCAGAACAACTTCCGCATGACCGGTCATGCCGCTGCAAACCTCGCGATAGGTCGGGTTTTCAGTGTAACCGCCAGCATAACCCGCGGCTGTGGTATAGACGCCCTCTTGTTTCCAGAAAAGGCGTTCGGCCCCCCAGAAGCAGCCCATACCAAACACAGCCGTTTCAAGATTATCGGGAAACGGACCGGTCATCGGATTACCTGTAACCACATGACGGTCAGCTACCTGCAATTTCTCGGCGCGGCCGGGCAGGGCCGTTTCGGCAGACGGGATCGTGATTTTTTCAGGGGAGGTCGAAGAGAACATGTCAAAACCTGACTTGTGTTGATGGGCTGACCTGCAATTTAACCCAGATCGTCACTTTGGCAATCGCCTTCACGGTAAATTGTCTTTGAACATTCTTTTGGCGGCAGCTTTAACGGGCGCGATAATCGTGTTTACCAACGCCATCAGCGCCGGATACCGCCGATTTGAGACGCTCGAGACATTTGAAATCGACCATGTTAATGATCGGCGGCGGGATCAACCTGTTCATCGGATGTGTGTTTCTGCCATTGCCCCCGCCATTTTTTGGAATGGTTTTCATCGCAATCGGCATACCGATGCTGGCTGCGGGATCAAAGCGTACCAGACGTTTCATTCAATACCTGCGATGGCGATATTACCGACATAACAGCAAGATTGAGGCGATTATCGCACGACTGCCGGGTTTTCTTCGTCGACACGGTCGTAAGACACGACCCGAGGCTCTTCACCGGCATCGTTCATTCGGTCAATGGTCGGATAAGTCGTCAGGTATCGGGACATCTCCCGGAAACAAGTCCGGGTCGTAAGCGAACCGTTCAGGCAGGGATCAGGGCGTCATGTGCCGGATAAGGCAATCAATCCCCGCCCGTTTCAGGCCGTTGCAGGCAGACTGTGCCTCGGACTGGCTGGCATATTGACCGGTCATCAGACGGAAAAACAGCCCTTGACCCTCAATCGCAATGCTTTGCACCTCGTGGCTTGCACCCCGAAGAATACCGTCGCCCATGGTTTCAAATTTCAGCCAGCGTGACTCTGCCATTTCGCGGGACCGATACGCTGCCAACTGCACTGTATAGTAAGAATTCAGTACCGGGGCAGGTTGCATTGGTTCCGCTTTGGGGGCAGAGGATGGCGGGACTGATTTTGTGTCGGGTTCTGGTTGCATTGTCGCTGGTGTACTACTGGTTGCGGCTGTTGACGTCGCATCCACTATCGGAACTTCGATCAGATTATTATTGGTGGCAGCTGCTTCGTCGGCGAGTTCCAGCGAGCCACTTTCAACCGGGCGCGTTGTCGACAGCAGCGCCTTGTTTGACGCGCTTGGGGTAACTGCATCCCCCTTGATGATGCCCGGTGTCGTTGCTGAAGCCGTTGTGACGGTTGTGGTTGTCCCCTTGGAGGCCGCCATTGAAGCAGATGGGGCAGCTATTTGTTTGGCAGAGCGATCAACAGATGTGAGGCGTGCGGTATTACTACTCACATCCATTCGCATCGCAGGGAGAGCTGTTGTCGAATCTTCAGGCTGTACATTGACGGCAATGGTATTTTTGTAGAAGTCACGATTTCTTTGCACTGTGGGTGGGTCGGGAAGTTCTGGCCCGGGCGCAACAATCGCCGAGGCGACGACCGTGTCAATCTCGCGTGATCGGGCAAGAGCCGGATTGGCGGCGTCCATTGCCTTGATGCGCTTTTGTGCAAGACTTGTGATCGTGCCGCTCAGCATGATGCCGTTACCGCAATTGATCGCGATCGAGGCATACGGGTCAGCCGCCGTCAGCCAGAGATAAAGACGACGTGCCTTCGCGTGCTTCCCTTCCAGGTCAAGTGCCATTGCATGGCGGAGATCATCTGCCGGTTTGCCCTGAAGTGCTATCGGATCTTCTGTGCTGTCAACCTGAGGCAGGAGGGATGCAGTGTCTTTTGAAGAGCCGTCAAAGAACAGGCCGCAGGCCGCACTGTCAATCCCGGCTGTCATTGCAGTTTCTGACGGACGGTTGGTATCGCTTATCTTGATCTGGTTTGATGCGTCATCATCACCAAATAACGACATCATATCGTCTGACGAGCATCCGGAAAGCAGGGGGGTAAACAGGGCCATCGTCAGGCAGCCATATTTCCAGCGTGACGAGATGACAGACTTGGCGCTTTTATTGATCAATTGGCACCTGATTTCCCTTTGAGCCCCCGGAGGTCCAATGCATGGACGTCACCAATTTTGCAATCGGGCGGCATACTGTCAAGCAGTCAGCGAAAACAGATGATCGATTTAGCCCCGCGTTTTGGCGGGGTATCTTTTTTAGACAGAATTGGCTGTGTAATCAGGATATCAGCGGTTCATTAATGGAACGATAATCCCGGCAAGGAGAACCAGAACCGTAATTGCAAGGACGATATTGACGATGCCCTTACTAAACTGGTTGGCAACGTCGTGGCTGACGCCGGAGTTTTTTGAACGTGATTTTGCCGTTCCGCCATTACCTGCACCACTTTCCTGACGGGTAAGGATTTTCACGACCTGCTTCTTATCGCGCTTTGTAGCGTCGTCATATTTGCTTTCGACGACACGGACTTCGGTATTGTTGTTGTTGGTTAATGCATTTTTTGCGGAATTGATTGCGCTTTGATAATCCGAAAGCGTTTCCAAATCCATTTGCTGTCCGGTGCTGCGTACAACAACTACAGTATAACTTTTACGCATGACAGCGTCAGACATGACCAAGCCCAGTTCCATGTATTACCCAAACAGGGGTAATACATGGCGACAAATGCGCTTATTGCAAAGCTATCCGAACGAATAGTTTTTTAAGGTTTTTTGCCGGATAAACTTATTGCGAGATTTTGGTGGCGAGTTCTTTGTATTCATCGCAATCCATGCCGCAAACTTTTTCCAGTCGGGCAAGGTTTTCGCGCGCCATATCCGGTTTTCCGGTCTGGAGGAAAAGTTCTCCCTGATATTCCAATGCACCCTTGTGTTCCGGGTTGATCATCAGGGCACGTTCGTAGTTTTGGGCTGCGCTATCATAGTCGCCTGACTTGCGCTGGCTATAAGCAAGGTAATTCAGAAGATCGGCATTTTTCGGATCATCTTCGAGCATGCCTTCAAGGCTTGCAATTGCTGTGTCGTATTTGCCCGAATCAATCATTTTAACGACTTCCGACAAATCGGGAGTGTCACTGCCCCAACTGCTGCCGCTACCCATTGCCAAGGCCGCGGAGGATACGGTGCCCAATGCAAGCGTCATCGCCAGCGATGCAACAAAATGACGGATTTTACCTTTGGAATTCATTGTCGCTACCTTTTTCAAGAAAACACATGCATCAGATACGTTGGGGACGCGGTTTCAGTTTCGGATTTAGCACAACTTTGCATTAAGTGCAGTCACGAGTTGGTGAAAGCGTTAAATCGGAAAATACTGAAATATATGAAGACCCGGGGAGTGTCGATGAAATCTGTGGTTTCGGGAAACAAAAAAAGGCCCGCATCAAACGTTGCGGGCCTTTAGTGTTTTAGTTTCGATCAGAAGTCGGCCTGGATCACGCGATCGCGGATTTCGGTTGCCATGGCTTCAGCCAGTTCGTCGATCCCCATGGTTTTCTGATGCTGGAAACCAAGGCGACGGACCGATGCTGTTTTTTCCTCTGCCTCGCGTTTGCCAAGGGCGAGGATCAGTGGGATTTTCGCATGGCTGTGTTCGCGAACCTTGTAGCTGATCTTTTCGTTGCGAAGGTCAAGTTCAACGTTCAAGCCTTTGGCTTGAAGTGTTTTTTTCACTTCTTCCGCGTAGCTATCTGCTTCGTTGGTGATCGAGCAGATCACCGCATGAACAGGCGACAGCCAAAGCGGCAGGCGACCGGCATAGTTTTCGATCAGAATGCCGATGAAGCGTTCAAGCGAGCCAAGGATCGCACGGTGCAGCATGACCGGACGATGCTTTTCACCGTCTTCACCCATATAGGACGCATCAAGACGTTCCGGTAGGACGAAGTCGGCCTGAAGAGTTCCACACTGCCAGTCACGGCCAATCGCATCACGCAGAACGAACTCAAGCTTCGGCCCGTAAAACGCGCCTTCACCCGGGTTGATTTCAAGCGTCAGACCGGCTTCTTCAGCAGCTTCGCGAAGGGCTGTTTCGGCCTTGTCCCAGATTTCATCGGAACCGGCACGGACTTCCGGGCGGTCCGAGAATTTGACGAGGATGTCGGTAAAGCCGAAATCCATGTAAACCGATTTCAGAAGGTCACAGAAAATCTTGGTTTCCGAGACAATCTGGTCTTCGGTACAGAAGATATGCGCATCATCCTGAATGAACTGGCGCACTCGCATAATACCATGCAGGCCGCCGGATGGCTCGTTACGATGGCAACAGCCGAACTCCGCCATACGCAGCGGCAGGTCACGATAGGATTTACTGCCCATACGGAAAATCTGCACGTGGCACGGGCAGTTCATCGGCTTGAGAGCCAGAACTTTTTCGGGATCGTCTTCATCCGGGGTCGTGGTGAACATGTTCTCGCGGAACTTTTCCCAGTGGCCGGATTTTTCCCAAAGGATACGGTCGACAAGCTGCGGCGTGCGGACTTCCTGATAGCCTTCTGCATCAAGACGTTCACGGATATAGGTTTCGACCTTGCGATACAGTTTCAGGCCTTTGTCGTGCCAGAAAACCGAACCTTGGGCTTCTTCCTGCATGTGGAAGAGGTCCATTTCGCGACCAAGGCGACGATGGTCACGCTTTTCGGCTTCTTCAAGCATGTGTAGGTAGGCATCAAGGTCTTCCTGCGTTTCCCAGCAGGTGCCATAGATACGCTGCAGCATCTCGTTATCCGAGTTGCCACGCCAATAAGCACCTGCAACCTTCATCAGTTTGAAGGCCTTGCCGATCTTGCCGGTCGACGGGGCATGCGGGCCACGGCACAGGTCAATGAAATTGCCCTGGCGATAGCAGGTGATCGTTTCGGTTTCCGGCAGATCTCGGATGATCTCGGCTTTGTAGTCTTCACCCTTTTCGAGGAAGAACTTGATAGCCTCGTTACGATCCCATACTTCGCGTTCGATTTTCTCGTTAAGTTCGACGATCTTGTGCATCTGCTTTTCGATCTTGATCAGATCGTCCGGCGTAAAGGGCGTCTTGCGGGCGAAGTCGTAATAGAAACCGTTTTCGATGGATGGGCCAATTGTGACCTGCGTGTCCGGGTACAATTCCTGAACCGCTTCGGCCATGACATGGGCGCAGTCATGCCGGATCAGCGGCAGAACTTCCTTGTGCCCCTTGGTCACGATTTCGATGGCGGCATCAGTGTCGATTTCGCGCGACAGGTCGCGCAATTCGCCGTTAACGATGATGGCAAAGGATTTCTTTGCCAGCGAGGGACTGATGCTTTTGGCAACATCGAAACCCGATACAGGACCGTCAAATTCGCGTACGGCGCCGTCCGGAAGGGTGAGGGCAATCATGTCTGGCTCAACTCTGCTTTATCTGCGGGCATAAATGTCATGTGCGCATTTTTCAAACCCGCATGTTTACGCGGGCTTTAGGCACAAGAAAAGGAATTTCAGGATGAGGTCAAGTTCGCTCTTTGAAAAAAGCGACTGGGGAAGCATCACAAAAAGCCGCGACGCCAAAAAGACGTGCAGTGATTGTGCATTCCATCAATTTCTTGTCGGCCATGCCGTGCATTGATGCTATCCCGTTAATTGAGAAGCCAATATAGCATCAAAAAAGAGCAGGGCAAGCCGTAACCCGGTTAAGATTTTACAGCAGTTCCTTGTTCTTGTACTTTGCCAAAATACCAGATTGAAACGGCGCCACCACGCCAAAGCCTCATAAGGTAAGCCCCGCATGTCCAGCCCCGAAGTGCGTCGAAATGTTCTGTTTTTAAGTTTATGCGTTGCGTTGTCAGCCAGTGCGATGTCGCTGCTGTTTACCGTTGCCGCCGTGATCGGTTATTCGCTGGCGCCGGACAAGTCACTGTCAACATTGCCGGTTGCCTTCACCATGATCGCGATGATGGCAACGACCGCCCCGTCCGCGTTGATGATGAACCGGTTCGGTCGACGGGTTGGGTTCTGGATCGGATCGGTGATCGGGATGCTGGGTGCTGTTTCCGGCATGGGGACGGTTTATTTTGGCAGTTTCTGGCTTCTTTGCGTGGCGTGTGCCTGTATCGGGTCTGCCAATGCCATCGCCATGCAATATCGTTTCGCTGCCGCCGAAGCGGCGCCCCCAGAGTTCCGCTCACGGGCAATTTCCCTGACCATGCTGGGCGGGCTTGCTGCCGCTTTTGTCGGACCAAATCTGGCAAGTTTTGCACGCAACTGGTTCGATACGGTTCCGTTCCTGGGGACTTTTGTGGCTCTGATCGGTTTGCAATTTCTGCTGGTTCTTGCAATTGGCCAGTTGCGCTTGCCGGATATGCGCGGCACCAAGCATGATGAACCTGCGCGTCCGCTTAAAATGGTGATAGGACAACCTGCGGTGATCATCGCAATGATTGCAGGGGCGCTTGGTTATGCGGTCATGAGCTTTGTCATGACCGCAACACCGCTTGCGATCCTTGATTGCAATTACGAATTTGGCGATGCCGCGTTCATCATACAGTGGCATGTGGTGGGCATGTATGCGCCGGGCTTCGTTACCGGCAACCTGATCCGCCGTTTTGGCGCGCTTACCATCATTCAGGTCGGTGCAGTGCTCAACCTGATCTGTCTGGCATTCGGTCTGGCGGGTGAGGATCTGATCGGCAACTTCTGGCCGTCTCTTGTACTGCTTGGGGTCGGATGGAACTTTATGTTTGTCGGTGCCACGACTTTCCTTACGGAAAACTATCGTCCGGCCGAGCAGGCCCGCGTGCAGGCGATCAACGAATTCGTCGTGTTCGGGACGGTTGCGGTTGCGTCATTGTCCGCCGGTTCGATCTATGCTGGGCCCGGTTGGGCAACTTTGCTGTATTCTGCTGCACTGCCGGTTGGATTGGTGATGTTGGTTCTTGCCGGTTATGCATTGCGTCACCGTCGCCAGCACGCCTGATGATAAGGGTATTGTGAATAAAAAGGCCGCATCAAGCGGCCTTTTTCATTTCAGTGATGCCCTGCGAGAATATCAAGCGCGTGGGATCGGAATTCTCGATTGTAAAGAACCAGCGTAACCCATGCGGCCCCGATGATAAAGGCGACCGGGTGATAGAACCAGGCAAGCGCTGATAGCGCAAAGAAATAGGCACGAATGCCACGATTGAAGTTATGGGCCGACATCATGCTCATGCGTGATGCCCGGGCGGCGGCCTTTGCCGCATCCGGTGCGCTCGGGTCCGGGGCTGCACCAATCAGGATCGAACAATAGTTCGACAGACGAAACGCCCATGTGAATTTGAAGAAGGCGTAGATAAAGATCAGAACCAGCAGAACGACCTTGCATTCCCAGACTGCCGCCGTGGTTTCAACGGCAAAGGGCAGGGCGGATACCGTTTGGATTGCCTTTTCGGTGTAGCCAAGAAGTGCGATCAGACCAATCAGCACCAGAATGGTGGTCGAGGAAAAAAAGCTGATACCGGTGATCAGGTTGCCCGCGATGGAGGTATCGACCATACGCAGATTGCGTTGAAGCATCTGTTCCATCCAGCGATGGCGATTGCGCGCCATATGGGCCGAAATCGAATTGCGTCGTCGCGAACTTGCATCGGCGAATATGGTATAGCCCACCCACCAGATGAATGCCCAGCTGACAGCGGCGATGTCGAGTAACGTAAATTCGGGCATAATGTGATCCGTCTTTGAAATCGTTTCGGCCATAAAACACATTGATTGGCGATGCCATCCTACTGAGGATACATGTTTGTTCGCAATCGGCTTTAATGTTTCCTGTATCCATTCCGATCTGTGATCCATGCATGTCTGATCTCTGATGACCCGGTGCGGGTTGTGTTTTTCACCGATACAGAGTATGAGCGGCGCAAATTTTCACTGGAGAGCGACATGAGCGACCTCGAAAACGATCTTGGCGAAGACATAGACTTCGAAGAATTCGAAGCGCATACCGAACAGCTTCTGGCCGAAGGCCGTAACAAGGACGATCTGTTCGAATTTATCGGCTTCCTGAACATCAACGAAGTCGGCACGCATATGATCGCGGCCGAGATGGTTCTGGACGAAGATGCCATCGACCAGATGAGCAAGACGCTTCGCAAGCTTGATGTGGATCTGGGCCCGCTTGGCGAACTGACCGGCGGCCTTAAAGGCGGCGAAGATGTCAAACGTGCGCTGGCGGCCCTGTTCCTTGAACTGGTCGAGCTTTGCGAACTTGACGAAGACGATGAAGATGCCGGCGAACTTTCGGAAGAAGCGCTGGTGCTTTTGAACTTCGTTAAACGCTTTAATCCGCAGATGCGTCGCCTGACGGTGGCACTGACCGATACCGATGATGACGATGTCGCGTGCGAGTACGAAGTCACCAACTGGTAAGTCTTGGTGCTTGCTCTTGTGGCGAAATATCATGTAGGCAAAGGCAGGATGTTTTTATCCTGCCTTTTTCTTTGTCGGAGCCACCGCTGTGACCATAGCCACCGTAGACAGCGCATCTGCGCGGTTTCAATCCTATATCGATCGCCACGCAAACGGGCAGGAACCGATGGAAGATGCGCCGCGTCTTCGGCAGTGGATCATTGACCATCAGGCCGATTTTGCCGCGATCATGGATTGCGATCTGAAAAGCTGTCCGAAAATCGTCTATGACTTTTCACGTAACGGGGATGTCGTGATTGGCGGCACCAGCGATCCGGCCCGGCAGACCGAAATCATGTGGCGGCAGATGGCCGATGCCAATGCGCCGGTCGGTATCGGGCGTTATCGCGAAGACCGGATATGCTATCAATCGGAGCAGTTCAAAAATGATGGCGAGGCCCGAAGCCAGCATCTGGGGATTGATCTGTTCGCCCCGGCGGGAACGCCTGTCTATGTCCCGCTTGATGGCGTCGTGCACAGCTTTAATGACAACAATCTTCACCTTGATTACGGACCGACCATCATCCTTGAACACAATCCGGAACCGGGTGTGACTTTTTACACGTTGTATGGTCACCTCAGCCGTGAATCACTTGACGGATTGTATGTCGGCCAGCCGGTCGAAAAAGACCATCTGCTGTGCACCTTTGGTGATTTCCCGATCAATGGTGACTGGATCCCGCATCTGCATTTCCAGATCATTTTCGATATGCTGGGTAAAAAGGGCGATTATTTCGGGGCGGCGAAGCCATCGGAATGGGACATTTGGGAAAGTATCTGTCCCAATGCCAACCTGATCCTGCAAATGCCGGAAAATGTGACCGCAAACCGGAGTGGTCAGTAATGCAGCCGCGACTTAAGGCTGGTATCTGGGTGCGCGGGCAGATTGCCATCTGTCAATCAAAGTTGATCACGGCGATGGTCGCGCACAAGGGCAATGAAGATGCCGGTGCGGTTCTGCTGAAGCTCAATCGTTTTGCGGCCGGATGCTACGTCTATTCGCGTGTCACGACACTTGATGGCGATATGGGCTGGATGCAGGTGGCTGGCGGACCGGATGGCGGGCGCGAAACGGAATTTGCCTGTGACGAATACTGGCGCAAGCAGGTGAAATTTGATCGCGATGTCTGGGTGCTTGAGGTGGAGGATCACAAGGGAGAATATGAACTTGATGCGCCGTTGGTTGATTTCTGATGGACCAAAGTTCGTAAGTACAAAATCAAAAAGGGCCCGCAAAGAACTGCAGGCCCTTTATTTTTCCAGCGAACGCTAATCAGGCAGTACGCTGCAGCAGATGGTAACCAAAATCGGTTTCAACCACGTCGGACGTGGTGCCGACTTCCATGTTGAAGGCAGCCGCATCAAATTCCGGAACCATCATGCCGCGGCCAAAGAAGCCAAGATCGCCGCCCTGCTGACCAGACGGGCAGTCAGAGTTTGTTTTGGCGACTTCAGCGAAGTCGGCACCATTGGCAATCTGGTCTTTGAGTGCGTTGATTTCGGTAAGCGCTTCTTCCTTGGTGCGGGTTGCACTGGAACGTGCCGAACCGGCATACATCAGAAGAATGTGCGATGCGCGAACTTGTTCACTCATAACTCGTCCTTTCTTCCGCGGGCGGCTTGCACACCGCGGATTTTCTGCAAGATTAGAAGTTTATGGAGAAGGCAAAGGGTCCAAACCGATGTGCAGGCGTATATTCACGTGTACATGGGCTTGGGCCCTAGACTTTCTCCATGCCTTGTGGCTTGTTACGACAAAATGATCAGAGATGAAAGAGAAGAGGCGTTTTAATGCTTGCTGTTGTTTCTCCGGCAAAGAAACTTGATTTCGAAACCGATGCACCTGAAATGGTCGTTTCAGAACCTCAATTTCTCGACGACACCGAAGAACTTGTTGAAGTTGCACGTAAAAAAAGTCGCAGCGACCTGATGAAGCTGATGGGCATCAGCGAAAATCTGGCTGATCTGAACTATCAGCGGTTTGCGCATTTTTCACGTCCTTTTGATCGCACAAACGCCAAACCGGCAATTTACGCGTTCCGCGGCGACACCTATATCGGGCTTGATGCCGATACGATGAATCAAAAAGACATCGACTGGGCCGAAAACCATTTCCGGATGCTTTCGGGCCTTTACGGGCTTTTAAAGCCGCGTGATTTGATGCAGCCCTACCGTCTTGAAATGGGAACGCGGCTTTCGAACCCGCGCGGCAAGGATCTTTATGCATTCTGGGGTGACAAGATTGCCAAACAGGTCAATTCGATTACCGCTGATCACAAAAACCGCAGTCTGATCAATCTCGCGTCGCATGAATATTTCAAGTCGGTGAAAAAGGATGTACTTGACGGTCCGGTGATCACGCCGGTCTTCAAGGAAGTCAAAGCCGGTGTTGGCAAGGTCATTGGCTTCTCGGCCAAACGTGCACGTGGCACAATGGCGCGCTACATGATCGACAATCGTCTGGAAAAGCCCGAAGACCTTAAATCGTTCGATGTGGAGGGTTATCGCTATCAAAAAGACCAGTCGAATGATAACGAGTGGGTCTTTACACGCGAACATGACTGATAACAGAACAGGTGCGATCGTATGACCGACGATCATCTCGAGCAGCTTGAAGATGACAATCATCTGCCGGAATCTCATCCGTTTTCCGGATATCTGCGGACCTTTTTCCGTGGGCCGGGGCGTTCACGCAGCCTGACGCGTGAAGAGGCATTTGACGCCTTTTCAATGATCCTGCGTGACGAGGTTGAGCCGATCCAGTTGGGCGCGTTTCTTTTGATGCTGCGTTATCGGGCGGAAACGCCCGATGAACTGGCTGGCATGATCGAAGCCGTGCGCAAGGCTGCCCGTCTTGAACTTGATGACGAAAGCCTGGTTCCGGAAAAATGCCATCCAATGCTGGATTGGCCATCCTATGCAGCAGGGCGTTCGCGTGGCTTGCCGTGGTTCGTGCTGTCGGCGATGTTGCTGTCGCGCAATGGCATACCAGTTCTGATGCATGGCTATAATTCGCATCTGACCAACGGCGTCGGGACTGAGGCCGCAGTCAAGGCCCTGAAGCTGCCGCTGGCAATGTCTGCAGATGAAGCACGTTCCGATATCGCATCCAAGGGCTTTGCCTATTTGCCGTTGCGCCATATTCACCCGAAACTTCAGGAATTGATTGGTTTGCGGCCGTTGCTCGGCCTGCGCAGCCCGGTCAATACTCTGCTGCGCCTCCTTAACCCGTTGCAGGCGCGTGCAGCATTTCTCGGCGTATTCCATCCGGCGTTTCTTGATGTCCACCGGGAAACCGGCAAGCTTCTGGAATTGCCGCGTATTGGTGTAATCAAGGGCGGTGGCGGCGAGGCGGAGCGTACACCGTTTAAGCATGTTGATCTGCGTATGCTTGATAATGGCGAGCTTAGCGATGTTCGCTGGCCGGCTCTTCTGTCGCGGACCGAAAAGGACGACGAAGATAACAGCCCGGTGACCTTGCAGCATTTTCTGGCCGTCTGGCGCGGCGAGGTCGAAGACAGTGCTGCGATTGCGCGCATCAAAGGCAGTGCAGCAATGGGCGCGTTCCTAGCCAGTAAAGCCGACTACATGGACGAGGCTGAGGCACTGGTCGAAGGCTGGTGGGAGAAGCGCGATCGCAAGATCGGGTAACCGTGACAGCTTGCAGGTGAAACTCAAAACACAAAAGGGGATGGTCAACACCATCCACTTTTTGATGTTCAGAACGAAGAATTCGGTTCCTTCAGGAATGCTGTTTCTTCGGGAGTGGATTCCCGGCCAAGGATTGCATTGCGATGGGGGTAACGCCCAAAACGATCAATGATCTGTTTGTGCCTGATTTCATAGTCGTGGTTGTTTTCCAGGCCCGGCTGGTCAAACAGCTTTAGTGCAACTTCGTGGATCGCTTCTGATTCCGAATGCATATAAGGCATATAGAGAAAGCATTTTTCGGCGGGTTTGGTCAATTTCGCGTCAAACCCTTGGGCAACGGCCTCCTGGGCCAGAACAAGTGCCATCGTGTCGCAGGCAAACGCATCGGGTTTGTCGCGATAGATATTGCGTGAAAACTGATCCAGAATGATGATTTCTGCCAGTCGACCATGTGCGTTTTTTCGCCAGCCATATAGCTCCCCGGCTGCCGCGGCAGCATGAAAATCGGCAAAGCGTTCAGTGATATGACGATCAAGCGTGATATCTTTTTCAAACCATTGTTTGGGTTCTAGTTCCTTGAACCAGAAAACGAGGATGGATTCAGGTTTCATGAGGGCTTCCCGTTTTTTGATGTTGGCGCAGCATAGGCGAGCATGTAGGCGCCAGCAAGTCAGGCTTGGGATATGACGCCGTCCTGAAGGCGGACTGAACGCGTCGCGACCTGATCAAGAAACAGCCGATCATGTGAAATGATCAGCATTGCCTGCGGCAGGGAACGCAGAATTTCGATCAGACGTTTTTCGACATCGGCATCAAGCCCGTTGGTGGGTTCGTCAAGCAGCAGAATTTCGGGCGACATCGCTAGCACGGTCGCAAGCGCCACCAGTCGCTTTTCACCACCGGAAAGCTGATAGGTGATCCGATTTTCAAATCCGTCCAGCCCCAGATCCGATAGCATTTGCAGAGCAATTTTTCGCGCATCTTCGCGTGATTGACCAAGGTTGAGCGGGCCAAACATCACGTCTTCAAGAACAGTCGGGCAGAAAAGCTGATCATCGGAATCCTGAAACAGCAATCCGACCCGGCCGCGGACGGCGCGGAATTCGGCTTCTGTTTCGCATCTTGACTCAAGAATGGCGATCTCGCCGTTCTCCACCGGGACCAAACCCATCAAACAATGCAACAGGCTGCTTTTACCAGCGCCATTGGTGCCTAGCAGTGCCAGTCTTTCGCCGGTGCGCAGGGAGAGGTTGACACCATTCAATACCTTGCGCCCGGAGGAAAAGGTGAAATGCAGGTTTTTGACAGTGATCAGATCATCGCCGGACATGCGACCTCCAGCCCGATCAGTGCAATGGCGAAAAGAATGGTCGCCGCCGCAAACAGATAATCCTGCGGGCATAACCGGGGCAAGGAGCCGAAATGCATATGACCGTGATACGCACGACATTTCATCGCCCAAAGAATGCGTTCCGAACGATCATGGCCGCGTACCAGCAGCATCCCCAGCAAATACCCAAAACTGCGCCAGCTATGGCGATTGTTGTGCGCGACAAAAGCGCGTGCCCGCATGGCAAGACGCAGGCGCAGATATTCCTGCCGCAAAAGATCGATATAGCGAACGGTAAACATGAAAAGCGTCACCAGCTTTGCCGGAATGTAAATTCCCTGCAAACCCCGCCCCAGAAGGATTGCATCCATTCCGCCCACCAGTGCAATCAGAATAAGGATCGCCGCATTTGCCTTAAGCGCGATCAGGATGGCCTGAAACAATCCCTGATAACTGGCGTCAAAATCCCAAAAGGTGAAAATCACCTGACCGGGAACGGTAAAGGGCAGCATGATCAGCATCACAAGGATAAAGCCATCCATGGCCAAAACCATTTTAAGCGTTCTGGGCCAGTCCGGTTTGGCAAAGCCGGTAATGATAGCAGCGATCAGAACCAGCATTGCCAATGGTTGCCAGCTTGAAAAACTGACCGCAGTTACAATCAGCGCGAGAGCCGCCAGTAAACGAAATCGTGGATCAATTCGCGACAGAATCGAACTGGATCGTGACGGTATAAGGACATTTGTCGCCCCGATCATGGTTTTTTATTCTGCTGACGGGGGCGTGATTTTACGGCCTGAAACCAAGCAAAGGCCCCGAATATTCCGACGATGACACCGATGCCACCCAGAAGGTCGGAAAATCGGACCTTGTCCTCATAGGCAACCAGCTGTTCGCGCAAGGGCCGGACATGGCGGGATACAGCAGCGTCAATCAGGCTGTCCAACTCGTCCCGTGAAAGGGTGACTATCGCGTCAGAAGTGGCTCTGGCAATGGTTGTCGATGAGGGGGGTGTTTTTTTGCTTTGGAGGGATGAGGCCGTGTCAATCTGGCTGACATCAATATTGATGTCTCCGCTACCTGACGGCAATTGATCGGAAAGCTCATCACCATTGATTTTGAAGCTGGCGATATGGCCATCACCGGAATTAGCTTCGATGACATAATCTTGCCGGTGACTGACGCGAAGTTTGAATTCGCCCTGATCATCTGTCTTGCCAGCAAAGACAACGCGGCCTGTATCATCGAGAAGTTGGATTTCTGCATCTTGCGGCCGGGCGCCACCCCCGAAATAGGCATAGCCGTCAATGACGTCACCGTTTCCCATCGCAAAAACGTGCAGGCTGTGTGCTTGTGCATTGACGCATGTGAACAGCGTGCCGATCAGAACAGCAATTGCATATAATGAGGGAAATCGGGGCATCTATCAGGCAACGCTTCGAAGCGAACCGGCGGGGGCCAGCATGACCGGACGGACTTTCTTGACGAGATGAACGGCTGCTGCGGTGAGGATACCTTCAACCACCATAACCGGGATGTGGCTCATGACAACAAGCTTTGCCGTCGGAACAAATCCCTGTCCGCTGGCGGCAAGTGACAGGCCGACCATCATGCTTGAAAGGGCAATAGCACCGGACCCGGCAACAAAACCCGCCAGCAGGACCAATTTGCCTTCGGCACGTGCCAGAAACGGTGAAACCAGCCACCACATCAAAACGGCGGGCAGGGCTATATTGACTGTATTGACACCCAGAACCGTAATGCCGCCGAAACCAAAGAAAACTGCTTGCAACAACAGTCCGATGAATATCGCCGGGAAAACGGACCAGCCCAGCATCAAGCCAGCCAAACCATTTACAATCAGATGCGCACTGCTTGGCCCGACGGGAACATGGATCAGGGAGGCAACGAAGAAGACGGCACTCATCATCGCCACGCGGGGCATCGCATCAATATCGATTTTGCGAAGCCCGTAGCTGATGCCGGTAACAGCCAGAACCGCACCAGTGACAACGACTTCACTCGATAGGGCTCCGTCGACGATGTGCATGGTCAAATCCCTGTAAAGCGCATTTGCAATCCATCAGCTTACAGGCAGGCCTGCAAACGGATGGAACGGCGCATTGATTTTATTCCGGTGAGGCAGATAGGCTATAAAACCTGCCTGAAAAGCGTAGCGATTTCGCTGTCGCGAAGTCAAGCAGGTTTCATATTTTTTATAAATAAGTATGACGATGCTGTGCGTCTGGTTGGGAGCATCACTCCATCGCGTCGGTTTTGACCCAGATGACACCGCCGCGTTCGACCGGAACCTGATCATTCGATCCGGGGGCGGCCATCGTGCCATCTTCGATCAGGGCGGCAAACGCCCACCAACCATCACGTGGCATGGCATAGGTGAAAACACCATTGCCATCGGCCTTGATGACCTGTGTTGAAAAACTGTCGTTCGGCAGCGTGATGCTGCCATCATTGGCATATTCAACCTCGACCTCGGCAAACGGTACCGGCTCGCCGTTATGACGGACGATCCCGCTAAACACATTTCCGGTCCAGATGCCATAGGGGCGGGTCAGGGGCTCTATCTCCACCGGGAAGCCGACCATCTGGTCCCATTCTTCACCAGCACCAAACGCATCAATGATCGTTTTGGTGTACTGGATGATGTATTTGCCCTCGGATGGTTCGAAATAGGGAACCGGTTCGACATAAAGCGCATATCCGCCCGGACGATCAATGCTGATTGTTGCGTCAAACGCTGCTTTGCCATCGACCGTCTTTGCCACCAGACTGTCGCCAAGATCGGTTTTATTGCCGTTGGTCTGGATGCCAAATTGAACCGGGCGGGCCATTTCCATAGCCGGGCCATCGGTCATTGGGTGGGTAAAGGTCAGATCGACGTCAACATCGCGCCCGGTTTCCTGTGTCACCACATTGGTTGACGGGATCATCTTCTGGAAGTGGGCTTGCGCATCATGTTGTGCACTGATCAGAAACCCAAATGAGAAACCCATGGTTGTGATAAACCGAAAAGGAAACGACATCTTTCTGTCCTGTGATGCTGAAATGATGCCGTAGCCTATGGCGACCGATTTGTCGGGTCAATCCATTGAAATGAAATATTTCATAAAATATTTAAAAACGTATGATTTTCGGGGTGTATCGAAACCGGCAATGAAAGCCGGTTTCGATATCGCCAGAGACTATTGTTGGCTGGTAGATGCCTCGATCATTGGCTCGTCATTGGTTTCTGATGCCAATCCCACATGCTTCTGGCGCTGTTTCTGCCGCCATGTGTCAAGAAACAGCAGGATTGGTGCCGCGATATAGATCGACGATGTCGTGGCGATCACAACACCAAACACCATCGGAACGGCAAAGCTTTCAACGGCAGACCCGCCCCAGATTGCCATAGGCACCATCGCAAACAGGGTTGTAAGCGATGTGAATAGGCAGCGCGCAAGTGACTGATTGATCGACATGTCGATGATTTCACGCATCGGCATCTTTCGATAAAGTCGCAGGTTTTCACGCATCCGGTCATAAACCACCACCTTGTCATTGACCGAATAGCCGATCAGGGTCAGCAGGGCGGCAATGGCGGTCAGATTGAAGTCGAGTCCCATAACCGCGAAAAAGCCGATTGTTTTGGTCACATCAAGGACCAATGTAACAATCGCGCCAACGGCAAACGGCCATTCGAACCGCCACCAGATATAGCCCAGCATTGCGAGGCTTGCGAAGATGACGGCACTGACACCGGACTGAGCGAGTTCACCGCTGACTTTGGGGCCAACGACTTCGGTGCGTTTAAAATCCGCTGCCGGATCAATGGATTGAACTGCTTTCTTGACGGTTTCGACAACTGCGGTTTGTGCCTGTTCGCCGCCCGGCTGACGTTCAACCCGGATCAGGATATGGTCATCCTTGCCGATATCCTGAAGGCTGACATCGCCAAGCCCCAATGTTGAAAGTCCCTGTCGCAAGGTTCCAAGGTCAAGGGGACTACTGCCGTCATCCAGGTTGCCTCCTGCAACTTCGATCTGAATACCGCCCTTGAAATCAACGCCGTAATCGAGACCGGGTTTGAAGAACAACCCGATTGAAATGGCTGACAGCAAAAGCGACATACCGATGCCAAGAAAACGTGCCCGCATGAAGGAAATGCTGGTTTTTTCGGGCATGAAACGCCAAAGCGGTTCAATAACGAGCTTTTTCATCCGTGTGCGCCAGACGATTTCGGTCATGATGACCCGAACAACGGCAACCGCGGTAAACATGGAAATCAGAATGCCGAGACCCATCGTGATGGCAAAGCCGCGCACCGGGCCTGATCCGAACTCAAACAGAAGAGCAGTGGCGATAAGGGTTGTGATGTTTGAATCCACAATCGTGGCATAGGCACGCTTAAACCCGGAATCGAGCGCCATGAAGGCCGAAAGCCCTCGTTTGGTCTCCTCACGGATACGTTCGTTGATCAGAACGTTGGCATCCACGGCTAGCCCTATCCCCAGAACAATCCCGGCAATACCAGGAAGGGTAAGTGTCGCCCCCATAAGACCAAGGGCACCGAATGTCAGCATAACGTTCAGGCCCAATGCCAGATTGGCAATAAGACCCCAGCGGCCATAAAGGAAAAACATCAATCCGGTTACCAGAGCCAACCCGATCAAGCCGGTATAAAGACCCATTTCGATTGCATCCGCTCCAAGGTCAGGGCCCACAGTTCGTTCTTCGATTACGGTCATTGGGGCGGGAAGGGAGCCCGCACGCAATAGGGCTGACAGTGTCGTCGTTTCGCCGACCGTAAAGCTGCCGCTGATCTGGCCTGAGCCACCGGTTATTACCTCCCGGATAACCGGAGCACTCAGGACTTCGTTATCAAGAACAATGGCAAAGGGTTTTCCGACATTGGCACGTGTGATATCGGCGAACTTTGCCGCACCGGCCGTATCAAACCGGAAATTGACAACCGGCTGATGGCTTTGCGGATCAAAACCGGCATGTGCATCTGTAAGATGATCGCCCGAAAGGGCCGGAGTACGATGCAGGTGATAGCTTTGGCCGTCCTTGTCTTTCACTGTAAGGATACTACTGTCGCGCCTGTCTGTTCCGTTACGGTCGGCCAACATATGGAAGCCAAGCTTTGCCGTGCTTCCCAGAAGTTTTCTGACCTGAGACGGGTCCTGAATGCCCGGTAACTGCACCAGGACGCGATCACTGCCAATCCGTTGGATGGTGGGCTCGGACACACCGATCTGATCGATCCGGCTTCGAATGATCTCTAGGCTTTGCTGGGCGCTGGCGTCAACCCGATTGCGAATGCCTTGTTCGCTAAGTGCTATATAAATGCTGTTATCGCGCGGTGTTGTAATGACAAATTCCGCTGTCGATCCGTGTCGCGGTGTATCAACTTGCGCATTGGTAAGGTCTTTTAGGGCATCAAGGGCAGCGTCGTGATCCTTGGCGTCCGGCAGGGTTACAATCACCTGATCTTTGCTGATCTGAATGTTATCAGTCGCAATATGGGCCTTGCGGAGGGCCGTTGTCACATCGTCACGCGCGATTTCAAGCCGTTCGGCAATCATTGCTGCGGTATCGATTTCCAGAACAAGGTGCGATCCGCCTTTGAGGTCAAGCCCAAGGGCAACCTGTCGGGTGGGTAAAAAGGCTGGCCAGTTGGCAAGCTGGGCCGGATTGAAAAGGTTAGGCAGGGCTGTCAGAAATCCTGTCAGAAGGACAAGGGCATAGACAACTACACGCCATCTTGATGTACGCATGAAGAATGAACTCCGCACAGCAATCGAGCCGGACCAGTTTGATGTCCGGCGGTGCTGTCACCTGATATTTCTGGAAACACGGCGCTGATCTAGCCGCGGTTTTAAACAATGAAAATCAGGCCCGGAAGGGCGGAGCACGCGGAGAAACGGGAAGAATTTCTGCGCTATGTGTCGTGATCGTACCCGCCACAAAGATGAGGGTCGCCCATTGCGCGGCGGCATGCGGTGTGACCGACGGCACAACTGCGGCATCATCGGGGAAGGTTGGCTGATGGGACGGTACATCGTCCGGGGTCTGGCGGTTGCCTGCGATGGCACGATCCGGTGCCATCGGAAGGACTGCTTGCGACGGACCGCTATCGTGATTGACGGTGTTAAACGGATAGGGGAAAGTCGACCCGTCGGAAAGCGGCTTGGCAGTGATTGAAGTCCCGCCACCAAACAGAACAAGCGCGCAAGCGATCAGGCAAAATGCAGCATGGCGCAACAGCCCCGGTAGGGACTGACTGCGATCAGAATGATCTGTTGCCTGTGCGGCTTGGCTGACTGGTTGCGGCATAATGGTCCGGAACGCGCTGAAACAGCGCCAGATATGGCGTGGCGGCCAAAAAACACAAGCCCGGTAATAAAAAACTTATCGGGGAATTCGGGGTAAACAAGGGGAATACGGAATGCTCAGGATGGTTTATGTCACGCCGGATGGTGGACGTCATTGGGTGGATTCTGCCTGGCGGGAAACCGCGACACTTCATAATGCGGTTGCCAATTGTGCGCCTGGTGATCTGATCCGTTTGATGCCGGGAAACTATTTCCTGCCGGAACCTGTCGATATTCCGATCAGCGGGCTTGAAGATCAGCCAATCATCATTCGCGGTGAATATGGTGCGATACTGGACGGTCGTCGTCCGCCCGATCCGGAAGTTTCGGCAACCGATCCCGGATGTGCCAGATATGCGGCGTTTCGCATCATCGGAAAGCGCCATATCCGCCTTGATAATATCCGTATCGAACGCGCATGGCCAAGTGCCGTTTATATCCGCGACAGCAACGATCTGACATTCAAAAACATGCAAATCCGTGGTGGAACATATGCCTTTTATGCAACGGGCGAGCATGCATCACGCATCACCATCGAAAATTGCGACTGGATTCAGGATGACGTGATCTGGCGTTACCTTGACTGGGCGATGATCCATGATGGTGAAATCACGCCGGGCAAGGAAGCCCCATATAGATATCTGAACGGTGCATTCTTTGGTGCGGATGACATTGCGGGCGATGTTCTGATCCGTGGGAATGATATTCGACATTGCTATAACGCCATTCGAATGGATGTATCTGCGGCCAATATGCAAAAGCCTATCGGCAGTTTTAATCGCAATGTCAGGATAATCGATAACCGGTTCAGTTTTGTGCGCGATAACCCGGTCGAACCCGAAGCAACTGCTGTTGGCTGGTGGGTGGCCTATAACCAGTTCTATAACTGCCACAAACTGTTTTCGCAGGATAATCTGGCTGGCGGGTATTGGTATTATTTTGGCAACCGTGGCTGGTTCGACAGCCGCCCGGGGCCGAAAGGTGACGAAAATAATGGTGGTGCCGTTTTCAAATTCGGCAAAGCAAGCCATGCGCAGCCAAACCTGCCATTTGAATGCTTCCACAACAGCTTCTTCCTACGCCAGAAGTACGTCAAAAAGGGCGCGACCAGAATGTGGCAGAACCGTCGCAATGCCATAGGTTATGCCGATCCGGCGACATTGCCGATCAATCTGATGTCAATCGATCAGACATTGTTTGGTCCGACCTATGAACTTGATCTTGGAGAAGATCGCAGCGTGATGTTTTCCGGTGATTTATGCAATCATGCGACCTATCCGGCGATATTCGATGCTTGGCCCGGCGTGCTTTATAATCCGCGCCCGGCTTTCGGGCCGATATTCAAGGCGGGCATTTGCGGTGATCTGGAACTGGTTTCAGGCCATGCCGAAGGATATGACGATGCACTTGAAGTTCAAATGCCAGACGGCACTGTCTGGAAATCCGATCCCAAAAGCTGGCCAGGGGCATTAACTGGCAAAAGGCTGGTTGCCGGGCCGGACTACGTGCCGGTTGATTTGGCATATGTCCGAGCCAGGATCGACGAAAACAATTAAAACGCAGTGGATTAGGTGATCTGGCGACGTTGTCGTAATATTGGGTATGGCTTGCAGCGAGGTGACGTAAGCGTAAATATATTGACTTGTAAGTCCCGTTGTTGCGATGCTGCGTTATTGCATTCATTCAATAAGAAAAAACATGAACGATAAGCTGTACAGCATTACCGAGCTTGCCGAAGAGTTCGACATCACGCCACGTGCCATCCGGTTTTATGAAACCAAAAGCCTGCTGTCGCCACAGCGGGCGGGTGCCACGCGCGTATACAATTACCGGGATCGTGCGCGCCTTATGCTGGTGCTGCGTGGCAAGCGTCTTGGTTTCTCGCTTGAAGATATCAAGGAATATATTGATCTGTACGACGCCGAACGGTCGGGTGCCGATCAGCTGGCGCATCTGATGCTGGTTGGACGTCGTCGCATTTCCGAGCTGGAACAGCAGCTTGAAGACGTTCAGACAACCTTGGGCGAACTTCGTAAAATTGAAAGCGAGGCTGCCGATGCGTTGCGCGAAAAGGGTATCGACCCGGAAAAGGCATTGGCAAATATCAAAGCCAAACCGGTGCCTGAAACCGCATGACTTGCTGACACTATCCAATTAGACAAAAGCCCGGCCAATATGACCGGGCTTTTTCATGATGGATCAAGCCGAAATCAGGCAACGTCGCGTTGCAAGGGCAGGGTGACCTCGAATACTTCCTCGTCGGCAAGATATTTGCGCGAGAATCCCAGTTTTTCACAAAGCGTCAGCATCCGGCGGTTATCTGGTAAAACCTGCCCGATAAAGGTCTCTGTTCCTTTCTGGCGGCAATATTCGATCATCTTTTCCATCAGCACACGGCCAAGGCCACGACCCTTGATGTCCGAGCGCACCATAATCGCATATTCGGCATGTTCATTATTGGGATCGATCACGACCTGAACAATACCGTGGATTTCGCCTTCTTCCGGACCATTTGGCACGATGGCAAGGAAGGCCATGTCTCGGTCGTAATCAAGCTGTGTCTGGCGGGCCATTTCCGAATGCGGCAGTTCACGAACGGATCCAAAGAACCGGAAATGGATATCTTCGGGTGTCAGTTTCGACATGAATTCATAGTGCTTCGGTTCGTCCTCGGGTTTGATTGGGCGCAGCAGATATTTCGTTCCGTCATCCAGGATCAGTTCCTGTTTCAGATGACGCGGATAGGGATGGATCGCCAGACGCTGGTCATCGCTAACCACTTTCGGGGTTACCTTGATGCGGGCATCCAGCGCAATCACGCCGGTCTGATCAATCAGAAGCGGGTTCATGTCGAGTTCAAGGACTTCGCCAAGATGCACGACCAACTGCGACAACCGCACCAGCGTGACGTAAAGCTGTTCGAGGTTGACCGGCGGTACATCGCGATAGCCGCGCAACAGATTGTAGATGCGCGTACCTTCAACAAGTTCGCGTGCCAGCTTCATGTTCAATGGCGGCAAGGCCATGGCCCGGTCTCGGACCACTTCGACCTCGACCCCGCCATGACCAAACAGGATCACCGGGCCAAAAATCGGATCGGTGGTCATGCCAACGATCAATTCACGCGCACCTGCACGCTTGATCATTTCCTGAACGGTAAAGCCACGCACCCGGGCGTTCGGGAATTTCTGTTTGACGGTCCGCAGCATCTTGTTGCCGGCAGCGCGCAGTTCCTCGTCACTGTCGATATTCAGAACCACACCGCCAACGTCAGATTTGTGGCTGATATCATCCGACAGGATTTTAAGTGCAACCGGATAGCCGATAGCATCCGCCGTTTCGACGGCGTCATCAACTGATTTGCGGCTACGGTTTTGACCGTATTGATGCCATAGCATTCCAGAACCGCCTTTGCTTCCGGCTCGGTCAGCATATCGCGACCCGAATGGATGGCCGTATGGATGATCTGGCGTGCCTTGTCCGTTTCCGGCGTAAAGTCCTGTGGTACTGACGGGGGCGTTTCCATCAGGACTTCCTGCAATTTGCGGTAGTTTACCATATGCTGGAAGGCCGCGACCGCGTTTTCTGGTGTGCGATAGGTCGGAATCCCGGCGGCATAAAACAGGTTACGGGCCTTGGCGACCGTTGCCTCGCCAACCCAATTTGTCAGGATGTTCTTGCGGCTGTCCTTGATGGCATTAATCACGCCTTGGGCAACTTCAACCGGATCGGTGATGGCCGTCGGTGCATGCATGACAAGAAGGCTGTCGATATTGGGATCTTTCAGAACCGCATCAATCGACTTTGCATATCTTTCGCCCGGCGCATCCCCGATAATATCGACGGGGTTCGCATGTGACCAGGTTGACGGCAAAACACTGCTAAGCGCATCAATGGTGCTGTCTTCGAGCTTGGCCAGTTGGCCATGCCGTTCAATCAGGGCATCAACTGCCAGAACGCCAATGCCACCCCCATTGGTAATAATGCCAAGCTTATCGCCCCGGAATGGACGCATGCGAGAAAGTGTTTCGGCGGCCGAAAACATTTCCGTGACCGTATAAACGCGCAGAACACCGGCACGTTTGATAGCTGCATCAAACACGTCATCGGCACCCGCCAGCGCGCCGGTATGTGAAGCAGCAGCGGCGGCACCTTCGGCAAAGCGGCCCGACTTGATACACAGGATCGGTTTGTTGCGCGATGCGGCGCGGGCGGCGGAAATAAAGCCGCGACGTTCCTGAATGGATTCGATATACAGCATGATAGCGCGCGTGTTGGGATCGGAACCCAGATAATCGATCACATCACCGAAATCGACATCGTCGCATTCACCAAGCGATATGAAGTGCGAAAAACCGATGCCGCGTGCTGCCGCCCAGTCGAGAACTGCGGTACAAAGTGCCCCGGACTGCGACACAAACGCGATTTTGCCACTGCCGATGCTTTGATGGCTGAAACTGGCGTTAAGCCCGATACCCGGCACCATCAGTCCAAGACAGTTCGGGCCAAGCAATCGCATCTTGTTACGCGCGGCAATGTCAAGCATTGCCTGTTTGATGCTGCGGGTTTCGTCATACTGCTCGGCGCCAAGGCCTGCCGTCAGGACAATGGCTGCCATACATCCCTTGGTAGAGAGACATTCCATGGTCGGAATAACTGCTTTGGGTGGGACGCAGATCACGGCAAGTTCGGGAACGACCGGAAGGCTTTCAACATCAGGGTAGGCCAGGACACCGACAATCGACTGGCTGCGCGGATTGACCGGCATGATCGGGCCGTCAAACCCGCCTGCGAGCAGATTGCGCATGATAACCTGCCCCACGGAATGGGGCCGGTTCGATGCGCCAATGACTGCGACGGACTTGGGTTTGAAAAGATGGTCGAGATTAATGGTACTCATCACCGAATTCCCGCTTTGCCTTTTGGCTGCGCGTCCTGTTGACGGGACCGCGGCCCGGATAAAATTGGTTTGGCATCAAACCACCCGGCGGATGGCATGTGTGCACGTGCGAGATCGTATTACGGTGACAAGTATATTGATTTGTTATGAGTCAATAAAGCACTGATGACCCGAAGATTTTACAGGAGTGTCACATCCTGTTCCTATCGAAACGATCTTGTGTTTCCCGACCGATGCTGTGTGCCACCGGATAGGGCCTTCAGCCACGGTGGCAGGTGAAAAAAGCTCATGAGCAGATACATCACAACCATGTCGTTAAAGTACGATGTATCGTCCGTTGTCAGGCAAATTATATCCGTCCTGCCGGCATTAGGTATGCCGGTGACAAGCGCCATGAGCGCAAAGGCCGGGGATGCGGCAAATGGAAGCAACCGAGCTATCCGGAGGATGGCGGTATATCCACCATCCTTCGAAGCCATGCCGCCAATATATCTGCCTTGGCGATGCTCTTTGCCCATTTTGTATCTCTTGCCTGATGGGCCTAGTGGCATGCGGTTTTCTTGACGCTGTCAAACAGGCCTTCGACCGAACCGGTTTCAGTTTCGGTTTTCATTGCTGCCATTTCATACAGGTCATGGTGCCGCACCCATTCCATTTTGTTCGGGACATCTTTTTCGTCCCGCCCCTTGGGCATAAGATCAAGCAATCTGTATGTGCCCATCATGGCGTCGACCCCGCGGCCATAGGTCGAATAGGTATGAAAAACCTCGCCGCAGTCGTTTTTGATGAAGGCACTCAGCCCCGGCCATTCTTCGAAGGCATGTGGCCATTTGCTGTAGTTGTAGTGAATTTCACCTTTGGCTGTTTCTTCGGGGGTGAAGCTGACATTGAAATCATAGTTGAAGTCACTTTCATGCGAGGAAACCCAGCTGAATTTCCAGCCCATGCGTGCGCGAAACCGTTCAATATTTGCAAGCGGCGCACGTGAAACGGCGGTGAAAGTGACATCGCGCTGCGCCATATGGACCGTTATACCGTCCATATGATCCGCCATGAACGAACAGCTCGGGCAGCCTTGCTCCCAATCGGGTCCGAACATGAAATGCTGGACAAGTAGCTGGCTGCGACCGTCAAACAGATCAGCAAGAGAACCTTTTCCATCAATCGTATCGAACACGTAGTTTTTATCGATACGGACATATGGCAGTTCACGGCGTGCTTCAGCGATCTCGTCGCCAAGACGGGTTAGTTCCTTCTCGCGGGCGAGAAGTGCCTTGCGTTCGGAAAGCCATTCATTGCGGCTGACGATACGCGGGTTTTCCGTGTTAGGTTTGGAAATCATTTTGGCATTCGTCATTGCTGTTTTCCTATCTTTCGGGTGACGATAGGCAAAGGTTAGGCGAAGGGACGTTCAACCGGGGAGTAACAAACGTGACGCAATTTGGGATGCCTGAATGGCCATAATGGATTCCCTGATCACAGCTGCCGCACGAGCCTTGTCAGCCGGTGATCCGCTTGGCGCGTTAAAATGCGTCGGTCTGCGGGATGATCCGCCGGCACTGGCACTGCGCGGTATTGCCTTGGCCCAGTTGGAGGATTTCGATCGTGCCAGGGCGCTTCTTAAACGGGCCGCACGCGGTTTTGGTGCATCGGAACCTTTGGTACGTGCGCGTTGCGTTGTTGCCGAAGCTGAAATTGCACTGGTGTCTCGTGATCTGGGATGGGCCGAAAAGGCCCTTGATAGCGCCCGCCGGATACTTGAACAGCGTGGTGATCATGTGAATGCCGCGCATGCAAGGCAGCTTGAAATCAGGCATGTTTTACTGACAGGACAGTTTGAACAGGCCGAACAAATGCTTAGCGAAATCAATCCGGACATTTTGCCGCCGATTTTGCAGATTTCTCATGAAATGATCCTTTTTGGGATTGCTGTGCGGCGTCTTCAGGCGGGGGTGGCCCGCGCGGCCCTTGAACGGGCAAATCATTTGGCGCAGACGGCAAAACTGCCGGTCCTGATCGCGGAAATCGAAAAAGCATATGTAACTTTGAATGCACCGGCAGCGCGGCTTATTGCAAAGGGCGAGGAGCGGCTTGTCATCCTGCAGGAAGTCGAAGACCTGATGGCATCGGACATGCTTGTTATTGATGCGTGCCGGTATGGCGTTCGTCAGGGGCGGGTAGCAATTTCGCTTTCAACCCGGCCGGTGCTTTTCAACCTTCTACGTATTCTTGGCGAAAGCTGGCCCAAAGATGCCCCCAGAGATTCTCTTTTATCCGGGGTATTTGGTGCCCGTTATGTCGATGAAACGCATCGTGCCCGATTGCGGGTCGAAATCGGACGGTTGCGGAAATTGATCCGGGTTTTCGCAAATATTACGGCAACCGATTCCGGCTTCATCCTGAAGCCTAAATCTGTCGGAAAAGATCAGTCGGTAATGGTTCTGCTTCCTCCGATGGAGGATAATAACGCGAACATTCTTGCGCTTTTGGCTGATGGCGAAGCATGGTCGAGTTCGGCATTGGCGATCGTGCTTGATACCAGTGCACGGACCGTGCAAAGGGCGCTTGAAGAATTGGCGCGTGCTGGCAAAGTTCGTGCAATTGGCCGCGGACGTGCACGGCGATGGACGTCACCACCACCGCCCGGTTTCACGACAACATTGTTACTCCCTGGCCGACTTCCCGTTGACTAGGCTGTGTCTTGCGTAAGCGAAACACAATCATAGAAAGGGCTTGAAAATGACTGATCGAAAAGCTGAGATTCTTGCCGAATATGGGCCTTTCCCGGGTATCGATAAGGTGCATGGGGTAACATATGATGGACGCCATGTGTGGATTGCTGCTGGTGAAACGATCCATGCAATTGATCCCGACAACGGAACCCCGATACGCATGATTGAAGCCGCTGCCGATGCTGGTACGGCCTTTAACGGTAGTCACATTTTCCAGATCGCCGAGGATTGCATTTACAAAATCGATCCGGAAAGCGGCCATGTTCTGGATTCCATTCCGGCACCCGAAGGTGGCAATTCCGGCATGGCCTGGGCAGAAGGCAGTCTTTGGGTAGGGCAGCATCGCAACCGGAAAATCCATCAGGTCGATCCACAAACGGGCGAAGTCCTACGCACGATTGAATCAGATCGTTTTGTCACCGGTGTTACCTGGATCGATAACGAGCTTTGGCACGGAACATGGGAAGGTGATGAAAGTGATGTTCGTCGGATCAATCCGCAAACCGGCATGGTTCTGGATCGATTGACAATGCCGTCCGGCATTGGCGTTTCTGGCTTGGAAAGTGACGGTGTTGCGCGCTTTTTCTGTGGTGGTGGTTCCAGCGGCAAGGTTCGGGTTGTCGGGCGTCCGGTGCGGCCATAATCGTTAGTGAAGATGCCCGTGGTTGCCTTCGTCATCAAAACGATTGGACTGTTCTATCCATTCCTCGACTTCGTGGGCACTTTGCATCGCCAGCGCAATTTCAAGATCGTTTTGAACATGGGCGAGACTGTCAAACATCGGGCACCAGCCAAATGCCTGAATACGTTCATCTGTCGTAGATGAAATCGTATACAGATCACCATCGATCCGGTGCACAAGGCCATGTATGACGTCATCTTCACCGATGATCATCCAGCCATCCGTTGCACCGGCAAGCGTGCCAAGCTTCACCTGTTTCAATTCGATTTTGGCTGTTTTCATGGTTGATCAGTCCGATTTCTGGGGCAGGTGTAACAATATCAAAAGAAAAAGGGACCGAACAAGTTGTTCGGTCCCTTTTTAATTGGCTCCGGCAGCAGGACTTGAACCTGCGACCCAATGATTAACAGTCATTTGCTCTACCAACTGAGCTATGCCGGATCAGGGTTGACGCTCCGTTCGAAGCGCGTGGCAGGGGTATAATAAAACGGCTTTGTTCCCGCAAGACCTTTTTGTGAAAAAATGACCTGAAATTTGTCTTTTTTAACTGTACCGGGATATCCATCGCTTTCCGGTTTATTGAATACCGGTTTCCTGTGCCTTTAAATGCTTACGGGACCGGATGACCTTGTGCGGCGACCAGAATTTCAAACCAGTCCTGACGGTCAAGCTGAACGTTGCATGACTGTGTCGCGCATGTAATGCGATGGGCTTTCATGGTGCCAAGTACTGGCACCGGCTGACAGGGCAGATGAAGCAACCAGGCTATCGCTACTTCGGCAATGCCGGGCAGGGCGTATTTGTCGCGCATTCTTTCAAGAACGGGGCGCAGACGTTTGGCTGCCACGTCGTTTTCGGTGTTAAACAGGCGTGCGCCGCCCAGTGGCGACCAGATCATCGGGTGAATGCGGTTTTGTTGCATCTGATCGAATGTGCCATCAAAGATCGCAGCAAGTTCTAGCACCGAACATTCGACCTGATTGGTGGCAAGCGGCACATCAAGGCGGCTTTGCAAAAGATTGAATTGTGACGGAGTGAAGTTTGAAACACCGAAATGGCGTACTTTTCCCGCCCTGCGAAGTTCGTTGAAGGCTTCGGCAATCTCGTCTGCGATCATCAGGGGACCGGGGCGGTGGATCAAAAGCATGTCGATATGATTGGTTGCCAGATTGCGCAGTGAATTTTCAACCGATTGCAGGATATGGGCCTTGGTCGTGTTGTAGTGATTGATCCGGTGATCTGGCCGCGTATCCTTGACCAATGCCACGCCACATTTGGTGATAATTTCCATTTTGCGGCGCAATTCCGGCGCTTTTGCCAATGCCTCGCCGAAATAGACCTCGCATCCGTAACCACCATAAACATCGGCATGGTCAAATGTCGTAATTCCAGCATCAAGGCAGGCGTGGATCAGTTCCAGAATATCTCCGGTATTCCTGATATCCGCGCTGTTGCGCAGACGCCATGCACCCCACGCCAGTTGCGAGAAACTCAGATCCTTGGCCATTTGGCGGCGTAAGACAGGAGATGACATCTATCGGTCCTTCCGGAAATTCATTGCGACTGGTTGTGTCATTGGTAGCAATTTGCGGGGCAGGGCACAAAAGCAAAAACCCCCGGAACAGAGTTCCAGGGGTTTGTGGCTCCGGCAGCAGGACTCGAACCTGCGACCCAATGATTAACAGTCATTTGCTCTACCAACTGAGCTATGCCGGATTAGTGGAGGCGCGAGCCGGAATCGAACCGGCGTGCAAGGATTTGCAGTCCTCTGCGTAACCACTCCGCCATCGCGCCTTAGCGTTGGCTGGCCGGTGTATAGCCCTATCGAATACAGGCCGTCAAGCACCCAATTTTACATTTTTGAACAGAATGCAGACCGGGGGATCGCCAACAAACAATTTGCGCCCGGGTAAATCCATTCTGGATATGTTTTCAACATGTTTTAGCGAATAATTGCTCCGATCTTCTTGATCCGTTGTTGTCAGTTGCCCATGTGCTGACTATAAACAGGGCAACATCTGTGACGTGGTTTTGGGGACAAAGACCGGTTGCAGGCTTTTTCTCGCGAGAATTTTCAGGTCAGATAAACATGGATTACCAAATCGCGCGCCGTAACATGGTGGAAAATCAGGTTCGGACCAACAAGGTCACCGATCCCTTGGTCATCGCTGCGATGGAGGAGGTTCCACGCGAACTGTTCCTGCCGGAAGGCAAACGTGGCATTGCCTACGTCGATGAAGATATTCCTGTCGGAAATGGCCGGTATGCGATGGAGCCGATGGTAATTGCGCGCCTGATGCAGTCTGCTGAAATCTTACGGAGCGATGTCGCTCTGGTGATTGGTGCGGGATATGGCTACACGGGGGCGGTTCTGTCACGTGTTGCCGAAACCGTGGTTGCGGTTGAAAGCGACAAGGAAATGGCATCGATTTCCGAAAAGACCTTCCAGGCTCACAGCTATGACAACGTCATCGTGGTCGAAGGCGATCTGGCCAAAGGTTATGCCAAGCAGTCACCTTATAACGTTATTGTCTTTGACGGTGCGGTTGCCGAGGTTCCGGCCAATATTCTTGGTCAGTTGTCCGAAGGTGGTCGTTTGCTGGTTGTGGTCCGCGCACCGGGCAAGGTTGGCGTCGCACGTCTTTATGAACGTGAAAATGGTGTTGTCGGGCATCGTGATCTGTTCGATGCGAACATTCCCTATCTTCCCGGGTTCGAGCCGGTGGAAAGCTTCGTATTCTGATATGACTTTGTTTTGCCCGGGAATATCTCCGGGCAAAATTTTATCTAAACCAGCCGAACAACCTTTCAGGAAACCAAGGCAGGAAAATGGTGTGCGATATCCGATGCAGTGAGCTAGCAGCGAGCCTTGACGGAACCAATCCGCTATTACTGGTCGATGTCCGCGAAGATTGGGAATTAGAGATTTGCGCAATTACGGGCGCGATCCATATTCCTCTTGGCAAACTGGCTGACCGGGCAGGGGAACTTGACCCGGAAAAGCCGGTAGCACTTCTTTGCCATCATGGTGTTCGCAGTCGCCATGCCGCGATGCTGCTTGAGGATCGCGGATTTAAAGATGTTTTTAATGTTGCGGGCGGTATAGATGTCTGGGCGTTGGAAATTGACCCGGATATGACACGTTACGATTGATGATTTGACGGTGGGAAAAGACGGCAATTTTATTTTTTCTCAAACAACTGCCTCTTTTCTTGGAAAATTTTCGTTCCGTCGTTACCATATGCGAAACTGCGCCGGGGTCGGGACTTGGTGTAGGATCTTACAAGGGTAGATAAATGTTAAAACGGTTCTTGCTGACCTGCAGTATTCTGGCCACCGGCGGCATCGCTGCCAATGGGGCTTCTGCAGAGAGCCTTGAAGAAGCTTTGATCAAGGCATATCAGAGCAACCCGACGCTGGAATCCGGTCGTGCGGCGCTCCGTGCGACGGATGAAGAAGTCTCGCAGGCGCTGTCAAACTGGCGGCCGAACGTTTCGCTGTCGGGCGAAGCAGGCTTTCGGGAATATAATACCGATGTAGATGATACAGAAACGGATAATAGCCTGACGCCATATACCGTCGGTGCGGAAGTTGTTCAGCCGCTCTATCGTGGTGGCCGTACCATCGCGGAGACCGAACGCGCAGAATCACGCATCCGGGCGGCTCGTGCGTCACTTCGTTCATCCGAACAGAATGTGCTGCTGCAGGTGGCGACTGCTTATTTTAACGTTCTGCGTGACACAGCTGTTGTCGAATTGAACCAGAACAACGTTCGCGTTCTGGAACGTCAGCTTGAAGCAACGCGTGACCGGTTTTCGGTTGGTGAAGTGACCCGTACCGACGTTTCACAGGCCGAAGCCCGTCTTGCCGGTTCCAAGGCCGATCTGATTTCGGCTCAGGGAAACCTTGCAAATACCCGCGCGCAGTACGAGCGTCTGGTAGGGAACAAGCCTGATAATCTTGAAATTCCGAACCCGCTGTCTGGTTTGCCGACCAGTGTTACGGATGTTCTGGCGATTGCCCAGGAACAGCATCCGGACGTGGTTCAGGCCCAATATACCGAAGACGCGGCAAAATCCGACATTCGCCTGAGCGAAGGCTCGTTGTATCCGGAAGTCAATTTGACCGCTGGTGTTCAGCGCGCTTACGAATCCTCGCAGGAGGATTTGACGGCTGACAGTGCCGAAGTCCTCGCTCAGGTCACTGTGCCTCTTTATCAGCAGGGCGCGGTTTATTCATCGGTTCGTGCCGCGAAACAGACTGCTGGTCAGGCCCGTGTTCAGGTCGACGAAGCACGTCGTGCGGTGATTGAGAACGCCACCAGCTCATGGGAAACCCTTGTGACGGCACGTGCCAGCATCGAGTTCCCAGCAGGCACAGGTCGCTTCGGCTGAAGTTGCCCTTGATGGTGTTCAGCGCGAAGCATCTGTCGGTTCGCGTACCGTTCTTGATGTTCTTGATCAGGAACAGGAATTGCTGCAGGCACGCGTTAACCTAGTTGGTTCGCGCCGTGATGCCGCGGTTGCCGAATTCCAGGTCAAGGCAGCGATGGGGGCCTTGAATGCGCAGGTTCTCGGCCTTCCGGTCGAAATTTATGACACTGAATCCAACTACAATAAAGTCAAGGATCAGTGGTGGGGAACGGACTGACCTGAATACTGGCAGGGCCTTCGGGCCCTGTTAGACCTTGGGGAGAAGGGCGGTTCGGTAATGAAATCTAGTGCGGAAGTTAAAAAATGAGTGACGGGCAACAAGAACCTTCAATGGAGGACATCCTCCAGTCCATCCGCAAGATTCTTGCTGATGAAGGGGATGACGACAAGAAGCAGGCCGCTCCTGAACCAGAACCGATGCCGGAACCTGAACCAGAGCCCGAACCGGAAATAGAAGAAGAGATCGACGAGCTCGAACTTGACGAAGAGCCCGAAGAACTTGAATTCGACGAAGAACTCGAACTTGACGAACCCGAGGAAGAACTCGAACTCGACGATATGCTCGATTTCGACGAAAGCCCGGAAGAAGACGAATTCGAAGAGCCCGAACCAGACCCGATTGATGACTTCGCTGAACCCGAACCGGCAATGCCGGCGGTTTATGAGGACGACGAAGATGACGAGCCGCTGATTTCGCGTGTTACTGAAAACACGGCTACCGGAACCATCTCGGATTTGGCGCAAGCCGTTGCAAAGAAACGCGCAGTTGCTCTCGGCCTTAATGCAGGCCATATCACGCTTGAAGATCTGGTGCGTGATATGTTGCGCCCGTTACTTAAGGAATGGCTTGACGAAAACCTTCCCTATATGATCGAACGCCTTGTGAAAAAGGAAATCGAGCGGATCGTGAACCGCGCCGAAGACCTGTAGGCGAGCCGAAATATGATTTACAGCGGCGCGCCAACGGTGCGCCGCTTTTTCTTTGTGTATTGATAAAAACCCGCAGCGGATCAAAAGACCATGTTGGAGAAGACATACAGCCCGGCCGACGTTGAAGGCAGACTTTACGATAAATGGGAAAAATCGGGGGCTTTTGCCGCCGATCCGGCATCGAATGCCAATCCCTATGTCATCATGATGCCGCCGCCCAACGTGACCGGCAGCCTCCATATGGGGCATGCGCTGACCTTTACGCTGCAGGATATCCTGGTGCGCTATAACCGGATGTCGGGCAAAGACACCCTGTGGCAGCCCGGTACTGACCACGCGGGTATCGCAACGCAGATGGTTGTTGAGCGCCAGCTGGGCGAACAGAACGTCACACGCCATGACCTTGGCCGCGAAAAGTTCGTCGAAAAAGTATGGGAATGGAAAGAAAAGTCAGGCGGGACCATTACCAACCAGCTTCGTCGTTTGGGCGCATCGCCGGATTGGCCGCGTGAACGTTTCACCATGGATGATGGCCTGTCGGCTGCCGTGCGCAAGGTATTCGTGACCCTGCACAAACAGGGCCTGATCTATCGCGACAAGCGTCTGGTCAACTGGGATCCAAAACTTCTGACCGCGATTTCCGACCTTGAAGTCGTTCAGAAAGAAGTCAAAGGCTACTATTGGCACTTCAAATATCCGATCGAGGGCAAAGAAGGCCAGTTCATCACGGTTGCCACCACCCGCCCGGAAACCATGCTGGGCGATACCGGTGTTGCGGTTCATCCGGATGATGAACGTTACAAGGACCTGATCGGGCAATATTGCATTCTGCCGATCGTCGGTCGTCGCATCAAAATCGTTGCCGATGAATATGCCGATCCCGAAAAAGGGTCGGGTGCGGTTAAAATTACCCCGGCACATGATTTCAACGACTTTGAAGTTGGCAAGCGTAATGATCTTGAAAAGATCAATATCATGGATGACCATGCGCGCATCAATGACGAAGCGCCGGATGAATATCGTGGTCTTGATCGCTTCAAGGCACGCGAACTGATCATTGCCAAAATGGAAGAGCTCGGTCTTCTGGAGAAGATCGAAGACACCGTTCACATGGTTCCGTATGGCGACCGTTCAAACGTCGTGATCGAGCCTTACCTGACCGATCAGTGGTTCGTGAATGCCGAAGTTCTTGCCAAGCCGGCGACCGAGGCAGTTGAAGACGGCCGTATCAAATTTGTGCCCAAAAACTGGGAAAACACTTATTTCGAATGGATGCGCAACATTCAGCCATGGTGCATTTCGCGCCAACTATGGTGGGGGCATCGCATTCCGGCATGGTTTGGACCGGACGGTGAAATCTTTGTCGAGGAAACCGAAGAAGAAGCTCTGGCTGCTGCCAAGGCGCATTTCGGCAAGGATGTTGAGCTGACCCAGGAAACCGACGTTCTTGATACATGGTTCTCGTCGGCATTGTGGCCGTTCTCGACCCTTGGCTGGCCGGATAAGACCCCGGAACTGAACAAATACTATCCGGGCGATGTGCTGGTTACCGGTTTTGACATCATCTTCTTCTGGGTTGCCCGCATGATCATGATGGGCATGCATTTCATGGACGGTAAAGTTCCGTTCAAGGATGTCTATATCCATGCACTGGTCCGTGATGAACACGGTCAGAAGATGTCGAAATCCAAGGGTAACGTGATTGATCCGCTGGAACTCATTGACGAATATGGCTGTGATGCTCTGCGTTTGACCCTGACGGCACTGGCTGCACAGGGGCGCGATATCAAACTTGCCGCGTCCCGCGTCGAAGGGTACCGGAACTTTGCGACCAAGCTTTGGAATGCGGCCCGCTTTGCGGAAATGAACGAATGCAAACCGGTTGACGGTTTCAATCCTGCCAATGTCAATTCGACACTGGCACGCTGGATTGTTGGCAAAACCGCCGAAGCTGCAAGAACCGTGGCATCGGGTATCGAAAGCTATCGCTTCAACGATGCCGCAAATGGTGCGTATCAGTTCGTTTGGGGGACTTTCTGCGACTGGTATCTGGAACTGGCAAAGCCGGTTCTGATGGGGCAGGACGAAGAAGCAAAGGCCGAAATTCGCGCGGTGACTGCATGGGTTCTGGATCAGATTCTTTTGATTCTGCATCCGGTCATGCCTTACATCACCGAAGAACTTTGGGAAAAGTCGGCTGATAATCGTGCGACGCTTCTGATGTCGCAGGCTTATCCGAAATTCGACGATGCATTGATTAACCATGCCGCCGAAGACGAAATCGATCTTGCCATCCGCCTGATCGGTAACATTCGTGGTGTTCGTTCCGAAATGAACGTACCGCCTGCGGCTGAGGTTCCGATCTATCTGGTCGATGCATCCGATGCAATGCAGGCAGCGGTGACCGCACAGGAAGCCCAGGTTAAACGTCTGGCACGTGTGGCCGCGGTTGAATTCAAGGGGCAGGGCGATGTCGAAACCATCGCCAAAGGGGCAATCCAGACCGTTGTTGATGGTGTGACCGTATTTGTTTCGGTTGCCGATTTCATTGATGTTGCGGCTGAAAAATCTCGCCTTGAAAAGGAAATCGACGGCAAAACCAAATATATCAAGGGGCAGGAAGGCAAGCTTTCCAACGAAAGTTTTGTGAGCCGCGCACCTGAACATATTGTCGCGACCGAAAAAGCCAAGCTTGAGGAAGCCCGCGATACCCTTGCCAAACTGCAGGAAGCACACGCCCGCATCGCGGCAATGTAATTCCGGTTGATGTCATTACGTCAAAGGGCCAGTCCATCGGATTGGCCCTTTTGCATTGCCCGGATCAATATCTTTGACCGATTTTTGAAATTCATCCTCGCCAGAATGCCAGAATCGCATAAATTGGCGACCACCCCGTCACTCCACGACCCGATGCGAAATTGTCCGGACCACAGGTCGAAACCGTAAAATGCTGATTGAAGAATGCCCCTATATCGAACCGCTTGACGCTTATGGCGCTTTTGCCGGGTTCGCAGACAGTCATTTTCTTGATTCTGGTGACCGGGACCGCTTTGCTTATGTCGTTGCATCTCCGCTCCATAAACTGACGGCCAAGAACGGGCAGGTGGTGCTTGACGGTTTTCCTGTTCCCGGTGATCCCTTCGCGGTTTTTGCCGATCTGATGGCGCGGTATCGTATGGAAGCAGCTCCGGATTTGCCGCCGTTTCAAGGCGGGGCTGTCGGTTATTTCGGATATGAGCTTGCGCAACAGCTCGAATCGCTTCCCGAAGCCCCGCAAGACTGGCTCAATATGCCCGATATGGCGGTTGGTATTTATGATCTGGTCATCGCATTTGATCAGCTTGATCGCCGCATGTGGCTTATTTCGACGGGAATTCCCGAAACATCCGCGCAGGCACGGGAAAATCGCGCTGCGGATCGCATGGAATTGATTCGCAAATACCTGCGTTTGGCACGCCCCATGGGTGAGATTCCCGATGCACCGCATGTGCCCGATATAATGCCGTGGCAATCAAACTTTGACTGCACCGGCTACGAAAAGGCAGTTCAGACCGTTGTCGACTACATTCATGCCGGAGATATTTTTCAGGCCAATCTGTCGCAAAGCTTCCGGGCCGAATATGCCCATGATGCTGTCCCGAAACGGTTTGACCTTTATCGTCGTCTAAGTCTTGCCAGCCCGGCACCTTTCGGGGCTTTCCTGAATTTTGGCGAGGTCGCGGTTTTGTCAAACTCGCCAGAACGGTTTCTGAAGGTCACCAACGGCCATGTTGAAACCAGACCGATCAAGGGTACCCGACCACGTGGCAACATGCCCGTCGAAGATGCTGAACTGGCACAAGAATTAATGTTATCTGCAAAGGATCGTGCCGAAAATATTATGATTGTTGATCTTTTGCGCAATGATTTATCAAAAGTCTGCAAGCCGCACACAGTTGAAACGCCACAGATTTGCATGCTTGAAAGCTATGCCAACGTCCATCATCTGGTTTCGACCGTCACCGGTGAATTGCAGGATGGAAAGTCTGCCGTGGATTTGCTGGCCGCATGCTTCCCGGGTGGATCTATCACGGGGGCACCGAAAATCCGTGCGATGGAAATCATCACCGAACTTGAAGGATCAACACGCGGCGCCTATTGCGGGGCAATCGGCTTCATTGGCTTTGATGGCAGTATGGATACCAACATTGCGATCCGCAGTATTTGCGTGAACCAGGGGCGCATGGCATTCAATGTCGGCGGCGGTATCGTTGCCGATAGTATCCCGGCAGGGGAATATGATGAAACACTGGTCAAGGCTGCCAAGCTTTTCGAAGCACTGGGGATTAATCCAGATGCGTTGTAAGATCACTGAATATGTTGAACGACGTCACAGACGGATTGGATCGAAATGATCCTGTTGATCGACAACTACGATTCCTTTGTTTTCAATCTGGCGCGCTATTTCGTGGAACTTGGCCAGCAGGTTGAAGTCGTGCGCAATGACCGGATTGACGTTGAGGAAGTTCGCCGGTTGAACCCGGATGCTGTTGTCTTTTCCCCCGGTCCCTGCGGCCCGGATCAGGCGGGAAACAGTATTAATCTGATTACTGCGTTGGCGGGCGAGTATCCGATGCTGGGCGTCTGTTTGGGGCATCAATCCATCGCGCAAGTGTTTGGCGGCACCGTCAAGCGTGCTAACCGTCCGGTTCACGGGATGACATCGGCGATTACACATGATGGATCGGCACTTTTCAACGGCATCAAATCCCCGTTGACGGTGACGCGGTACCATTCGCTGATTGTTGATCTGCCGGTGGATGGCTCTTTGGTGCAGACCGCCACAGGTCCAAACGGCGAAATAATGGCCTTTGCCCATCGGAACTTGCCGATCTTTGGCGTTCAGTTCCATCCGGAAGCCGTCCTTACCGAGCAGGGGCATGATCTGCTAGCGAACTTTCTAACTATTGCCGGGGCAGCCGTTCAGCGAAAGGTTGCGTCGTGATGAAAGTCTGGCTTAACGGCAATATCATTGATCAGGCGGATGCGCATATTGCGGTTACGGATCGCGGGTTGCTGTTGGGGGATGGTTTTTTTGAAACCATGCGTTCACACAGGGGCGGGGTAGCATGGCTTGACCGGCATTATGAACGCCTTGAAAGCCACGCGGAATTAATCGGGCTTGCCCCGGATTTACTGCCAAATATTTCCGAGATCGCGGATGCTGTTCGTCTACTTTGTGCTGAAATTGACGGGGAAGGTGCCGTTATGCGCCTGACCGTTACACGAGGCAGCGGTCCGCGCGGCTTGTTGCCGCACGTGGAATGCCATCCAACAGTTTTGATGACGGTGGCCCCATTTTCTAGACCGGCACACGATAACGGTTTGGTCCTAGCGACATCAAAACAGGTGCGGCGCAATCCGTGGTCCGTCGCAAACCGGATCAAAAGCTTGAATTATATGGATAATATTGCCGCACGTCGTGAAGCTGCTGCTTGCGGTGCGGAAGAGGCACTTGTCCTTTCGGTCGACGGTTCTGTTGCGGAAACGACAATTGCCAATCTGTTCGGTGTTCGCGATGGTGCATTTTACACGCCATCTGCCGATAGTGGTATTCTCTCCGGACTGGCCCGGCAATTCGTCATTGATTGGTGTAATGATCTTGACGTTGTTGTGCATGAGACATCTATTCTTCCGAATGAACTGTCATCTATGGAATCAGTTTTTGTCTGTAATGCCTTGCAAGGAATACGATTTGTTCGGTCGATTGATGATGTTGCGTTCAAGTCTAATCTGATCAAAACAGATATTCTTATGCAATTGGAAAGCGATATCGAAAAATCCCTATGCCTTGGTATAGATGTTTAGCTAAAATTAACTTCAATAAGGCATGTTCATCCCCCACGCCTTTGGACGGGAATGCATATGACCGCGTCTTCAACAAAATCTGAACTCAGCCTCGCAAGGTTTGTTGAAAGCCTTCGCAAATATGCGGCGAACGGTAAAAGGCCGATTGTTGGTCTTCTTGATATTCCGGTATCCTTGCGTCTTGAGCCGCAGGACTATCAGGATATTTCACGCGACGCATTCCATCATCTTCCAGAAAAGACACAGGAATACCGCCTTGAAAACGGGATGGTCGTTTTTATCAGGTTGGTCAAAGCGTTCGGCGATGTTGATACATTCATTACCAGTGTCAACGAAACGCTAAAGGATGTTATCAATCGTCAGGGGCTGGGTGATTTGCCCGCTAAACTTTGGCATGAATTACGCTGGCCCGAGGATCGTAACACCCTTTACAATCTGCTTGACCTGCCCGAAGAGAACCATTTCGCAAACGAAAGCCTGCAACGTTTTGACATGGCTGAAATGCTGCGCGGGGCGGTCACGGAGGAAGCGGTTTTTGACTCCTGTCGTCGTCAGGCGATCCTCGAGTTCCATGACAGTCGCCGCGAAATTCTTGGTCATGAACTATATTGTTCACTGGATTATCTGCGCCAGCATCATCTGGCCAGTTTTCTGCTTGAGGGCCCCGGCGAAGTCGAAATTCTATCGCGGGTTCTTGATGAAAAGGTGATGGATATCACCAAAGGTCTGGCGCCGCAGATGCTACCAGATACCTTGCATCTGAATATGATGGTGCAGACGATATTCAGCGATCGCTTTGCCGAGTTTCTTGGGTCGGAGGACAGCCGGTTCGCCGAAAATCTGTCGATCGAGATATCACTTGAAAACGCGATTGCTGATTGGTGGGAATTTGAAGATGCCTGCAAATTGTTGCATTCTGCGGGGGTCCGGGTCGGACTTGATCGCATTACCCTGCCATCACTCGAATTCCTTTCCCCGCGCAAGATCAATGTCGATTTTATCAAAGTCATATGGGATCAAAACATCATAGGATCGAAACGGGCGGAGGCAACAGACCGTCTGCGCGAGTTTGCGTCCGTTTTTGCAGATCGCAATCTGATCCTGACTAGGTGCGACAGCCGTACGGCATTGCGTATGGGCCGAAGCCTTGGTGTGGATGCCTTCCAGGGCAGTTACATTGATGCGCTTCTGGGCAAGTATCTTAACAAGGAATGCAAATCGCGGGGTACAACGTCAGACCGCAAATGTGCGGTTTGCCAATGGGCACCGCGCGAATTACGCAAAAACGGATGTGATTTCCATTTCAAGGCTGGAAAAATCCTGGCAGAGATTTGACGCGCGCAAATCTCTGCCAGCAACAAAGTGTTTCCTGGAATGTTGCGCCAACAGGTTTGACAACTATCTTTTCATTTTCTAAGGTGCGGATGCTTGATCAAGGATGATCAGGCATGTCGTTGAAACACGGCGCTTATTCTCAGGGCAGGGTGAAATTCCTGACCGGCGGTAATTCTGATTTCAGGAAAGCCCGCGAGCGCCTGCCGAAGCAATTTGGCGGGGTCAGCAGATCCGGTGAAACTCCGGAGCCGACGGTAACAGTCCGGATGGGAGAGGATAAAGCGTGACGGATAACGGGGGAACCCGTTGTCGTCTGCCTATGACTGACGTGCGGCGTTGACGTACGTTCAGGCCTTTCTTTTGATGCCTTGATTCGTAAGCTCCTTAAACGGAGAACCGTTATGAATCAGAGTGTTCATCAGGAACCGGAACTTTCGATCTTTGGCAACCCGATTACGCGTATGGAACGTGCGCTTTCGGATTTGCGCAATGGCAAGGGGGTTCTGGTCGTCGATGATGAAGATCGCGAAAACGAAGGCGATCTTATTTTTTCCGCAGAAAATCTGACCAATGAACAGATGGCGATGCTGATCCGCGATTGCAGCGGGATCGTCTGCCTGTGCCTGACAGATGAAATGGCAACGGCACTTGATCTGCCGCCGATGGTTGCCAACAACACATCGAGCATGGGAACCGGCTTTACCGTTTCGATTGAGGCCAAGGTCGGTGTTGCCACCGGTGTTTCGGCTGCTGATCGCGTGACCACGGTCAAAACGGCGATTGCCGATGGGGCAAAACCGGGTGATTTGGCTCGTCCGGGACATGTTTTCCCGTTGCGTGCGCGTGCAGGTGGCGTCCTGGAACGTCGTGGTCATACCGAGGGGACGGTTGATTTGATGCGTCTGGCGGGTTTCAAACCGGCTGGCGTGCTTTGTGAGGTGACCAATCCGGACGGCACCATGGCACGTTTGCCAGAACTGATTGCCTATGCGCAACAGCACGACATCGTCGTGATCAGCATTGAGGATATCGTTGCCTATCGCGGTGTTCTGCAGCAGGCCGCAGAATAGGGAAAGGCGGTCGTGGCTTTGTAAACGCAGAGACGACCGGATTTTCGGCCATTTGCGTTCAAAGTAGACAATCCGATTACAAATCAAAGAGGGCAGCAGATAGTCCTGCTGCCCTTTGCATTTCATATCCGCCATCAAATCCCGGTTGATTCGGATTTTCGAATCATTCGTCGATCATGCACCAGACCGGGGTATGATCCGATGCCTTTTCCTTGGCGCGTGGGTCGCGATCAATATCCGATGCGCTAAGACGGTCGGTCGCCGCCGGGGTCAGCAGCAGGTGATCAATGCGAAGGCCGTTATCCTTGTTCCATGCCCCGGCGCGATAATCCCACCAGCTATATTGATGCCCCTGCGGATTGAAGGTCCGGAAGGCATCGGTGTAGCCCATATTCATCATGGTCCGTAGCTTCTTACGCTCTACGGTTGAGCAGAGAACGGTCTCATGCAGTTTGATCGGATCGTAAACATCAAAATCATCGGGCGCGATATTGTAATCGCCGCCCATGACCGCCGCATCACCACTTTCGCGGATTTTCTCAAAGCGTTTGATCAGGCGGTCCAGGAAATTCAGTTTGTATTCGAATTTCTCCGATCCGACCTCGCTTCCCATCGGGACATAAATCGAAGCCACGCGAATCGGGCGATGAGCGGCTATAACGGCTTCGATATAGCGGGCCTGTTCGTCACCATCATTGCCCGGAAGGCCACGTTCAATATCCTCAATGGGGAACTTTGATAGGATCGCGACCCCGTTATAGGTTTTCTGGCCATGAAGGGCGATGTTATAGCCGAGATCCTCGATTTCCATGGCCGGGAAACCTTCATCGACGGTTTTTGTTTCCTGAAGCAGGACAACATCGGGCTTTGCGTCGCCAAGCCATTCAAGGATGTTGGGCAGACGGGCCTTGATCGAGTTGACGTTCCAGGTGGCGATTTTCATAAGGGCCTCGGTGTTCGGGATGAATTTTGCGGCTTTATGCGCAAGCAAAAACGGGGTTCGTGTTTTACGAACCCCGTTTTATAAATCGTTTTTCCGATGCGGATCAAATCGAGAAACTGGATCCGCAGCCGCATGATGACGTTGCGTTCGGATTATTCACACGAAAGGCCGCACCGACCAGTTCGCGAACAAAGTCGATTTCCGCGCCGCCGAGCAGGTCGAGCGACACGTCATCAATCACCATTTTCGCACCGTGGTTTTCGAAAATGTGGTCTTCTTCGGTCTTGTCGGAATCGAGCGAGAATTCATACTGAAAACCGCTGCATCCGCCGCCCGAGACCTGAAGGCGCAACATCATGTCCGATTTGCCGTCGCTGGCAATCAGTTCCTGGATGCGTTTTGCCGCACTTTCGGTCATCTGGACCTGCCGGGCAGTTTCCGTCATTCGACACTCCTTGATGTGCTATCCCGCGATATTCCATTTAGCGGACCATCCACGGGCAACCCAACGGGTATATTGACGATCATGGTGCCAACTTTAGCACAGCCTGATCGTGTTCCTTAAGGCTCTATTTAGCGTGCATGGCAGAAATGTCAAAACCTGTGATCAGGGCAACCAAGCGGTTGCTTGCGTTTTGATGCGAAATGTCCCAAAACAGCCACATCAAAATGGTCGTGATGGACCATGAACGAAATTTGCAAAGACCAAAAGTGATGAATGTTTTCAGCCTGTTGAAAAGCGACATCGAGAACCAGATTCTCGCCCTTGAAAAAGACGGCGTTCTGCCTGCTGGCAGCGATACAGCACGTATCACGGTCGAGCCGCCGCGTGATGCCGCACATGGCGATGCCGCGACCAATGCCGCGATGCTGCTTTCCAAGGCTGCGGGAATGAAGCCGCGTGATTTGGCCGAAAAGCTTGCCGAAAAGCTAGGCACGCTTGACCATATCGAACAGGTTGAAATCGCCGGACCCGGTTTCATCAATCTGCGCATGGCCGATGATTTCTGGCTGTCTCAGATCACTGAAGTGCTTGAAAACGGCAAGACCTATGGCAACAGCAATCTTGGTGCAAACACCAAGATGAATGTCGAATATGTGTCGGCCAACCCGACCGGTCCGATGCATGTCGGCCATTGTCGTGGGGCGGTTGTCGGTGATGTTCTGGCAAATCTTCTGGCCAAGGCTGGTTATGATGTGACCAAGGAATATTACATCAACGATGCGGGTGCACAGGTTGATGTTCTGGCGCGTTCTCTGCATCTGCGTTACCGCGAAGCGCTTGGCGAAACCATCGATGAAATCCCGGCAGGTCTTTATCCGGGTGATTATCTGGTCGCGCCGGGCAAAAAGCTTGCGGCACGTGATGGTGATAAATGGGTCAATGCACCCGAAGAAGACTGGTTGGAAGAATTCCGCGGTTTTGCAATTGTCGAGATGATGGTATTGATCAAGGAAGACCTGCGTCTTCTGGGCGTTGATCATGATGTCTTTACGTCCGAAGCAGGACTGGTTGCCGCAGGCAAGGTACAGGCCGCGTTCGAACATCTTGAGAAGAAGGGCGACATTTATGTCGGCGTTCTGGAACCGCCAAAAGGCAAAACCCCCGATGATTGGGAGCCGCGCCCGCAGACCCTGTTCCGGGCTACAGAATTTGGCGATGATGTTGACCGTCCGCTAAAAAAGTCGGATGGCAGCTGGACCTATTTCGCGTCTGACATTGCCTATCACTTCGATAAATACGAACGTGGTTTTAGCCACATGATCGATATTTTTGGTGCCGATCATGGCGGTTACGTTAAACGCATGAAGGCAGCGACCAAGGCGATTACGGGCGGCGAGGGCGACCTTGATGTCAAGCTGTGCCAATTGGTCAGCCTGTTTGACAATGGTGAGCCGGTCAAAATGTCAAAACGTGCCGGGACATTTGTGACCCTGCGTGATGTTGTCGAGCGCGTCGGCAAGGATGTCGCGCGGTTCATCATGTTGACGCGCAAGAACGACGCGACGCTTGATTTTGACTTTGCCAAAGTAACCGAACAGTCCAAAGACAACCCGGTCTTTTACGTTCAATATGCCCATGCACGTGTCAATTCGGTATTCCGTCAGGCGCGTGAAGCGTTCCCTAATCAGGATTTCTCGGATGCGGCGCTGGTCGGGGCTGATCTGTCGGCCTTGGCGTCGGAAGACGAAAAGATGCTGGTGCGTCGCATGGCGGAATGGCCGCGTATCGTTGAACAGGCTGCCGTTGCTCACGAACCGCACCGTATCGCATTCTTCCTGAGCGAAATTGCCGCCGAATTCCATGCATTGTGGAACAAGGGGCGCGATAACACTGCACTGCGCTTTATCGTTGCCGATGATCTTGCGGTGACGCAGGCGCGCCTTGCTATGATCCGTGCCGCCGCACTGGTGATTGCGTCGGGGCTTGATGTACTGGGCGTTGCCCCGGTCGAGGAGATGTAATCACGATGAACGAAGAACAGGGTTTCGGCCTTCGTGCGGAGCAACGTCACCAGGAGGCAGGCAGAAAAGCCCCGGGTGGGGGCTTGGCAAAAGGGGTTGGAACCATCGTTCTTGGTCTTGTGATTGTTGTTGGTGGTTTGGGTGGTGCGGGTTACTGGTTCTATAATCAGGGGCAACCGGCACAGGAAGAAGGCAAGTTGCCGATCCTTTTGCCCGATCCGCTACCGATCAAGTTGCGGCCTGATGATCCCGGCGGAATGGAAGTTCCGCACCGGGATACGACAATTTACGAGCAGCTAGACAGTAGCCAGCCCGAGGATCAGGTGGTTCTTCAGGAATTGCCGGATATGCCGAAGGCCCCCGATGTCATGCCATCCCTTGATAGTGCTGAAGCCCCCGCCGTGATCGAACAGACGCCAGAGGCAGAAATTGTTGCCGGTGCCGTGTCAAATGGTTCGAACGGGGATGATAATGCGGCTGCGACAGCACCGGTCGGGATGACGACAGCTGCCCCAAGTGACGCAGAAAAGGCGATTGCTGCCGCCAAAGCCAGAGAGCAGGACGCCCAACCGGATGTCGCCACTACAGGCAGCGTGTCGGAGCAGGATTTCCGCATTCAGCTGGCGTCGGTTCGCGATACATCGGGCGCTGAAGCGGAGTGGAAAAGATTATCGTCGAAAAACAATGACTTGCTTGGTAATCTTCAGATGTATCTGAAGCGTGCCGATCTTGGCGACAAGGGCGTATTTTATCGGCTGCAGGCCGGTCCACTGTCAGATGCTGCTGCGGCTGAAACGCTTTGTGGTAAATTAAAACAACGCAATGTGGGGTGCCTGATTGTCCGGCCTTGAGGTAAGAAAACCGCGCGCCTGTATTCTTGGTGTTGAAGGTACAGAGTTAAGCAATTGGGAGAAGGGCTTTTTTCGTGAAGCCGATCCTTATGGCTTTATCCTGTTCGCCCGCAATATCGCGGATCAGAAGCAGGTCAGGGCACTGAACAATCAGCTGCGCGAGGTTGTCGGCAATATCAATGTGCCGATTTTCGTTGATCAGGAAGGCGGACGAGTCATGCGTCTGAAGCCGCCACACTGGCGCAAAATTCCGGCGGCCGGTGTGTTTGGCCAATTATTTGAATCCGCACCTGAAGATGCACGCGAAGCCGCCTATATCAATGCGCGCCTGATGGCCGTCGACCTGCGTGATGCCGGGTTTAATATTACCTGTGCACCGGTTCTTGATATCCGTTTTCCGGGCATGAGTGATGTGGTTGGCGATCGTTCCTATGGGGCGAGGGTCGAACAGATTGTGCCGCTGGCAAGCGCGGTTGCCGCCGGATTGCTTGACGGCGGCATCGCGCCGGTCATCAAGCATATTCCCGGTCATGGCCGCGCGTCGGTTGACAGCCACAAGGATTTGCCGATCGTGACCGCATCGCGTGAAGAACTGAGCCGCCTTGATTTCGAACCGTTTCGTCAGATGAAGGATGTGGTCGCGGCGATGTCGGCGCATTTGCTGTTTACCGCGATTGATGATCAGCGCCCGGGCACTGTATCGGCCAAGGTCATTTCCGAAATTGTCCGCGGTGATATCGGGTTTGAAAATTTTCTGATCAGTGATGATCTGTCGATGGAAGCCCTTGGTGGTTCGATTGCCAGCCGGACCCATGAATGCCTTGCCGCAGGCTGCGATATCGCGCTTCATTGCAATGGCAAACGCACGGAAATGGAAGAAGTCGTCTCGATGGCTCCGAAACTTGCCGGCGAGGCGCTGACACGTTCGCAATTGCTGAGCAATCAGATTGCCGGTTTTAACGTTGCGCAGCCATCATCGGCGCAGATTTCCGACTGGCAGGCCCGACTGGATGAGTTGCTGTCACCGGTCTGGTCGGCCGAGGTTTAAGCGCAGAGGAAGCTCAATACGTGAACGACATTATCGAGATTATCATTTCCGCGTCCACGTGGGTTTTGCCCGTATTGCTGGCAGTGACGCTGCACGAGGCGGCACACGGCTTTGCCGCCAAGCTGTTTGGTGACGATACGGCACAGCGCGCCGGTCGGCTTAGCCTGAACCCGATCCGCCATATTGATCCGGTGGGCACGGTTCTGATCCCCGGTTTACTGTTATTGACCGGTGCACCGTTCCTGTTTGGCTATGCCAAGCCGGTGCCGGTTGCGTTCCATCGTCTGCATCCACAGCGTCTTGGCGTGATCGGAGTTGCGATTGCAGGGCCGGCAACCAATGTTTTGCTGGCGATTGTATCGATCCTGTTGCTGGTCGGGCTGCCGTCCTTTTCAGCGGCGGTTAATGACTGGCTGGCAACAACATTGCAGCAGTCGATCTGGCTGAACTGCATCCTTGCGGTGTTTAACATGCTGCCAATCCCGCCGCTGGATGGTGGGCGCGTTTTGACGGCGATATCGCCGATGCCCATCGCGCGGGTCTTGGCGCGTATGGAAAAAACCGGCATGATCCTTTTGATCGCGCTGATCTTCCTCTTGCCTTATGTCACGGGGATTCTTGGCGTTAATCTGCCGATTTTCCATTGGCTGGTGATTGAACCGGCATCGGCACTTGTTGATTTTCTGGCCGGTATTTTCGCCTGATATGAGGCGGACGGTCAGGGGGGATTATGGCCAAACAGTTCGAGCTCGATATTCCAGACGAAATATTTGACCAGGCGCCCGTTGATGATGGGCCAAGCCTTGCCGAACGCCTTATGCTCGATCTGGACGGGTTTGAGGGGCCGCTTGACCTTTTGCTGGAGCTGGCGCGTGATCAGAAGGTCGATATCATCAGGATTTCGATCCTTGAATTGGCCGAACAGTATCTGAATTTCATCAATACCGCGCGTGAATTGCGGCTGGAACTGGCAGCGGACTATCTGGTGATGGCTGCCTGGCTGGCTTATCTGAAATCGCGACTGCTGCTGCCAAAGCAGGACAGTGACGAGGAAGAACTTAGTGCAGAGGAAATGGCCGAACTTCTGGCGTTTCAGCTGAAACGTCTGGAGGCGATGAAAGCGGCTGGTGAAAGGCTGTTGGAACGGCCCAATCTGGGGCGGGATTTCTTTGGTCGCGGTGATCCGGAAGAAGTCAGGGTTACGACGGCGTCGGTTTACGATGCGTCGCTTTATGATCTGTTGAAAGCCTATGCGCAGATTATGCTGACATCTGAATCCAAGACATTGGAGATCGAGGCATTTGATCTTTATGCCATGGATGATGCGATCCGGCGGTTGCGTGATTTGTTCGGGCGTCGCGTGGTGCCAACCTGGACCAAGCTTTTGGAATTTATGCCCCACGGACTTGGTACGCCGTTAAAGGCACGGTCAGCATTGGCAGCGCATTTTGTCGCCAGCCTTGAAATGTGTCGCGATGGCGAATTGGAAATCTCGCAGGAGCAGGTATTTGGCCCGATCATGTTGAGATCACCGCAAAAAAGACGCGATCCCGAATTGGACATCACATCCGGCGATTACAGCGATATGGACAAGCTCGGAGCCAAATCCGGGGCAGGGATGGATAATAATGGCGACTGAGACAGTAACCGACCCGCAGTTTGAAATCGACGGTATCGAACATGGCCCGCAAATCGATTTTCAGCATCTTCGAATTGTTGAAGCTGTGCTGTTTGCGTCTGCCGAACCGGTCAGTGAACGGGTTCTTGCCGCGCGTTTGCCCGAAGGTTCGGATGTTTCCGTTTTGCTCAAAGAATTACAGGCAAATTATTCAGAACGCGGAATAAATTTGAACCGCGTTGGCGAGAAATGGGCGTTTCGCACAGCGGCCGACCTTGCGGGTGATCTGCATATCGAGGTCGAAAAAGCCAAGAAGATGACGCGAGCGACGCTGGAAACGCTGGCGATCATTGCCTATCACGAACCGGTCACGCGTTCCGAGATTGAAGAAATCCGCGGTGTCGCCCTGTCCAAGGGGACGCTTGATATCCTGCTGGAAGCGAAATGGATACGGCCACGCGGGCGTAAACGCGTGCCGGGACGTCCGGTTCTTTGGGCAACGACGGATGATTTTCTTGATCACTTCGGGCTTGAACATCGCGACGATCTGCCGGGGCTTGCTGATTTGAAGGCCGCTGGATTGCTTGATAGCCGTCCGGGTATGGGGCGGTATGGAGCCAGTTCCGACGAGGAAGCATTGCCCGATCTGGTCGACGATGGCGAGGTCACGGATGCGGTTGTCGAGGAAGCCCTTACGACCCGCAATCTGGCCGATCTCGATGAAACCATCTACAGCGACAATCCCAATCTCGAAGAAGAATACGACGCAGAGAACCGTTAAAGGGGCTTTGGGGCCATCTTTTATCAAGCTTCTTTGATCCAGCTTATTGCATGCGCAGTTCGGTAGGATTAAATCTGGGAAAGATTTTGCAACTTATTTGCACGGTTTCCCGGCAAAAGAATAAAGAGAGATCTGATGCCAGACGGCTTGAGAATGTCAAATGTAAGCCATGATTTTGGCAGCACCCAGGTTCTCAAAGATATCAGTTTTGATGTTGCCCCAGGTGAACTCGTTTGCCTTCTGGGGCCGTCGGGCTGCGGCAAGACAACGGCTTTGCGCATTGCGGCCGGACTGGAAAAGCTTCAGCAGGGTAGCGTTTCCATCAATGACCAGCTGGTCGCGCGACCGGGTGAATATCTTGAGCCGGAGAAGCGCGGTGTTGGCATGGTGTTTCAGGATTACGCCCTGTTTCCGCATTTAAGCGTTGCCAAGAATATCGGGTTCGGCCTGCGATCCCAAAATGATGTGGAACGCAAAGAGGCGGTCGAACGCGCGCTTCGGCAGGTTGGCATGGCCGACTATTACAATGCCTATCCGCATGAATTGTCTGGTGGGCAGCAGCAGCGCATTGCCCTTGCCCGGGCACTGGCGCCGACCCCGCGTGTGATGCTTCTGGATGAACCGTTTTCGGGGCTCGACGTTGCGCGCCGTGCAGAACTGCGCGATACCACATTGCATGTTTTGAAAAATGCCGGGATCGCGACGATCATGGTGACCCATGATCCCGAAGAAGCGATGTATATGGCGGATCGAATCATCGTCATGAATGAAGGGCAGGTGATGCAGGATGGCACACCCGAAAACCTTTATTTCAGTCCGCAGAACCGTTTTGTTGCGTCCTTCTTTGGCGAGGTGAACCGTTTTTCCGGAACAGTGCAAAGCGGTGTCATCGCAACACCGCTTGGCAAAGTGTCCCATGATGCATTTGCTGATGGCACCAAGGTCGAAGTGCTTGTCCGGCCTGAAGGATTGCATGTCGGCGAGGCGATGAATGGGCATGACGTTTTGGCCCGTGTCGATGCGGTGCGTTCGCTTGGCGAAATCAGCCTGATGCATTTATCTTTGCATGAAGGCGGCCATGTTCATGCCCGCGTGCCTCGTAGACTTTCGTTAGTAAATCAGGGTTCAGTCGCTATTACGCTTGATCCTGACATGACCTTTGTGTTTCCTATGAATTAGGCTGGTTTCAAACGTGAAATCGGCATGATGAGACTAAGAAACAAACTTACAGATTCGTAGCAGTGCGCGGTATATTCACAATCGTTGCATTGCACAGTGGGGGGCTTTCTGCCATTATCCGGGCATTCTCGCCGTATGGCAGATAGGATCTTTGGAGATAGAAGTTATGGGTATCGGCGTTTGGCAAATCGTTCTGATTCTGGCGATTGTCCTGATCATCTTTGGTGCCGGCAAGCTGCCGAAAGTCATGGGTGACATGGGTAAAGGGATCAAGAGCTTCAAAGCAGGCATCAACGAAAAAGACGAAGACAGCGCTGCTTCGGCCAAAACCATCGAAAACAACACGTCTGCTTCGGTTTCTGCCGAAAGCAAAGACAAGGATTCCGTGAAATCCTGATCGTCTGTCGGATTTCCTTCAGATAGGCGTGTTCCATGTTTGATATCGGCTGGACCGAAATGGCACTTGTGGCCGTCGTCGCGTTGTTCGTCGTCGGCCCCAAGGATTTGCCCCATGTACTGTACAAGCTTGCCGGGTACTGGAAAAAAGTACGCGGTATGGCGCGCGAATTTCAGGGCGGCATCGATAATCTGATTCGTGAAGCCGAACTTGATGATCTGCGCAAGCAGGTTACAGATGCGCGTTCGAGTACATCGGACTTCATTGAAAACAAGATCGCCGAACCGAAAGCCGTCCCCAAACCGGCGGATAAACCGGCAGGCAAAACCGATAGCAACACGGAAACCAATACCACAGCGCCGAAGCCCGATGCCGCTGCATCGGCGAAACCTGCTGCTGCGGATAAGAAGACTGATCATCCGGAGAGCCAGGCGTGAACATGCAGTCGCATGACAAGCAGATGCCCATTATGGAGCATCTGATCGAGCTGCGGAATTGCCTGACCTGGGCGGTTCTGGCACTCTTTATCACTTTCGGTATTTGCTATTACTTCGTCGAGGATATTTACGGCTTCCTTGTCCGGCCTCTGGCCGACGTTATGGGGCCGGACCGGCGCATGATCTATACCGCGTTGACCGAGGTATTCTTCACCTATGTGAAGGTTTCGTTCTTTGCGGCTTGCTTCGTTTCGGCACCGGTGTTTCTTGGCCAGTTCTGGGCGTTTGTCGCACCAGGGCTTTACAAGAATGAACGTTCGGCATTCATGCCGTTCCTGTTTGCAACGCCGATACTGTTCTTGGCTGGCGGGGCGCTGGTTTACTACCTTATCATGCCGCTGGCGTGGAAATTCTTCCTCAGCTTTGAAAGTGCGGGTGGCGCAGAGGGGCTTGCCATTCAGCTTGAAGCAAAGGTTGGCGAATATCTTTCGCTTGTTATGAAGCTGATTTTCGCTTTTGGCCTGTGTTTCCAGTTGCCGGTGTTGCTGACCCTGATGGCGCGTGCCGGGATCGTGACCGCAGAATCACTTGCCAAGCGGCGGAAATATGCGGTTGTGATCGCGTTCGTTTTTGCTGCGGTCCTGACGCCACCGGATCTGATTTCTCAGGTTGGTTTGGCTATTCCGATTGTCATCCTGTACGAAATTTCCATCGTGATGGCACGGATATCGGAACGTAAACGAGCAAAGCGCGAAGCGGAAGAAGACGCCGAGCTCGACGGTGACGAAGAAGATACTGAAAGCAGCAAAGACGACGTCGATTCCCAGGGTTCGGCTGCTGCGGCCGCAGATTATGGCGACGGAAAACCGGACGACAAGAGCGACTTCAAGGCTCTTTCCGGTTCTGCGTCAAAGTCTGGTACGCCTTCGTCATCCCGATCGTCGGGCTCTGCGAAAGGCGACGATGACGAGGATGATTTCAACAGTGCGCGCTGATTGAATTATGCGGTTCTCGAAAGACCGATCTGACGGGGTGGACCAAGCGTCCACCCCATCGTATAAAAGCCCGAATAATTGCCCGAATAGTTAAAGAATAAGGTGCCGTTTCATGCACGACATTAAATGGATTCGTGACAATCCCGAGGCCTTTGACGCGGCGATGACCGCGCGCAAGGTCGAAATGACCGCCCAGCGTCTGATCGATATTGATGCAGACCGTCGTCGTCTGATGACCGAACATCAGGAAATGCTGGCGCGCCGCAAATCCATTTCCGGTGAAATCGGCAAACTGCGCCAAAGTGGTGGCAATGCCGACGATCTGATGGCCGAGATGGGCACGCTCAAAGATCGGATCAGGGATGCCGAGGACGGGCAGGCGGGCCTTAACGAGCAGCTTGATCTTTTGCTGTCGTCGCTGCCAAACGTTATGGATGCCGACGTACCTGCGGGCGAAAACGAAGATGACAATGTTGAAGTGCGCAAATGGGGAACGCCCGGCCGTTTCGATTTCCAGCCGCTTGAGCATTTCGAGATTGGCGACAAGCTTGGCATGATGGATTTTGAAACCGCAGCCAAACTCTCGGGATCGCGTTTCGTTATTCTGCGTGGTGGTCTTGCCAAACTTGAACGTGCACTTGGCCAGTTCATGTTGGACCTTCATGTGAACGAACATGGCTATGAAGAAACCATCACGCCGATGCTGGTGCGTGACGATGCTATGTTTGGCACCGGTCAGCTACCGAAATTTGCCGAGGATTTGTTTAGAACCACCAATGATATGTGGCTGATCCCGACATCCGAAGTAACGCTTACCAATCAGGTGGCGGGCGAGATTATCGACGAAGCCGCATTGCCGCTGCGTTATACCGCACTGACCCAGTGTTTCCGGTCGGAAGCCGGTTCGGCGGGGCGTGATACGCGCGGCATGATCCGGCAGCACCAGTTTTCAAAGGTTGAAATGGTGTCGGTTGTGGCCGCCGAGAAATCGAATGAGGAACTTGACCGTAAAACCCGCTGTGCGGAAACGGTTCTGGAACGTCTTGGGCTTCCATACCGGACAGTAGTTCTGTGTTCGGGCGATATCGGTTTTGCCGCGCGCAAAACGTTTGATATTGAAGTCTGGCTTCCGGGGCAGGGAAAATATCGCGAGATTTCGTCCTGCTCGAATACGGGTGATTTCCAGGCACGCCGCATGAATGCACGTTATCGTGCAGCAGGTGACAAGAAAACCAGCTTTGTTCACACCCTGAACGGATCGGGACTTGCTGTTGGCCGTTGCCTGATTGCGGTGATGGAAAACTATCAGCAGGCTGATGGCTCGATCCGCGTTCCTGACGCATTGAAGCCTTATATGGGCGGTGTCGAGGTTATTTCTCCGCGCGGATAGGGGACCGATATGGTCGATCTGAAAAATGCCCGCATCCTGATCAGCAATGATGACGGGGTTGATGCGCCGGGGATCAGGCTGCTGGAAAAGCTTGCCTGTTCGCTTTCCGACGATGTCTGGGTTGTTGCACCAACAACCGAGCAAAGCGGGGCAGGACATTCGCTTACCCTGCGTCATCCGTTACGGATACGAAAACGTGACGAGCGGCATTTTTCAGTCGACGGGACACCGACTGATTGCGTTCTGCTTGCTCTGCAGCAGATCATGCGCGACAGTCCGCCTGATATTGTTTTATCGGGAATCAACCGGGGCGGTAACCTTGGCGAGGATGTGACCTATTCCGGGACTGTCGCGGCCGCGATGGAAGCAACCTTGCTAAATGTGCCGGCGATTGCGTTTTCGCAATATTTCTCGGGCAACCTGATTGACTGGTCGGTCGCGGAAAAGCACCTTTTGTCAGTGGCTGAGACCCTCATTCGCACGACCTGGCCCAAGGGGGTCCTGATCAATGTGAATTTCCCGGAAACCGAACGCAAAGGCGGAGCCCGGATCGAGGTTTCCAGACAGGGGCAGCGCAAGATTGGCGATCATATTGCCGAGCGCCTTGATCCGCGTGGCGAGCCTTATTATTGGATCGGAGCTATCAAGTCGGAATTGCCCAAGGATGAAAATGCGGACTTGCGGGTCATCGAGAGGGGCGATATTTCGGTAACTCCGATCAGTCTCGATTTTACCCATTACGAGACGCATGCAAAACTGACAAAGGCATTTCCGTGAACGAGCCTGTCATTGCCCGAGAAGCCGAAATCGAAAATCTGCTTGCGATCCTGCGCAATGACGGGATCCATGACGAAAGCGTTTTACGTGCTTTGGCCAGTATTCCGCGCGAAATTTTTGTGGCCGAGCCGTTTGTCAGCCGTGCATGGGAAAATGTCGCCCTTCCTATCAGCAAGGGGCAGACGATTTCGCAGCCCTATATCGTTGCCCTGATGACGCAGGCGCTTGAGCTTAACGATCGCATGAAGGTGCTTGAGGTCGGAACAGGGTCGGGATATCAGGCGGCGATTCTCGCCAAGCTCGCACGCCGGGTTTATACGCTTGAACGTCACAAGCCGCTCCTACGTGAGGCCGAAGACAAATTCCGCGAGCTTGGCCTGCATACGATTTCGACGCTGCATGGCGATGGCGGGCTTGGCTGGAAGGCACAGGCGCCGTTTGATCGTATTATCGTTACGGCCGCAGCCCAGGATGTGCCACCGGTTTTGGTCGATCAGTTGGCGATTGGCGGGATCATGGTCGTGCCGGTCGGTGAGGTATCCCACACCCAGTTGTTGCTACGTGTTCTGCGTACACCTACAGGAATTGATGTGACCGAACTAATGCCAGTACGGTTTGTGCCGATGTTGCCGGGCACCGAAGAATTCTGAGCCGATTATTGCATCTGCTTACGGATTGTTAACGGCTGATCGCAGACAATCCTTGGCATGATGGAAAATAGTGTCAAACAGGCAGTTCGAAGAATACGGACGCTGGCGTTTGTCTGTGGGACAACGGCGGTGCTCGGGGGCTGTTTGCTGAATTCCGTCCCTGTGCCGGTGGTTTACGGCGACGGTGCGACATACAGTCCGTACAGTATGCCGAAACTCAATAACGGCGAACGGGTCATTACCGTCGAGCCGGGAGATACTGTTTCTGCACTTGCCAGCCGTTACCGTATCGATTTTGGTCGGTTTACCGCGCGCAACAAGCTTGAACAACCCTATGTGATATATCCGGGGCAACGTCTTGTCCTGCCGCCTTGGGATCCATCCTATGACAGCAACAGCCAGACCGCAGTTGCCAGCCGTTCATCGTCAGGCACGGCAAGTTCGGCGCCGAGCAAGACGGTTACGATTGGCGGAAAGCGCGAAGTTGTCAGCGTGCCACTAGAGACGCCGGAACCAACCGTTGCACCGGAACGCTCGACAACGGTGCAGATGGCCCGCGTGAGCCCGAACAATGGTGGCAGCATTCCGACACCAGGACTTAAGCCACAGGACTTTGCCGCACGCGCCGAACAGCGTTATGCATCGGTCAATACGTGGAAAACCGATACACGTGAAATGCCAACAACAACGCCGGTCGCTGGACAGGGCAGTGCTGTTCGCAAGAATGTGGTTATTGCCGAACCTGAAAACCGTAAGGGATTTGTCTGGCCGGTGCACGGGGATATCGTGCTGAAATACGGTGCCAGCGCGGGCGGACTTTACAATGACGGGATCAATATCAAGGCGGATCGCGGTACACCGATACTTGCAGCAGATAATGGTGTTGTCACCTATGTCGGCAACGAACTGCGCGGATTTGGCAATTTGATCCTTATCAAGCACGCCGATGATTATGTGACGGCCTATGCGCACACAGAAAACCCGATGGTGGCGCGCGGGGATATGGTTGAACGCGGTCAAAAGATTTCAAGTGTCGGCAGTACGGGGGCAGTCAATCAGCCGCAACTGCATTTTGAAATCCGGCGCGGACGCAAATCCGCCGACCCGATGAAATATCTGCCACAGATGATGGTATCACGGTAAAAGAAACGCCTGGAACCATGCAGTCCGGGCGTTTCTTTTCCTAGGTGCGCTCTGGTCAGTTAATTCACTCAGCCAAGCCTTTTGCCCATTTCACCAGCAATTTCCTGAATGAACTGCCATGCCACGCGGCCCGAACGGCTACCGCGTGTAACCGTCCATTCCTTGGCGCGTGCACGCAGGTCTTCAACCGGCATATCCAGTCCAAATTCCTTGGCGTAACCTTCGATAATCTCGAAATAGACGTCTTGCGAGATATTGTGGAACCCAAGCCACAGGCCGAAACGGTCCGAAAGAGATACTTTTTCCTCGACGGCTTCAGAGGGATTGATCGCGGTTGAGCGTTCATTTTCGATCATATCGCGTGCCATCAGATGGCGGCGGTTCGAGGTGGCATAGAAAATAACATTGTTGGGGCGACCCTCAATTCCACCTTCAAGAACTGCTTTCAGGGACTTGTAGGATTCATCCTGCATATCGAATGAAAGATCGTCGCAAAACAGAACTGTCTTGCGCCCGCTTTCCTCCAGAATATGCAAAAGATGGGGCAGGGTTGGGATGTCTTCACGATGGATTTCGACCAGCGCCAGTGCACCGGCCCGTTCGGCATTGATCCTGGCGTGCATTGCCTTGATGATTGAACTTTTACCTGTGCCACGCGCCCCCCAAAGCAGGGCATTGTTGGCCGGAAGGCCATCGGCGAACCGTTTGGTATTGTTATAAAGGATCGTCTTTTGCTGTTCGATTCCCTGCAAAAGACCGATTTCAATGCGGTTCACATTTCGGACCGGTTGCAGATAACCGCTTTCTGCCTGCCAGACAAAAGCATCGGCAGCCGACAGATCGTTGGATTTGCGCGCAGGTGGGGCCATACGTTCCAGAGCATCGGCAATGCGCTCCAGCGCAGGCAAAAGTTTATCGAAATCGTTGGTCATCAAAGCCTCTTGGATATTTCTTTTTGTCGTGGTGGTGGCATATGCATGCGAAACGCTATCACAAGGCGAACTGGCAATAACAGTGCCATATGATGTAGCTTGCTTTCATTGACGTGAACAGAACCACAGAATACGGGATTAAACCGATAAAAATCCTGTTCTTCCTTGCGTTGACGTAGCACACCGTTATATTCCGGCAGTTGATTTGTTTTGTTGTATGGGATTAGGAGTTCCTAATGTTGATTTCGCCGGCTTATGCGCAGGCCGCTGGTGGCGCAGGTGGTGCAGATATGCTTACCAGCTTCCTGCCGCTGATCCTGATTTTTGTCGTTTTTTATTTCCTGCTTATTCGTCCGCAGCAGAAAAAACAGAAAGAGCATAAAGCGATGCTCGCTGCTGTTCGTCGTGGTGACAAGATTGTCACTGCGGGTGGTCTGATCGGTACCGTTGCCAAGGTTATTGGCGATGACGAGCTTTCGGTCGAGATCGCCGAAGGCGTTAAGGTCAAGGTTGCACGCGGCATGGTTTCGACCGTTCTGTCGAAAACCGAGCCAGCCAAAGGCGATGACAAAGACGAAGACGACGCAAAAGAAACTGAAGAGACCAAAAAAGACTGATCTCTTTGATGACTTGCAAGGCGGGGCAAAATGCTCCGCCTTCTTGTTTCCAGCCGGTGGCCTGCGGGGCGAACAGCACCCGATGTTCGATAGAACCAGACCTAGGTTTTCCAGACAAATCTGGTTAAAGGACACATGCTTTATTTTACGAAATGGAAAGCAGCACTGGTTCTTCTGGTGTGTGCTTTGGGCGTTATATACGCCGCACCGAATTTCCTGCCAAAGGGCACATTCGCGACGGATGTAAGCTATCTGCCGGGTAAACAGATCAATCTTGGTCTGGATTTGCGTGGTGGCTCGCACATGCTGCTTGAAGTTGATATCAACAGCGTCATTCGCGAGCGCTATGAGGCACTTGGCGATACGATCCGGTCAACCCTGCGCGAGGAACGCATTCGTTACCGTCCGCGCGATGCTGGCCTGAACGGGGCAGAGGTCACCGTGGTCAACGCCGACGAGGTTGAAAAAGCCCGCGAACTGATCCGTAATGTCGAACCCGATACCGTAATGAGCGGCGAGGGTAACAACATTATCGTTTCTTATACCGATCAAGCCCGCAAAGAGCTTGTTGATCGCGCAATCAGCCAATCGCTTGAAGTTGTTCGCCGTCGTGTGGACGAACTGGGAACGACCGAACCGTCGATCCAGCGTCAGGGTGAAGACCGCATTGTGGTTCAGGTTCCTGGTCTTGACGATCCGTCGCGTTTGCGTGCGATCCTTGGCCGTACCGCAAAGATGAACTTCCACCTTGTGAACGAGGAAAAGACCGCGTCCGAGGCGCGTGCCACAGGCCTGCCGCCGGGAACGATGATCCTGCCATCGGCCGATGCCGGTGACCGGGCTGCCGGTATCAACGAATATCTTATTGATCGCCGTGTCGTTGTTTCGGGGGACAACCTCGTTGATTCGCAGCCGACCTTCAACGAAGGCCGACCGGTTGTTTCGTTCCGCTTTGATGCCGCCGGTGGGGCACGTTTTGGCGATATGACGTCAAAAAATGCCGGTCGTCGCCTGGCCATTATTCTTGACGGCGAGGTGATTTCGGCACCGCGGATCAACGAGCCGATTCTTGGTGGCAACGGTATCATTACCGGCCAGTTCAGTGTCCAGGAAGCCAACGATCTTTCGCTGCTGCTGCGTGCTGGTGCATTGCCGGCACCGATGCAGATACTTGAAGAACGTTCGGTTGGTCCGGGCCTTGGGCAGGATTCGGTCGAAGCCGGTGAAATTGCAGCGATCCTTGGTCTGGTCTTCGTCGTTGCCTTTATGGTGATCAGTTATGGCCGGTTCGGGGTCTATGCCGATATCGCGCTCTTGATCAACCTGATCCTTGTGCTGGCGGTGATGTCGGTCTTGCAGGCGACCCTGACCCTGCCGGGTATTGCCGGTATTGTTCTGACGGTTGGTATGGCGGTTGACGCGAACGTGCTGATTTTTGAACGTATCCGCGAGGAACGTAACAATGGCCGCACAATTATCAATGCGATTGATGCCGGTTATCGAAGTGCGATGTCGACCATTCTTGATGCCAACCTGACCACGCTGATTGCAGCGCTTGTACTGTTCAGCTTTGGTTCCGGTCCTATCAAGGGATTTGCCGTGACACTTGCGATTGGCATTGTCACGTCGATGTTCTCGGCAATCTGGGTGACCCGACTGTTGATTGCGGTCTGGGTCAAACGCCGTCGCCCGACGGAACTGGTAATTTGAGGAAGGGAGCAGGAAGAATATGAAACCATTGCATCTTGTTCCGGACGACGTGAACGTCCCGTTCCTCAAGTTCCGGAAAATTTTCTATATCGTTTCGCTGGCCATGGTGCTGGTATCCGTTGGTTTGTTTTTGACCAAAGGGCTGAATTTCGGGATCGATTTCCGGGGTGGCATTCTGGTTGAGATCAAAACCGACGGTCCGGCCGATATTGGCGCGCTACGTGACAATCTTGGTTCGCTTGGTCTTGGCGATGTTTCGATCCAGGAATTCGGTGAGCCCGATGATGTTCTGATCCAGTTGCAGCGTCAGGACGGTGATGAACAGGCCCAGATGGCGGCGCTTGCCACAGTAACCAAGGCGCTTGGTGATGATGTTACCATTCGTCGCAGTGAACTGGTTGGGCCGAAAGTCGGTGACGAGCTCAAGGAAGCCGGGGTCTATTCGGTTGCCATATCGCTGCTGCTGATCATGATTTATATCTGGTTCCGATTCGAATGGCAGTTTGCCGTAGCGTCGGTTGTGGCGCTTCTGCATGACGTTCTGATCACGATCGGGTTCTTTGTCATCACTGGGGTTCAGTTTGATCTGGCAACCTTGGCGGCGGTCCTGACTGTTGCGGGTTATTCGATCAACGATACGGTCGTTGTGTTTGACCGTATTCGTGAATATCTCCGCAAGTTTCGCAAGATGGACATTCCCGATCTGCTGGATCTTTCGATTAATTCGACCCTGTCGCGTACCACTATGACCTCGTTTACCACTTTGCTGGCGCTGATCGCGTTGTTTGTGTTCGGTGGTGAAGCGATTCGCGGTTTCACGATGGCGTTGATTTTCGGTATTGTGATCGGGACTTATTCGTCAATCTGCGTAGCATCGCCATTGCTGATGGTGCTGCGTCTGCGCCGCAAGATCCCGGAAGGCGAAGAAACCCAGGAAGCGGGTGCCTGATCGCTCCGATCTGCTGAGAGACATTTACAAAAAGGCTGGGTTTGTGCAAAAACAACCCGGCCTTTTCTTTTGGCCCAATAAGGCAAGCGAGACCTTTGCAGGCTGAATAACCCTTTTGAAAACTGGTTCCTGCCCGTGGCGCAAAACGTCGACGCGACTAATGGTAATCGTGCAAATGTGCTTGGTAGCCTCTGGATGATGACGGCAATGGCGGCTTTCGCCGTCGAAGATGCATTTGTGAAGGCTGTTTCTGGATCGCATCCTGTCGGTCAGGTATTGATCCTGTTTGGTATTGGCGGTGCCGTTCTGTTTGCAATTATCGCCAAGGTGCAGAACAAGCGTTTGCTGGACCCTGCCGTTCTCTCGCGCCCGATGTGCATACGTATCGTGTTTGAGGTTGTCGGACGTCTGTTTTATGTGCTTGCCCTTGCACTTACGCCTCTTTCTTCGACCACGGCCATTTTGCAGGCGACACCGCTTATCGTGGTTCTTGGTGCGTCGGTCATATTCGGGGAAAAGGTTGGGTGGCGAAGATGGCTGGCGATCTTTATCGGCTTGATCGGTGTCCTTATCATTCTTCGTCCAAGTGCGGATGGTTTTTCTGCGTTGTCGACGTTTGCTGTAATCGGGACAATCGGATTTGCCGGGCGTGATCTTGCCAGTCGTGCAGCGCCGATATCAATTGGAACAGCCATTCTTGGACTCTACGGTTTTATCGCCGTCATCATAGCTGGTATCGTATTTTCTGTTTGGGATGGAAAAGCTTTCACGACACCGGATGGTCAAAGTCTTTTCTATTTCGCGGGGGCGGTCATGATGGGAATTTTTGCCTATGCCGCCCTGATGAAGGCAATGCGCAGCGGCGATGTTTCATCGGTTACGCCGTTCAGATATACAAGGCTTTTGTTCGGTCTTGCCTTGGGAGTATTCCTGTTCAGCGAGGAACTCGACATACCGATGTTGATCGGGTGTAGCATCGTTGTTCTTTCCGGGTTGTTTATTTTATGGCGCGGTAAAAAAGTAAAGGCAGATGCGACTGCGCTGTAACACAGCTAATCCGAAGAAAATTCTAGGTTACGTCAAAAGGGAATAATATGTCTTTGGAAGTAAGTCCGCTGGTCGCCGAGGGCCGAAAAATCGTTACCAGCTATGGTGATGGTCTGTTTCGGTTCGGTGAGGAAACTGTCACCGGGTCGGTTTTGCTGTTTCCCAAGAATGTCTATTCCTGGCCTTATGCAAGTATTGATCAGATTGATGTCGATGCCTTCAAGCGTGTCATTGATGCATCAGACGAGATCGATATTTTGCTGTTGGGCATGGGAAGTGGCATGAAACCGCTGCCGACTGAATGGCGTATTGCATTGCGCAAGTATGGTATCGTAATTGAGCCTATGGATACGGGGGCTGCGTGCCGAACCTATAACGTGCTGGTATCGGAAGCCCGCCGCGTTGCTGCGGCGCTAATTGCCGTTTGATCCTCACCAATCCTGCTACAAGTCGCGCAGTTTCATATATTCGTGCAACTGTGCGCGTACCGTCCTTACACTCGCAATAACAGCAGCCGGTCCGGGCGGATAGTCAGGCGGAAAGGCATCACCACATAAGAACAGGTTTCGCCAAGGGGGAGCCAACCGGTGGCGAAGGGCTGCGACGCCGGGGCTGAGTTCCGGAAACGGTGCTTCACAATCGACATAACTGAATGCCGGGCACTCGCCGTTGCTTTCGATTTTTGTCCGCTGGGACAGATCAAGATTTAAGTGCTGGTCACATAATTCCGTGACGCGTTGCCAGATGGTTGCTGCCAACTGATCCGCTGTTCCGTCACTTGGCAGGATCAGACTGCTGTTCATGCTGACCTGTATGTGACGCCGATTGCAATAGATCGCGCGCACCAGATCATCGTCAGCTAGAACGCAACATGGCTCGGCAAAGCTTTTACTGGCCTGAAAGACAAATGTTCGCCGATGAGCCGGGGCAGGTGGCATGCCGATATCCGGCACTGCATCACAAAGCGGTCGTGGATGAAGGGCAAGTACCACAGCATCCTGTGGACGAACTTCAATCTGCTCATCGCCGAAAAACAGGTCGGTTGCGAAATCCGCCGTACTGTCGATATCACCAAGTTCCATGCCGCTGATGATGTCGCCACCGGCAGCGATAAATTGATCACGCAGGGCAGGCAGTGCAATATCATTCAGAATGATCGGATCAATAGCCGCGAAGGCATGACTCGCATTATGGCGTTGCATTTCCCGCCAAGTTGGCAGCAAAACACGCCCCAGCAACGAGGCCGAGCAATTATGTGCCGGCATCGAAAACAGGACTTCGGCCAGCGTCGCAAGTGCATCCTGATGATAGGTCGCTGTCGGTGCCTGCTGGTTCTCGATGGTATCAGCGGCAATTCTGACGTGTTGACGGACACGCTTGTCTTCGCTGGCATAGCGTGAAAACCATAAATTCCAGGCCGTGAACAACCGGGCAAAGATTGTTGGTCTGCGTGCTATCAAAGCCGCGGCAATACCATGATCAAGGTCAATGATGGCCGGGCTGCGTCCAGGATGTTTAAGACCGATAACCGCATGAGCCGGCCTTATCAGTTTTCGCGGTATTTCCGGCCATTGGGCGAAAAAATGCCTAACCAGATCCTCTGGATCATAGAAAATTTCCGGTTCGGCAACCTTGTGGTCTTCGGGGGCGGTTTTCATCCCGCGTGTCCAACGACTGGCGAATGGTTCACCGGAATCGTACAGCGTTACGGATACACCATCCTGCGCCATCTGAGTTGCAAGTGCGGACCCGGCCAGTCCGGCTCCAATGACATGAAGTCTTGGTGCAGCAAAGGATGCCATATGCCTGTCCTGTTTTAGTTGCTATACAGGGGCCGCAAGAAACAATCCGTAGCGGTAACCGTTAAGTCTTTGTTTGGACGGAAACCTTAACAGCAGATTACACGTGAAGTCATGGATGAAATTACAACCGAGATTGACAGCCTGAATAGCGAAGTCATTGACCATATGACCAATTGGGTCGATATGCTGGGGGGCGGTGAAATCGGCAGATATGTTGTTGCTGGTGTTGTCCTGCTGTTCGTATTCGTTATAAAGCGGGTTCTGGCTCACGGTGTAATTGGCGGGCTGCGAAAGCTGGCTCATCAGCGCAAACACAGCACCGCTGCCCATGTTCTGGATGCTTTCGAGGCCCCGGTTCAGCTTCTGGTTATTCTTGGTGGCGTGTATTTTGCCGTCGAAATTCTTGATCTGCCGAAAAATGTTGATGCCGTTCTGTTCGAATTGATCGGCATATTTGCAACCTTCTCGGTTTTCTGGGCGTTGTTCAGATCGATAGAGCCGCTTGCCATGTCGTTCAACAATCTGGCAGGTCGGTTTGGTGGCGGTCTTGGCGATGATTTGCGCCAGTTCTTTATCCGGGCGGTTAAAACGTTGATCGTTGTGATCGGTGTTGTTGTCCTGCTGGAAAACTGGGGCATTGATGTTTCGGCGTTTCTGGGCGGCCTTGGTCTTGCCGGGATGGCTGTGGCGCTGGCTGCCAAGGATTCGGTCGCCAATATTTTCGGCGGGCTAACCATTCTTGCCGATAATCTTTACAAACGCGGAGACTGGATCGAAACGCCTCATTTCGAAGGGACCGTTGAGGTTGTCGGTCTTCGCGCGACCAAGGTGCGTACGTTTGCCAAGGCATTGGTGACCATGCCGAATGCGCAGATTGTCGATTCCCCAGTGATCAATTGGTCACGAATGACCCATCGCCGGATCAAAATGCTGATCGGTGTCGAATACCGTACCACTGCCGATCAGATTGAAAAGATTGTCGAGGATATCCGTTCATTTCTGAAAAATGATGATGACGTCGCACAAACCGATGTTGCGCAGATGGTGCATTTATCGGATTTCGGGGCAAGTTCGATCAATATCGATCTGTATTACTTTACAACCACCACTGACTGGGTGAAATGGCGTGATATTCGCAATCGCCATATCATTGCATTCAAGCGTATTGTCGAAGATAACGACGCCGCGTTTGCCTTCCCGTCGCAGTCACTTTATGTCGAAACCCTGCCGGAAAAAATGCCTGAAGACATGGCGAACAAAGCCAATGATGACCGTGCCAAAACAACGCGACAAATCGGATGATGCGCGATGACTGATACGCCAAAGCTTTCCTATTGCGCCGATTATGTTCGCAGGAATGACAAAGACCGTTTTTTATGCTCGCTATTTGCTGCCCCGGAAAAACGTGAAGGTCTTTTTACGCTTTACGCTTTTAATCAGGAAGTGTCCAAAACCCGTGAAATGGTTAGCGAAACCATGTTGGGACACATTCGGTTACAATGGTGGCGTGATACACTGGCGGAGATCGAGCAGGGCAAAATTCGTAAACACGAGGTTGTCGAGCCGCTGTCGGTTCTGATCCAGTCCGGACAGATTGAACCACGCGATCTGGAGATACTGATTGCGGCACGCGAATTTGACCTTGCCGACAAGGCACCGGCAAATCAGGCGGAACTGGATCACTATATTGACCAGACCTCTGGTCATCTTGCCGTTATGGCCGCCGAGCTGCTTGGTGTAACTGATAACGATGCAAGGCATGCCGCGCGGCTTGCCGGAAATGCCTATGGCCTGGTCGGTATTTTACGCGCTATGGTTTTCCATGGTCGGGCAAAACGGCTTTATCTGCCGCAGGATCGGATGGAAAAGCATGGTGTCGGGCAGGGCGATATTTTCGAATTTCGAAAAACCGACGTGGTCAAATCGCTGACACGTGAAATCGCCGATCTGGCGCAAGACCGGATTGTCGAAGCCCGGAAGTTTCGAAAAAAACTGCCGTCAAATGCGTTGGCCGCGGCATTGCCGGTGGTTCTGGCGGATGGTTATTTGCGCAAGCTCGCAAAGGCCGGTTTTGATCCCTTCAGTGCCGAGTTTGGTCTTGCCCGTCCGGCAAGTTTCCGGCTGACAGTGAAGGCCATGCTGCATCGATACTGATTTCGTGCCCTAGATATTGGCAAAATCTCATCTAAATAGATGTAATGGATACAATATTTTCGTAAGGTCTGTGGTAGCGTTGCTTGACCCTGCTGCCTATTGGCTTCAAACGGGGCTACGGACATGAACATAACGAGGTCGAACATGATGAATTTGCATTCACCGATGAAAGCTTTGAGGCTGTTTGGTGTGCTTTTGATCGTGTGGCTTGTCGTTCCAGCCCCGTGCCATGCCGGAAGTATTGGGCCGTTTGTTGGCGATTATCACGGAACGTCGATCTATAATGCCGAGGAAGAGCTTAAAGCGCGCGATCTCGATGTTAAAATCATGGAAACCGGCCGAGGATTTACCATCGATTGGTCAACTGTGATCCACAAGGCAGATGGTCGTGAAAAAAACGTATCGCTTAGCATCGAGTTTTATGCCACCGATCGCCCGGACATTTACGGCAGCGCAATGCGATCAGGCCTGTTTGGCAAACGTGTACCCAATGATCCTTTGCAGGGTGAACCGTTTGTCTGGGCGCGTATCGTTGACAAAACCCTGACCGTGCATGCGCTTTACATTACCGATGACGGTGGTTACGAAATGCAGGTCTATGAACGCAGTCTTGATGAAAATGGCGACATGGATTTGGTGTTCAAACGGTTCCGAGATGGGGAACCGATCCGCGATGTTACCGGCAAGCTCAAACGCCAGAGCAAGTATTAAATTGATAAAGGCCGCATCGGATGATGCGGCCTTGTTTTTTATGCAGCGTTGATATCGGCAAGCCATTCGTCAAACAGCGGAATGGCGCGGTCGCTATAAAGTTTTTTGCGATCACGGCCCTTTACCCGTTTGGTCAGTTCAAGTTCCGGGAAAAGCCCGAAATTGACATTCATCGGTTGGAAGGTGCTTTCATCTGCACCGCCAGTGATATGGTTCAAAAGCGCACCCATCGCGGTTGCCAAGGGTGGGGTCGGGATGGATTTTCCTTGCTTTTCTGCCGCAGCAAAACGGCCAACCATCAAACCGACAGCGGCACTTTCCACATAACCCTCGCAACCGGTAATTTGCCCGGCAAAACGGATGTCGTTACGCGCCTTCAGGCGGAGCGTGCCGTCCAACAGGCGGGGCGAGTTCAGGAAGGTGTTGCGATGAATGCCGCCAAGACGGGCGAATTCCGCATTTTCAAGCCCCGGGATCATGCGGAACACATCGGCCTGTGCGCCATATTTCAGTTTCGTCTGGAAACCGACCATGTTGTAGAGCGTGCCCAACGCATTGTCCTGGCGCAGTTGTACGATAGCGCGTGGTTTGCGGGTAGGATCATGCGGGTTTGTCAGGCCGACAGGCTTCATCGGGCCATGACGAAGTGTTTCACGACCGCGCTCGGCCATAACTTCAATCGGTAGACAACCATCAAAATAGGGGGTGTCTTTCTCCCATTCCTTGAATTCAGTTTTATCGCCATCGATCAGGGCATCGATGAAGGCGTTGTATTGCTCTTCATTCATCGGGCAATTGATATAGTCCTTGCCATCGCCCTTATCATAACGCGACTGGAACCATGCCTTGGAAAAATCGATGCTTTCCTTATAGACGATCGGGGCAATCGCATCGAAGAAGGCAAGGCTTTCCTCGCCGGTTACCTTGCGAATGTCTTCGGCCAGTGCGCTTGAGGTCAGCGGGCCGGTTGCAATGATCGTGCTTTCCCATTCGACCGGCGGCAGGCCATCAACTTCGCCGCGTTCCATGGTGACCAGCGGATGGCTCATCAGTGCATCAGTAACTGCCTGCGAGAAACCTTCGCGGTCAACCGCAAGGGCTGCACCAGCGGGGACCTTGTGCGCATCGGCACAGCGAATGATCAGCGATCCGGCACGGCGCATTTCATCATGGATCAGGCCGACCGCGTTATATTCCCTGTCGTCAGACCGAAACGAGTTGGAACAAACCAGTTCGGCACATTTGTCGGTGTGATGGGCGTCGGTTGGGCGGGTCGGCCGCATTTCATGCAAGATGACCGGAATGCCGGCCTCGGCCAACTGCCAGGCGGCTTCGCTACCGGCAAGACCGGCGCCGATAATATGGACGGGTTTGACCGTGCTCACGGTTGCGAACTCCTCTGCAAAACGGGGTTAAACTTTCTGGCACACACATAGCGGTGCTGATGGTTTGATTTCAAGTGAATTGCACCACTTCGCTGTCTCATATCACCCATGCGGCGACAAATTATTCACAAATTGTCCGCTACTGCGTCCTTGATCCCATACACATCCATCACAAGGACGGCATCATGAGCTATCCGCATCGACCCTATGGTTACGATCCGGCCCATTGCCCCGTGATGGGACTTGTTCCGATCCGGCGATCCCGACAGACGATGACGACTGACTGCATTCCTGATGCCGATGGCGGGAATAGTGCGCCAAACAAAGATGGTGCGAACCGAAACAGCCCCGCGGCGGCAATCGGACGGATCGCCTTTCCTTTTGGCGATATCGGCGCCAACAAGTTTGGCAGCGCTGATGTCGAGAACATGATTGATTACGTTGTCGCCACAAGGCAGGGATGGCGGGCCTCGCTTGTCATGCGGTCTTTTCTACGCTGGTGGCGCAGGGATGAGGGGCTTGATGACGATGCGCAGATGCGCAAAACATCAGATGCCATTGTCATGTTGCTGGCGCTCAATCAGGGACGCGACGGGTTTGTCCATGGCTACCTTTCCGACCTTTCAGGCGGGCGCGATCATCTGGACAGCACACAGCGAGCATTTTTCCGATCAATGCGCGTGGCCGCAATCGCACTTGCCCTGTCACCGATATTGCTTGTCGTTTCGGTGATGCTGTTTTTGCAGGCAGACCAGGTTGTTAGTACCGGGAATGGTAAGCTGTTCGGGTTCAGCTATGACCTTTTGTTTTTTGTCGGCAGTTTCGGCGCGATAGGGGCGCTGGTCAGCATGATGATGCGGTTGGGTAAGGATGTCGACTGGGCGGAGATGGAACCAGCGTCGGTTTTCTTCAATTTCCTGTTTCGACCCTGCCTTGGTTTTTGTTTTGCGCTGATCGTATTACTGGCACTGCGTGCCGGTATTCTGCCGATCCCGCTGGATCAGTTGCACAATATTTCCGACATGGACCAGATCGGAACGATCCCCGGTGCCGGGCAACAGATTTCCATCGTGCTGGTGCTGGCCTTCTTGTCAGGTTTTAGCGAACGGTTGAGTTCGGCACTGGTCAAACGGGTCGAGGATCGGGTCGAAGCGGGCTAGGGTCCCGCTTCGCTTTACGGCATTACTTCAGGCCGAGATGGCGTTTAAGGTATTTACCGGTATAGCTTTCCTCGTTGGCCATGATGGCCTCTGGTGTGCCGCAACCAACCAGCTTGCCGCCGCCATCACCACCCTCGGGACCGATATCAATGATCCAGTCGGCAGTTTTTATGACATCAAGGTTATGTTCGATCACAACCACCGTGTTGCCCTGATCGACAATGGTGTGCAGCACTTCCAGAAGCTTGCGGATATCATGGAAATGAAGCCCGGTGGTGGGTTCATCAAGGATGTATAGCGTGCGGCCAGTGGCCCGCTTTGACAGTTCCTTCGCCAGCTTCACGCGTTGCGCTTCGCCACCTGAAAGGGTTGTTGCCTGCTGACCGAGATGGATGTAGCTCAACCCCACCTGTTTCAGGGTTTCCATTTTGTCGCGAATGGACGGAACTGCCTTGAAGAAATCAGCACCTTCTTCAACCGCCATGTCAAGAATGTCAGATATCGATTTACCTTTAAACGATATTTCCAGCGTTTCACGGTTATATCGTTTGCCCTTGCACTGATCACAGGTGACGTAAACGTCGGGCAGGAAGTGCATTTCGATCTTGATCACACCATCGCCCTGACAGGCTTCACACCGTCCGCCCTTGACGTTGAACGAGAAACGCCCGGGCTTGTAACCGCGCGTTTTGGCTTCGGGTAATTGCGCGAACCAGTCACGGATCGGTGTAAAGGCCCCGGTATAGGTCACGGGGTTGGAACGCGGGGTTCTGCCAATCGGGCTTTGATCGATATCGATGATTTTATCGATATGTTCGATGCCGGTAATGGTGTCATGCGCACCGGGATGATTGCGCGCATTATGCATCCGTTTTGCAAGCGCCTTATACAGCGTCTCAATAACAAGGCTCGACTTGCCACCACCTGAAACACCGGTAACACAGATGAATTTACCCAGCGGGAATTCGGCATCAACATTTTGCAGGTTGTTGGCGCGTGCCCCCTTGATCGCAATCGACTTGCCACTGCCTTTACGGCGTTCCTTGGGAACGGCGATCTGTTCGACCCCGACAAGGTATTTGCCGGTCAGGCTATTCGGGTTTTGCTGGATCTGTTCAGGGGTTCCTTCGGCAACAATCCGTCCGCCATGGATCCCGGCCCCGGGGCCCATATCGACGACATAATCGGCGGCACGAATGGCATCCTCGTCATGTTCGACAACCAGGACGGTATTGCCCAGATCGCGAAGACGTTTCAGGGTATCAAGCAGCCGATCATTATCGCGCTGATGCAGGCCGATGGATGGTTCATCCAGAACATAAAGGACACCGGTCAGGCCCGACCCGATCTGCGACGCCAATCTGATACGCTGGCTTTCACCGCCCGAGAGGGTGCCAGATGTGCGTGACATCGACAGATAATCCAGCCCGACATCGCGCAGGAATCGCAGGCGATCATTGATTTCACGCAGGATACGTCGCGCGATTTCGGTTTCTTTTTCATTCAGTTTGCCTTCAAGCGCCTGGAACCAGTCGGCAGCCTTGCCAATCGAAAGGTCGGTAATTTCCGAAATCGTGCATTTATCGATCTTTACGGCCAGCGCTTCGGGTTTCAGGCGGTGGCCTTCGCAGGTCGGACAGCTTGAAACCGTCTGGTATTTCGACAGTTCGTCGCGTGCCCACTGGCTATCGGTTTCGCGCCAGCGGCGCGACATGTTGGGAATGACACCTTCGAACGGGCGGGATACCTTGTAGCTGCGTGAACCGTCATCATAGGTTACCGTTACGTCTTCATCACCCGAACCATACAGGATGATGTCCTGTGCTGTTTTCGGAAGCTTTTCCCATGCGACATTGGTTTTGAAGCCGAAATGCTTGGCAACTGCGCGCAACGTTTGCAAATAATATTTCGACGTGGTGCTGGCCCAAGGCGCAACAGCGCCATCATCAAGGCTTTTGCCTTCGTCGGGGACGACCAGTTCCGGGTCGAATTCCATCTGGGTGCCAAGACCATCACAGGCCGGGCAGGCGCCAAACGGGTTGTTGAACGAAAACAGGCGAGGTTCGATTTCCTCGATCGTGAAGCCGGAAACCGGGCAGGCGAACTTTGCCGAGAACACGGTTGTTTCGCCGGTTTTTGCATCTTCGGTCAGAACGATGCCATCTGTCAGTTCGAGGGCGGTTTCAAAACTGTCCGCAAGGCGAGTTGCGATCCCTTCCTTGACGATCAGACGATCCACCACGACCGAGATATCGTGTTTGAGCTTTTTGTTCAGTTCAGGCGCTTCGTCGATGTCATACATTTCTCCATCGATCTTGACGCGCTGGAAACCACGCGTGCGCAAATCGCGCAGTTCCTTTTTGTATTCCCCTTTGCGGCCACGAACAAACGGTGCCAACAGATAAAGTCGCGTGCCTTCGGGCATTTCCATAACGCGGTCAACCATCTGTGATACGGTCTGACTGACAATCGGAAGACCGGTTGCCGGGGAATAGGGAATGCCGACGCGCGCCCAAAGAAGACGCATATAATCATAAATCTCGGTAACCGTTCCCACGGTCGAACGCGGGTTGCGCGATGTGGTTTTCTGTTCGATGGAAATGGCAGGAGACAAGCCGTCGATATATTCAACATCGGGCTTCTGCATCAGTTCAAGGAACTGGCGCGCATATGCTGACAGGCTTTCGACATAACGACGCTGTCCTTCGGCATAAATCGTATCGAACGCCAGCGAACTTTTACCCGACCCAGACAGACCGGTGATCACCACCAGAGAATCGCGGGGCAGTTCAACATCGATATTTTGCAGGTTATGTTCTTTCGCACCGCGAACCGAAATTTTCGTCAGCATGTCGGGCCTTTTGTTCCTGTAATGTTCGGGAAAAGGTATAGAGGAGCCAAACCTGATACGCAAGCGCACCCCTGACAGTTCCTGTCAGTATCTGTCAGGAGTAGTTTGTTTTTGTCGTAGCGCAAGACAATGCAAGAAAAAACCCGCCGGACAAACCGGCGGGTTAATCTGGCTTTTGCAATCCTGAACGATCAGCCTTTGGTAACCGAACGACCGGTTGCACCAAGATCCTTGAAAGCTTCTTCGAGGCGGGCTGCCATCGAAAGTTCGGCTTCGCGGACCCAGACGCGCGGATCGTACTGTTTTTTGTAGGGCTGATCGGTATCCGGATCGACCTGATACTTGAACGCACGTGCGTTGGCTTCGACATATTCACCAACCGGGCGCGAATAGGCGAACTGGGTATCGGTATCGATATTCATCTTAAAGACGCCATAGCCGACTGCTTCTTCGATTTTTTCTTTTTCCGAACCCGAACCGCCATGGAACACGAAGTCCAGCGGACGGTCGCCAAGATTATGCTTTTCCGAAACGTATTTCTGGGATTCCAGAAGGATTTCCGGACGAAGTTTTACGTTACCCGGTTTGTAAACGCCATGAACGTTGCCGAATGCCGCCGCGACCGAGAAATGGCCAAGCGGAGCAAGACGGCGATATGCTTCTTCGACTTCTTCGGGACGGGTATAAAGACGCGGATCGATTTCCTCGACACTGGTGTCAAGATCATGGCCGATGCCGTCTTCTTCACCGCCGGTCACGCCCAGTTCAATTTCCAGGCTCATTTCGATTTTGGCCATGCGTTTGAGGAATTCTTCGCAAGTCGACAGGTTGTCTTCGAGCGATTCCTCGGACAGGTCCAGCATGTGGGAGCTGTAAAGCGCCTTGCCTGTCTCGGCATAGGCTTTTTCGCTCCATTTCAGCATTTCATCGACCCACGGAACGAATTTCCGGTTTGCGTGGTCGGTATGCATGACGACAGCAACGCCATAATACTCAGCCATCAGTTGGGCATGACGTGCTGCCGATATAGCGCCCACGACACGGGCTGCTGCGGCGTCCTTGATGCCCTTGCCGGCAAAGAACTGTGCACCGCCATTCGAAAGCTGAATGATGATGTCAGAACCGGCATTTGCAGCGGCTTCAAGGGCGGCATTCATCGTGCTGGACGATGTGATATTGACGGCGGGAAGGGCGTAACCGTCCTGCTTGCAGGCAGCAACAAGGTCACGGTAGGCAGAACCGGTAACAACACCGGGTTTAACGGAAGGCATGTGGGTACTCCTCCTGGGGGTCAGAGTATTATTGTTTCCCCCGTGCGTACCGACTGATCCGCAGCGAGGGCGATCCGTAAGGAGCCCAATGCATCTTCCATATGCTGCGTAAGGTCAAGGTTTTCCGTTATAGACTTTAGGAAAAATTGCTGTTCACGCAGACACAGGCCGTCATGATCGGGCTCGTCGTCTGTGCGGATGATTTCGTCAGATTGTGTAAATTTTCCGGCTGCATCTGTGGCAGCATGGTGAAGCTTTAAGGCATTCGTCTTTGTATGAGTGTCGATATCAGCCGAACCGGCACCTTTTTCTTCAACATCGGTGATGGAAACGCAACCCTTGGGTCCGATCACATCTTTGACGAAAAAGGCGGTTTCGCTGATCATCGGGCCCCAACCGGCCTCGTACCAGCCAACCGATCCGTCATCAAAGCGCACCTGCAATTGGCCATAGTTATACATTTCTGGTGCAACTTCGTCAGACAGACGTACGCCGATGGCACTGACCGATACCGGTTTCGCGCCGGTCATCAGGCACATCATATCCAGATAATGCACGCCGCAATCAACAATCGGGGAAACACTGTTAAGCAACCGTTTGTGGGTTTCCCAAAAGGCGCCGCTGCTTTGCTGGTTCAGGTTCATGCGCATGACCAGCGGCTTGCCAAGTGTCTTTGCAACTTCAACGAATTTTGCCCAAGACGGATGATGGCGAAGGATATAGCCAATCACCAGCTTCCGATCATACTTTTTGGCGGCATTTACTACACGTTCGGCATCTTCGGCGGTCGCTGCCAATGGCTTTTCAATGAAGACATGCGCCCCCGCCTCAAACGCCGTGATGGCGAATTCGGCATGGGTTTCGGTATAGGTATTGATAGAGACCGCATCGGGGCTGGTTTCCGCCAACGCAGTGTGAAAATCGGTAAATTGCGGGTAGGCAGCAAAACCATCCGGAAGGTTTTCTGCCGGGATTTCGGAGCGTGCACACAGTCCGACGATTTCGTATCCGTCAAGCGCGTGATAGGCCTTTGCATGCGATAATCCCATATTGCCAAGACCGACGACAAGAATACGAACCGGCTTCATGCTATGCCTCCTGATAAGTTTTTAATGCTTTGTTATGCTGAGATTATTCTGCGCCCTTGATCCAGCTGCGCGTGACGTTGTAGTCATCATCAAACAGGATCATGTCGGCCTGATAGCTCGGTGCAATGCGTCCCATGATATCATCAAGTTTCAGGAATGTGGCCGGATAGAGGGATGCCATGCGAAGGGCTTCACCAAGATCGATGCCGACCATTTCAACGCAGTTTTTAACCGCTGCGATCATATCGAGGTCCGACCCGGCCAATGTGCCATCCGCCAGCGCGCAGCGACCATCGGTGGCAATGATTTCCTCTCCCCCCAGAACAAAACGTTTTTCGTCTGCTCCGACCGTTGGCATGGCGTCGGTCACCAGCATGATCTTGCCTTTTGCCTTGGCGTGGATGGCAACTTTCAGAACGGCGGGATGAACATGATAGCCATCAGCAATTAGTCCGCACCAAGTGTTGTCGTCGGCCATCGCAGCACCGGCAACACCGGGTTCACGGTGGGTCATCGGGCTCATGGCATTAAACAAATGCGTGAAGCCCCGCATGCCTTCGGTAATGGCAGCCTGGATGTGGCTATAAGTGCCCGCAGTATGACCGGCGCAAACCAGAACGCCACGATCAGCCAGCTTTTTAATTGTGCCTTTGGCGGCCTTTTCCGGGGCCATGGTCACCAGGATACGGCCATTGGGAAGGCGGGTCAGAAGATCAATCGCGTCATCTTCCATCGGGCGGATGATGTTCGCGTCATGCACGCCTTTGCGTTCGGCATTCAGGTACGGGCCTTCCAGATGGATGCCGACAATGCCCGGCACATCCTGACTGATCGCATCGGTGACGGCCGTTATCGCGGCTTCCATTTTATCACGGTGATCGGTGATTAGGGTCGGCAGCATGGCAGTTGTGCCGTATTTACGATGACCCGCCATGATCGCGCGAATACCGTCGATATTTGGTTCGTCATTTAGCAAGACGCCGCCGCCACCATTGACCTGAACATCGATAAGGCCGGGCGCAAGTATCTGATTTCCCGCATCAATCACCGAGATATTTTCTGGGATATGGCGGTTTCCGACAATCGCATCGACCTTCCCGTCGCGAACAATGACGGCCTTTTCGGACTGGAAATCGGTGCCGTCAAAAACGCGCGCATTGGTGATTGCAAAATCGGTCATCAGTGCGTCTCCGTGACTTTGGACAGGTGCGGCGGCGCATCAGGATTGCACCCGCGCTCCAAGGCAACATGTTCTGCCAAGGTATAGAATGTCTGGATCATAGCGATGGGGGCCAGAAGAGGGTGGATATCCTCGACCACAGGGAGATGGCCCTTGATATCGGCGTGACCGGTTTCGGCCGCAAAAAGGTTATCGGTTTTCGCCCGCATTTCTTCGAGGAAACCCTCGACACTTTCGCGCGATGCATCCTGTTGGGAAAATACCAGTAACGGGAAGTCCTTGGTTACCAGTGCCATCGGGCCATGCTTCACCTCGGCCGCGCTGAAAGCTTCGGCATGCAGGCTGCTGGTTTCCTTAAATTTAAGGGCAGCTTCCTGTGCAATGGCAAAAGCAGGGCCGCGACCGATCACATAAAGACCGTCTGATTTTGCAATCGCATCGGCAGCATCAAGCCAATCCTTGCCAAGTGCCTTTTCAAGTGATGCGGGCAAGGTGACAAGTGCCTTGCTGAATGCCGGATCCTGCGTCCATCCGCCAACGATCTGTGCGATGGCAGACAATGTTGCGATATAGGATTTGGTCGCGGCAACACTGGTTTCAGGGCCTGCCATCAGCGGAATGACGTGATCGACCATATCGGCCAACGGGGAATTGGTCACATTGACCAATGCAACCGTGCGGGCGCCGGCATCACGGGCGGCCACGGCATTTTTAACCAAATCAGGACTTTTGCCTGATTGGGATACGGCAATGAACAGGGCGTCCTTGCTGGCAATCGACCGGTTATAAATCGAAACAATAGACGGGGCCGCTGATACCACGGGAATGCCAAGCTGGCTTTCGATCAGGTATTTTGCATAAAGCGTTGCGTGGTCGGAACTGCCGCGTCCGCATGTCACGACGAATTTCGGCGGATTGGCGCGCAGATCAGAAACCAGAGCATCAATTGCAGCCTTGTTGTGATCAAGCTGCTTGGCAACGACGACCGGGGCTTCGGCCAGTTCGCGGCCCATCTGGGTTTTTGGAGTCCAGCGTGTGCTCATATCCGTGGTTTCCTTAAAGCTTTTTGAGGCAGCACAATACGCGTTCATTGTCAGCGCGCGTCGACCTGCATTTCGGCAATGAAGTCGTAACTGTCGCCGCGATAATAGGAACGGGTGAATTCGACCGGTGTGCCGTTGGCAAGGAAGGAACGCCGTTCGATATAAAGGGCGGCACTGCCATCGGGCACGCCAAGGATTTTGGCGGTTTCCCCGTCAAACAATTCAGCCCGTAGACGCTGAAGCGCGCGTTCCGGCTTTTTGCCGTATTTTGCCAGCGCATCATAAAGCGACTTTTCGACTTCTTCGGGGCTTGGCAGAAAAGCCCTTGGCACGACCGCATATTCAAGTGCCATTGGTTTTTCATTGGCTGTACGCAGGCGCCGTAGCCGGGTTACTTCGGTGCCGGGCGACAGGTTTAACGCCATAGCTTCTTCGGGCGACGCATGACCAAGAGTCTTTTCAATCCAGACTGCCCCCGGGTTCATACCGCGCGTGATCATGTCCTCGGTGAAGGAGGTCAGGCGTGACAATGCCTGTTCAACACGTGGGGCAACAAAGGTGCCTGCGCCGTGACGCTGGACAAGGACGCCTTCCTCGACAAGGGCCCGCATCGAATTGCGAACGGTAACGCGTGAAATGCCAAGTTCATTGGCCAGATCGCGTTCGCTTGGCAGTGCGTCGTCTACTTTCAGGATACCATCATCAATAACGGCCTTGATGGCGGTCTGCAGGCGACGATAAAGCGGGCCATGACCGATATTTTCGATGTCTCGGGCACGCAGGCTTGCAATGACGTCGGCTGTACTGATCATGCGTGCACCTTTTGATGTTTCCTAGCCATCAGGATTGCCCCATGCAGGGCATCGTTTTGCGCCGGAACCAGATCGGACCGGATATCATCGGGCATGCGTTTTGCCATTTGTTCGGCAAGGCCCCCCATCAAACTCAGTCGTTTCGCCCCAAATTCCTGAAGCTTGTGCAGGATGTTGCGATTGGCGGTTACGGCGACATTGATAATGCCGGCAGCAATGGTGTCACCATGGTTGTCGGCATCGAAAACCATCGGGCAAAATGCGCCATAATCCGCTGGTCGGGCCTTCTCGGCGAAGGCAACGATTTCTTCGGGACTGTTATGGAAATGCAACATGATGGTGCGTGTCAGTTCGGATGACGGAGCTAAATCCTCGTGGGCGAGCAGGGCGGTTTCGATGGCTGTTCTCCCAATACGGGCACCGCTTCCGATATCGGAAATTTCAAACCCCCAACCAGCAAGCGCCAGTTCACGACCGGCAACAATCGCTTGGCCACAGGTGCCGGTTCCGACTATTAGAATAGCACCGTCTGCGCCATCATGTGCGCCAAGACACGCGGTATAGGCATCGGTCGCAAAACAAACACTGGCAAACGGGTGAGCATAGGATTCGGCAAGTTTGCGTTCGCGCTCTAACGGTAATCCGGCCAGTCCAAGGCCGGCATGCAAATCCGAAAGGCGACGATCCGAAAGCCCGGCTTGTTCGAGTGCCATGGTTGCTGCGGCAATGATTTCGCCAAAGACATGATCGATTCCAAGGCGGGTATTCGCACCACCTCGCACGGCTTCACCAAGTATGGCGCCTGCATCATTTACAATGCGTGCGCGGCAGCGCGTGCCGCCACCATCAATGCCAAGGTAAAGCTTTTCTTTTTGCGCGTTTTGCATTCCGACCATCCCTAACTGATGGGATCATAGCAGAGTGGTATCTTAAAAAGCAATACCAATATAAATCCACTAATGTTGTTTCTGGTCCCATTTTGGCATTATGCAGATGAAGCCGATGCCACAGTGATAAATTGAATGTGCCTGTTATATATTTGAAAATAAGTAATAAATGAGGTGAAGTTATATAAATTTCGAGGGGCGTGTAGGAAGTGCCTTGCCTTGCTGGTATCATAATGGTATTTAATTAGTGGAGGGAGATTGGAAAATGGCATCACGCACCGAAGAATTTGATATGCGCTTTGCCGGGTTGGATCAGTGGTCCGACGCCGATTTCCTTATGGCTTTGTGGGAAGGCCAGATGCGCGCGGTCGCATCGCTAGGGCCGGTCCTGACGGATCTGGCGACAGCCGCAAACGGGATAGCACGTCGCCTGGGGGGCGGGGGGCGTCTCGTTTATGTTGGTGCCGGAACTTCCGGCACGGTGGCATGGCAGGATGCCAAGGAACTTGGCGGAACGTTTGGCTGGCCTGAAGACATGACCATCGTCATGCTGGCCGGTGGCTTGCAAAGCGAGCCGGGCGTATTCAATTCCGCCGAAGACGATACCAAAGCCGCCGAAGACGAAATTACCCGACATTGCATAGGTGAAGGTGACGCGGTTATCGCCGTCGCCGCCAGCGGCTCGACGCCTTATACACTGCATGCAGTTGAGTTGGCACGCGAGCGCGGTGCTTACACAGTTGGTCTTTGCAACAATCCCGATGGCAAGCTTTTGACCGCGGCAGCGTGCAGTATCTTTCTTGATAGTGCGCCCGAAGTTATTGCCGGTTCAACCCGCATGGGGGCAGGGACCGCGCAGAAGGCCGCCATAAATATCCTTTCATCGCTTGTCATGAACAAGCTTGGGCGTCTTTTCGATAACTTGATGGTCGGCATGCGTGCCGAAAACATCAAGTTACATGGTCGCGCGATCCGCATTACCAGCCATATTGCCGGTTGTGATGCGCAGAAGGCCGAAAGCGCCCTTGAAAAAGCACAGTTTGATATCCGCATCGCGGTCCTGATTGCCAAAGGGCACGAGACCGCGAAAGCCAAAGAAATTCTTGCGATGTTTAACGGAAATCTCCGGGCAGCGCTTGAGTATAAGGACTGACATCTGCAGAGATAGCAGTCCACCGACATTGATCAGAGGAGGCATAAATGTCGAATAAAGTGTTTGCAAAAGGCCTGGCAGCGGCTCTGGCGGCAAGTGTCGCCCTGGTTCCGTTGATGGCATCTGCTGGCGAACTCGTGATCGAGAGCTGGCGTAACGACGATATCGATATCTGGAATGATCAGATTATTCCGGCCTTTAACAAGGAACATCCGGAAATTAAGGTGACTTTCTCGCCGACCCCGCCGACCGATTACAACGCGCTGATCAATGCGAAATTCGCTGGCGGCACGGCTGGTGATCTGATCACGTGCCGTCCGTTCGATGCGTCGCTTGAACTTTACAAGCAGGGCAATCTTGCTCCTCTTGACGATATAGCGGGCATGGATAATTTCTCCGATGTTGCGAAATCCGCATGGCAGACGGATGATGGTTCCGTCACTTTTTGCCTGCCGATGGCGTCGGTTATTCATGGCTTCATCTATAACAAGGAAGCCTTTGAGGCAGCCGGTGTAGAAGTGCCGAAGACCCGTGCAGAATTCTATGCTGCCCTTGATAAAATCAAGGAAGAAGGCAGCTATATCCCTATGGCAATGGGGACTGCCGATCAGTGGGAAGCCGCAACAATGGGCTTCCAGAACATTGGTCCGAATTACTGGAAAGGCGAAGAGGGCCGCAAAGCCTTGATCGATGGCAGCCAGAAATTCACCGATAAACCGTATGTTGACACCTTTACCGAACTGGCAAGCTGGGCAAACTATCTTCCGGACGGTTATGAAGCCATTTCCTATCCGGATGCGCAGAACCTGTTCTCGCTTGGCCGTGCGGCTGTCTATCCGGCCGGTTCCTGGGACATTTCGCTGTTTAACAGCCAGGCCGAATTTGAATTTGGCGCATTTCCGCCGCCCCCGGCAGAAGGTTCGGACACCTGCTATATCAGCGACCACACCGATATCGCGCTGGGCTTGAATGCCAAATCGCCGAATGCGGCAGAGGCAAAGGTCTTCCTCGAATGGATGACTGGCTCGGAATTTGCGTCGCTTTACTCCAACGCGCTTCCAGGCTTCTTCTCGTTGTCGAACCACAAGGTCGAAATCACCGATCCGGTTGCCAACGAGTTCGTGAGCTGGCGTCAGAAATGCGAATCAACCATTCGTAACTCTTATCAGATTTTGTCGCGTGGCACGCCGAACCTTGAAAACGAACTGTGGAATATTTCCGCACAGGTTATCAACGGAACTGTTACTCCGGAAGAAGCCGGTAAAGCCGCTGAATCCGGACTTGCGAAGTGGTATGCGCCGCATCAGTAAGACCTGACTACAGATGGCAGGTGACTTCTTGCGCCTGCCATCCTTGTATCTACCGGGTATCTTGCAGTTTCGAACATCACGCCGATTGACAAACGGGGCGGACAGGACTGCAATCAGGCGCTCAGATGAACGCTTTCGACCGGGGACGCGCTCCCCGTACGCTTAATCTCAGAAAGACAGGATAAGGTATGGCGCATTCCGGGCCCATGACCGATTGGCGCAAGGCAAAACTGCCTGTGTTTGCCTTTCTGGCACCTGCGACGATCATTTACACATTGTTCATGATCTATCCGCTAATCGATTCCATTCGCCTCAGTTTTTATGCCACGCCAAGCGGCGGGGAGATGGCCTTTGTCGGTTTCGATAACTATCGAACCATTCTGGGCGATCCGGACTGGTCTGCGACGTTTTGGAACAGTTTCTGGAACAATATGAAATTCTTTGCGGTTCACATGCTGGTTCAGAACCCGATCGGGATCGCGCTTGCAGGCATTTTGAGCCTGCCGCAACTGAGGTTCCGCAACACCTATCGCACGATGATGATCATGCCGACCATGCTGTCGGTGGTGATTGTCGGTTTCATCTGGCAACTGATCCTGAGCCCTGTATGGGGTGTTGGCGTCGATATCCTTGATATTTTCGGCCTGAAATCGCTGTTTGGTCCGTGGCTTGGCAAGGAAGGTTCGGCCCTGATAACGCTTTCCTTTATCTCGGTCTGGCAGTGGGTCGGTATTCCGCTGATGCTGATTTATGCGGCACTTCTGGCGATCCCCGACGATCTTGTCGACGCGGCAATTGTCGACGGCGCAACCCATTTCGAGGTGTTCCTGCATATCAAGCTGCCGCTTGTTCTGCCGACGGTTGCGATGGTATCGATCCTGACATTTGTTGGTAATTTCAATGCGTTCGATCTGATTTATGCTGTAAAGGGTGCGTTGGCGGGACCGAATTTCTCGACTGATATCATGGGCACGCTATTCTATCGCACATTCTTTGGCTATCAGTTGCAGCTTGGCGATCCAAGCCTTGGTGCCACTGTTGCCTCGCTGATGTTTCTGATCATTCTTGCCGGTGTTCTTTTCTATCTGTTCGCCGTGCAGCGCCGTCTGGCGCGCTACCAGCTGTAAGGAGGCGGCAAGATCATGATGACTAAAAATATCCGTCGTGAAGACATGTCGCGTGCCGTGATCGTGCATGCGATCCTGCTGACCTACACTTTGGTGGCGCTGTATCCGATCTTTCTCGTGATCATCAACGCCTTCAAATCCCGCAAGGGGATTTTCAGCGCCCCGATGAGCCTGCCGAACGCTGAAACCTTCAGCCTTGAAGGCTTCACCAAGGTTCTGGCGAGATCAAATTTCGAGTTGTTTTTCTTTAACAGCTTCACCGTCACGGTCGTGACCATCGTTATTGTTCTGCTGCTTGCTTCCATGGCGGCCTGGGCGCTTTCGGAATACAAGTTTCCCGGCAATACCTGGCTTGCGCTTTATCTGGCGGTTGGCATCATGGTGCCGATCCGGCTGGGCTCGGTTTCGATCCTGAACCTGATTGTTGAATTGGGCCTGATCAATACGCTGACTGCTCTTATCCTTGTCTATGTCGCGCAGGGACTGCCGTTGGCGATCTTTATCCTGACCGAATTCATGCACCAAATACCCAAGGATTTGAAAGAAGCCGCCCGTTGCGACGGGGTCGGTGAATTCAAGATTTTCTTTGCGGTTATCCTGCCGCTGATCCGGCCGGCCGTGGCAACGGTCGCGGTATTTACCATGATCCCGATCTGGAATGACCTTTGGTTCCCACTGATCCTGGCGCCGGGTGATGGCAAGCAAACCATCACGCTGGGGATCCAGCAATTCATCGGTCAGTACGTTACCGACTGGAACGCGGTTCTGGCATCGCTGAGCCTCGCGATCATTCCGATCCTGATCCTTTATCTGATTTTCTCCCGACAACTCATTCGCGGCCTGACATCTGGCGCGGTGAAATGAGTATTGGTGTGACAGGAGCTTACCTAAATGGCTGATTTGAAACTTGACCAGATCCGAAAAAGCTATGGCGCTGTTGATGTGCTGCATGGCATCGATCTGGATGTTAAGGACGGCGAGTTTGTCGTCTTTGTGGGGCCGTCGGGCTGCGGAAAATCGACGTTGCTTCGCATCATCGCCGGTCTGGAAGACATCACCGGTGGTGATCTGATGATCGGTGGGGACGTCGTGAATACCAAAAGCCCGCGCGACCGCGGGATCGCCATGGTGTTCCAGTCCTATGCGCTTTATCCGCATATGACAGTCTATAAGAACATGGCATTTGGTCTGAAACTGGCCAATCACGACAAGTCGGCAATTGATCAACGGGTGCGCGAAGCCGCTCGTATCCTGCAACTGGACCAGCTTCTGGATCGCCGTCCGTCTGAATTGTCGGGTGGGCAGCGCCAGCGCGTGGCGATTGGCCGTGCGATTGTGCGCCAACCGAAAGTATTCCTGTTTGACGAACCGCTATCGAACCTTGATGCTGCCTTGCGTGTGCAGACCCGCATCGAGATTGCCAAGCTGCATCAGGAACTGGAATCGACAATTGTCTATGTCACGCATGATCAGGTCGAAGCGATGACGCTTGCCGACAAGATCGTTGTGATGAATGCCGGCAATGTCGAGCAGGTCGGATCTCCGATGCAGCTTTATCATCATCCGCAAACACGCTTTGTTGCCGGTTTTATCGGATCGCCTGCGATGAATTTCACGACTGTTCATATTGATGCTGTCGAACAGGGCAAGGTAACCGTTACCGTGCCGGGAGGCGCCAAGGCTGTTCTGCCGTTTGACGTGGCCGCAGGTGATGTTGGCAAGGATGTCGAACTGGGAGTCCGGCCGGAGCATCTTTCACCGGGTGAGCAGGGGGATTTGTCGATTTCCGGCGAGGTCGATGTTGTCGAGAAGCTCGGCGACTTTACCTATTTGTACATCAAGCTGGCGAACGGGGACCGCTTCACAATTCGTGCGCCTGGCCACAGCCGTATTAAAATTGGCGAAACTGTCAGTGCCGCAGCCGAAGCCGGTGCTTCTCATCTGTTTGATGCCAACGGAAAGGCCTATGAGAAGCTTCAATGCCCAGCGGAATATAGTGCCGACGAATAGGGTTTAGCTTCCAGATATTTAGATATGAAGGGGCTGCCGGTTTGGCGGCCCCTTTTTTAGTCGCAAACAGATGCCTTTCGGTGCTGAAACCCGAAAAAATTGTTGCAGAAGTTTAACTTGCGGAAAGTCTGGTTTCACAGCGAGAATTGAAATGAATTGTTCAAAAGAACGCAAAATGATCGATTTTGCTTTCGTTTCAACAAAGTTTCTTGCGATACTGGTGCGGTCCTGGAACGTTTGCAATGTCACAGAATACATTGACGCCGGACAGGGGAAGTGCCGTCACGTCAACAGAGAGGTAAAATAATGTCGAAAAAGCATGGCGCACTGCGCGGTTCTCTGCTTGGGCTTACCGCCCTTGCCGGAATGGTGATGCTTGGCCAAACCGCACAGGCCGAAGAACTTCGGTTGCTGACCTGGGGTGGGTACGTGCCAGATGATGTCGTCGCTGAGTTCGAAGCGGAAACAGGTATCGATGTCGAAGTCACCCTCTCAAACAATGAGGAAATGATTTCCAAGCTGCGCGCAACAGGTGGCGGCGGATTTGATCTGGCCCAACCGTCTCAGGACCGCATTGCTAGTGCACAGCTCGAGCACAACATCTACAAGCCGATCGACCTCTCCAAGATTGACGCGTCGCTCTTTATTCCTTCAATGCTTGAGGCAACAAAAGCGAACACCACATTGGATGGTGAAGTGTATGGTGTCCCTCAAATATGGGGCACGGATGGCTTGGTTCTGAACACTGCCGAAGCTTCCACGGTAAAAGATTATATCGACCTTTGCAGTGATGAAGTCGCGGGCAAAGTGTCTTACCGACTTCGCCGCCCAACCCTGATTGCATTTGCATTCTCGATGGGGATGGATCCATTTGCTGCTTATAACGACGAGGCTGCTTATCAGGAGATTCTTGATAAGGTTGAAGCAAAGTTGATTGAGTGCAAGCCGAACGTTAAAACCTATTGGGAAGGCTCTGACTCGCTCCTTAACCTGATTCGTTCAGGTGAAGTCGTGGCTGCCATGGCTTGGGACGCAGGTGGCTGGACGCTCAATAATGATAATCCGGACATGAATTTTGTTGCTCCGTCGTCTGGTGCTTTAGGCTGGGTCGACACCTTTGCCATTCCGCGTAAGGCAGAAAATGAAGAGGCTGCCTACAAGTGGATCAATTTTGTCATGAAACCAGAGATTGCCGCTCGTATCACAGCTGCGTCGAGCTACTATACTGCGTCCAACGGTGCGAGTTCCCTTCTTGATGAAGCTCAGCGTAAACAGTTTGAGACTAGTTTCCCGCAGGAAGCCTTGGACAATATCAACTGGTATCCACCTGTCCCGGCTGGATTGGAAGCTATTGAAGGCAAAACGCTTGACCGTGTGAAAGCCGCGCAGTCGAACTAAGATTTGCTGTTCTGATCCTGTTTGGATCGGATGATATTGTCCCCGGCAGAAGATGCCGGGGACATTGCATTTTTTTCCTTTCTGCGATGACCGGTTTTAGGCGGACATCGGCAATTCATTTCATGCAGGCTCCCATGGCAGATCAATTCGACCTTGAATGTCGCGACGTGGTCAAAAAATTTGATGCTTTTACCGCGGTAGATTCCATTTCACTCGCGATCCCCAAAGGGTCTTTCTTTTCCATTCTGGGTCCCAGCGGTTGCGGTAAAACAACGCTATTGCGCATGCTGGCCGGTTTTCAGGCACCTACATCCGGTGACATTCTGATTAATGGTTCATCGGTGCTGGGTGTCCCGCCAAACCGTCGGCCTGTGAATATGGTTTTCCAGCATCTGGCACTTTTTCCGATGATGAATGTTGCGGAAAACGTGGCATATGGCTTGAAACGTCGCGGTGTTGACCGGTCGACAATCGAGAAGAAGGTCAATGATACGCTGGCACGTGTCGGACTGCCGGAACTCAGGCCCCAAACAGATCGGTCAACTTTCAGGCGGCCAGAAACAGCGTATTGCGATCGCACGCTGTCTTGTTCTGGAACCGGCGGTGCTGCTTCTTGACGAGCCACTCGGTGCTCTGGACCTTAAATTACGAGAGCATATGAAGGTAGAGCTCAAGCAATTGCAGCATGAGATCGGCACGACATTCGTTTACATCACGCATGATCAGTCCGAAGCATTGGTGATGTCCGATCAGGTGGCGGTCATGAATGCCGGCCGATTTGAGCAGGTCGGCGCACCGCAGGACCTTTATTACAATCCGCAGACGGCTTTTGTCGCCGGTTTTGTTGGCGAAAGCAATCGTTGGAAAGGAACGGTCGGCACGACACAAGACGATCAGATTATGATCAATCTGCCGACCGGTGGTTCTGTTGTCGCATCCTGTACGGTTCATCCTGAATTGAGCGAGGGCCAAACGGTTGATGTATTTGTTCGTCCCGAGGCCATTGCAATTGACGGGCAGGGCAAAACCGATAATGCCATCGGAGCAAAGGTTGAGAATGTTCTGTTTAACGGTGCCGCCAGCAGTGTGCAGGTTCGCGATAGCGCAACCGGGCACGAAATGACGGTGGCCTTGCCACAAACCGGCGCATTCGCCAATCTGAAAGTGGGCGATACTGTCAATCTGACGTGGGCTGCGGAACAAACACGCTGTTTTGCCGCGCCTGAAAAACTGGGGACCGCAGCATGACTACCTCCGCGTCAACCGGCAAGGCAGGGGCGATGCGATTTGGTGCCTTGCTGCTTGCCATGCCCTTGCTGCTTTGGCTGTTCCTGCTTGTGATCCTGCCGCATGTGGATCTGCTTCTGGTGTCGTTGCGTGAACGGATTTCATACGGCAAGTACGAATTTAGCCTGATCAACTATATCGAGTTTTTCGTCGAACCGCTTTACTGGAATACCTATGTCCGTACCGCGGTGATGTCGCTTATGGCGACAGCACTGACCCTGATCATCGGTTTTCCGGTTTCTTATTACATTGCCAATGTCATGCGGGGCAAAGGCAAGAATGTTTTGTTCCTTCTATGCCTGATCCCGTTCTGGGTATCGGAGCTGGTGCGTACCTTTGGTTGGATGATCCTCCTACGTGAAAGCGGCGTGATCAGCAATTTCCTGCAATGGACCGGGATCGCGGATGGCCCGGTCGAGATGCTTTACAATGATGCGACCATCATGGTGGGGCTTGTTTATACATCAATGCTGTTCATGGTTGTGCCGCTGGTGTCGGTACTTGATAGCCTTGACGACAGCCTGATCGAAGCCGGATACGACCTTGGCGGCAATGCCTTTACCGTAACCCGCGATATTGTCATTCCGCATGCCATGCCCGGTATTGCGTCCGGTTGCATAGTTGTTTTCATGCTGACACTTGGTAACTACCTGACGCCCAACCTTTTGGGCGGCAAAGATAGCCTTTGGTTCACGGAACAGATTTATACCCAGTTCATCACCCGGTTTAACTGGGAATCGGGATCGGCATTCGGGTTCCTGTTGCTGGTTCTCTCATCCCTGATTGTATGGATCGGCCTGAAACTTAGTCGCCAGACGCTTTCAGAAACCGTGAGCTGAGGAGGCGTTATCATGATTCCAAGTATTCCCCAGCCGCGTTTCTATAAGGGCATCTATACCGGGTATATCGCACTGTTTTTCATCTATCTCAGTGCGCCGCTGATTGTTGTTGGCGTGTTTGCCTTTAACGACAGCCTGTTTCCATCCATGCCTTGGGAAGGAGCCACACTCAAATGGTTCTTTGGCAGCGAGGGGCCATATATAGGCATTTTCAATGATAGCAAACTGCTTGAAAGTGTCGGAGTTTCCGCGTTTGTCGCACTTTGTGTGACATTGCTTTCGGTTACGGTCGGAACCTGTAATGCGTTCCTGTTTGAGCGTGCACAGTTTCCCGGTAAAAACCTTCTTTATGTCGTTGCATTGTCGCCGCTGGTTATTCCGGGGGTCATTCTGGGCATATCCATCCTCGTTTTTTCCAATGCCATTGCAAATGGTGTTGAAGAAACGATTGGGTGGGATCTTGATTTCCTGCGCCCGGGATTGTTTCTGGTGATTATTGGCCAATTTGCTTTCATCACCACGATAACCACACTGGTGATATCCGCACGTCTTCGGAAATTTGATATCAGCCTGGAAGAAGCCGCCCTCAATCTGGGGGCAACACGGCAGGCTGCGCTTTGGACGATTACCATTCCATTCCTGAAACCGGCTTTGGTCGGGGCAGGGATTGTTGCATTCCTGATGTCGTTTGAAAATTTCAATACAACATTGATGCTTGTCGGCTCGGATGCGCCTCTGACCATTGCCATGTTTGACCGGCTCAAACAGGGATCAACCCCGGTACTGAATGCGCTTTCGCTGTTGCTGATGATTGTTTCCGGCGGTTTGGCATTGCTTTCAGTCTTTGTTCAGCGAGACAAGAATACCTCGTAAGCTGGGCAAGGCGACAGCATGAAGCCGTGTTCGCGAATGAACATTGAACGGGCAGTCGAAAGGCTGCCCGTTTTGCACATCAAAGCCAAATCTCTGCACCAGAATATTACAGATGCACGACATCGAAATAATTATGAAAACGGCTGAAATGCTTGAAAAGCATCGAATGAATGGAATCAGCGAGAATCAAGGTCGGTTTCAATAATTGAAAACCTTTGCAAGATGTTCGATTTATGCGATGTTCATATGAACATTTGAAGGGGTCGAATGCACACTAAAAACTAAAAAACGGCAGTTTTATCGGTCATTTCGCGCATCAAAAGTAAATTTCCGAAAACTGTCACTTGAGGAAACGTCCCCCTCGAATGAAAACAAATGCGTTGTATCAAGCCGGACAACAGGCGGCTTTGGTGCGGACAAGTTTTTATTTGGGAGATAGAAGATCATGTTTCGCAAAACCCTGATGGCTGCAGCAGCAGTGTTTGCCCTTGGCAGCACCGCCAATGCCGCAACCGAAATCACATGGTGGCACGCAATGGATGGCGCACTTGGGGGTGTCGTTGACCAGATTGCAGCCGACTTCAATGCCAGCCAGGACGAGTACAAGGTTGTTGCCATCAATAAAGGTGGCTACGAAGATACGATGACTGCCGGTATCGCGGCGTTCCGCGCGAAAAACCAGCCGCATATCATCCAGATTTTTGATGCCGGTGCTGCAACCATCATTAACGCAAAGGGTGCGACCTATCCGGTTGCCGATTTGCTGCAGAAATATGGTGTTGGCTTCGACATCAATGATTATATCCCGGGTGTCCGCTATTTCTATGCTGACTCGAACGACAAGATGATCGGCATGCCGTTCAACAGTTCGACCCCGCTTTTGTATTTCAACAAGGATGCACTTGCCAAAGCCGGTGTCGAAGTTCCGAAAACCTGGCAGGAATTCGAAGAGGTAGCGCCAAAGTTGAAAGAAGCGGGCTATGAAGGTCTTGCTGAATTGCACAGCCCTTGGATTTTCTTCGAGAACTTCATGTCCCGTCATAACCTGCAGATGGCAACTGCTAATAACGGTTACGACAGCACCGATGTGAAGCTGCTCTATAACAACGATGCGCTGAAAGATCACTGGCAGCACGTCAAAGAGTGGAAAGATGCCGGTTACTTTGGCTATTATGGCCGTGCATGGGGTGCAAACCAGGATGCCTTCCTGCAGCAGAAAGCCGCAATGTGGATCGGTTCGTCCGGCTCGTTCGGTGGTTTGAAAAAATCTGCACAGTTTGAATTCGGTACCTCGACCCTCCCATATTGGGAAGGCGTTGGTGATGCGCCAAAATCCACCTTTATCGGTGGTGGGTCGCTGTTCGCTTTTTCCGGTCACTCGGATGAAGAATATAAAGGCGTTGCCAAGTTCTTCGAATTCCTGACAAAGCCGGAAACCCAGTATTACTGGCACAAGGAAACCGGCTACGTTCCTATCACGACCGCTGCTTACGAGCTGGCCAAGAAAGATGGCTATTACAAAGAAAGCCCGGACGCTGAAGTAGGCATCCAGCAGCTGTCTGAAGAAGGTGGCGAGTGGACCAAGGGTTACCGTCTTGGTTTCTATGTCCAGATCCGTGAGGTTATCTATCGCGAAGTCGATAAGATGATGAATGGTGAAGCAACCATTGATCAGGCCTTTGCCGCGATTGAGGAAGAAGGCAATGCGTTGCTGAAACGCTTCAACGACACCTATTCGAACTAATCAGTATCTCGCTGACAGGGCGGCTTTAAACAGCCGCCCTGTTTTTCGATTCCTGGACCAGTCTTGGGGTTGCGTCAGCAATGAAACGCGTACAATTCGGGCATAGCCCGGTTCCTTATTTTTTTATCGCACCACAAATTCTGATTATTGCGATATTTTTCCTGTGGCCCGCGGCCCAGGCCGTTTATCAGTCTTTTCTGCTTGAAGACGCATTCGGTCTGTCTTCCCAGTTTGTATGGTTCCGAAATTTCGAAGATGTACTTGCCAGTGGGGCTTGGCTTCAGTCTGCGATATTCACCGCAGTCTTTTCCTTTCTTGTGGCCTTTATTTCCATTGCGATTTCGCTGTTTCTGGCGGTTCGCGCCGATGAAGTTATACGCGGAGCCAAGTCATACAAGACGCTTTTGATGTGGGGGTACGCCGTTGCGCCGCCTGTGGCCGGCTTGCTGGGCAATATGTTGTTCAATCCGCTGATGGGCGACCTTTATAAGCTGTTCAACAGTTTCGGTTTCGAATTCAACCACATCCAGAATGCTGGCGATGCCGCCTTTGTCGTGACGCTGATTGCGGTCTGGAAACAGGTCAGTGTAAATTTCATCTTCTTCCTTTCGGGCTTGCAAGGGATTCCGAAATCGGTAACCGAAGCGGCGACACTGGATTGTAAAAGTGCCGAACGCCGTTTCTGGACAATTACATTTCCGCTTCTGGCGCCGACGACTTTCTTCCTTATGGTCATTAATCTGACTTACGCGTTCTTCGAGACATTCGGGATCATTGACGTTTCGACCAAAGGATCGCCCGGCGGTTCAACCGCGACCCTTGTTTACAAGGTATATGTTGACGGGTTCCTTGGCGCGGATATGGGCGGCAGTTCGGCGCAATCGGTATTGCTGATGATTATGGTAAGTGTGCTTACCGTGTTCCAGTTCCGCTTTATCGAACGCAAAGTGCACTATTAGGGGGACGCGTCATGTATCAGTCAAAGTGGCGTACAATCACCAATCACCTGATCCTGATCATTGGATCGTTGTTCATGATCCTGCCTGTCTGGATTGCATTGGTGTCTTCAACTCATACTCGCGAGTATCTTTTCCAGCATGGTTTGCAGTTCTGGTTTGGTGGGCATTTCATTGAGAATTACGGGGCAATCCTGTTTGACAGCGCCGCAACCAAGGGGCGGGTAACCGCACTTGAAATGTTGTTTAACAGCATGGTCCTCGGGCTTGGTTTTGCAATTGGTAAGGTTATCATTTCAATGATGGCGGCCTATGCGATTGTCTATTTCCGGTTCAGACTGGCGGTGCCACTATTTTGGGTCATTTTCGCGACGCTTTTACTGCCGCTTGAGGTCCGTATCGTACCGTCTTACGAAGTCGTCGCTAATCTTGGTTTGCTTAATACCTATACGGGCTTGATTCTGCCTTTGATTGCTTCGGCAACCGGCACATTCTTCTTCCGGCAGTTTTATCGGTCGGTGCCCGATGAATTGCTCGAGGCCGCACGTTTGGATGGGGCAGGGCCGTTACGGTTTTTCATCGATATTCTGGTACCACTTTCGGTCACCATGATCGCAGCGATTTTCATCATCATGTTCGTTGTTGGCTGGAACCAGTATCTGTGGCCGTTGCTGATGACGACCGATGATCAGCTTTATACCATCGTGATCGGGATCAAGCAGGTTTACAACTCGCTCTATGAAGGCGGGCAGATACCGCAATTCCCCAAGGCATTCGCACTGACAATCATGGCGACCATTCCGCCAGTACTGGTGGTGGTAATTTTCCAGCGCATGTTCGTCAAAGGTCTGGTCGAAACCGAAAAATAGGCTCGATCAATCTATTTGATGTCAGTGATTTAAAATACACAGATCCGCATACAGGATACGAAAATGGCAACTGTTACCCTTAATCGGGCTGAAAAAACCTACGCCAACGGCTTTAAGGCCCTGCATGGTATTAATCTAGAAATTGGTGACGGGGAATTCACCGTTCTGGTGGGGCCGTCCGGCTGCGGAAAATCGACACTTCTGCGCATGATTGCCGGGCTTGAAGGCATTTCAAGCGGCGAGATCAAGATTGACGACCGGGTGGTGAACAATGTCGCCCCTGCTGATCGTGATATCGCCATGGTGTTTCAAAACTACGCGCTTTATCCGCATATGACCAATTACGCCAACATGGCTTATGGGCTCAAGAACCGCGGATACAGCAAAGTCGAGATCGACACCCGCGTTCGTGATGCAGCGAAGATTTTGCAACTTGACGATTATCTGGAACGTAAACCACAGCAGCTTTCAGGCGGTCAGCGCCAGCGCGTTGCGATGGGCCGCGCGATCGTGCGTGAACCCAAAGTCTTTTTGTTTGACGAACCGTTGTCCAACCTTGATGCCAAATTGCGTGTTGATATGCGACTTGAAATCAAGAACCTTCAGCAACGCCTTGGTATTACATCTGTTTATGTGACTCATGATCAGGTTGAAGCCATGACATTGGCAGATCGCCTGATTGTCATGAATGCCGGTATCGCCGAACAGATCGGTACGCCGATTGAAATCTATGAAAAGCCTGCCAGCCTGTTCGTTGCAAGCTTCATCGGATCACCATCAATGAATTTCCTTGATGGAAGGGTTGCGGATGACAAAAGCCATGTTGTTCTGGGCGATGGCAGCAAGATCGATCTCGACCACGTTATTGACGCAGGCCGCGATCTTGTCGTTGGCGTGCGCCCGGAACATTTCACGCTTAAGGCCGATGGTAGCGGTGCATTGAAAGCCCGGGTTCGCATGATCGAATCACTGGGGGCGGAAACCTTGATATATCTTGAGTTCGGCAAGAAGAATGAAAATGTGACCTTGCGTATGCAAGGCACACATCAGTTTGATAAAGGGCAGGAATTGTCGCTGGCAACCAGTGCAAATCTGGTTCACCTGTTCGACAAGGACAGTGGTAAACGCCTTTGATTTTATAGTTCCCTGGTCCGTCGTAAGACGGTCTGCAGCGGCCCCGGTGCATTCATTGCGCCGGGGCTGTTTTATGAGATCACACTTGTTTGGAACGGGTGATTTTGTTCTTGTCTCCATACGGGTAAACAGGTAGTTCCTAGGCGCTTACAAACGCAGGAGCATCACGTGAACGCCGAACAGAAACAGGCTCTTTATCAGGAAGCCGAAAAAGAACTGATCAGCATCACCGAAGGCGAAAAAAACGTCACAGCCCTGATGGCAACGGTTAGCTGCATTCTGGCGCAAAAGTTCGACTATTATTTCTGGACAGGCTTCTATATCGTTGATCCGGAGAAAGAAAATGAACTGGTCGTTGGGCCGTATCAGGGAACTTTGGGCTGCCTGCGTATTCCGTTTGGCCGTGGTGTCTGCGGTACGGCTGCTGCGACGCTTGAAACCCAGCTTGTTGAAGATGTGCATGCCTTTCCCGGGCATATTGCCTGTGACAGCCGGTCGAACTCCGAAATCGTGGTGCCGGTTCTGAATGCGCAAGGACAGTTGATTGCGGTGCTTGACGTCGATAGTGTCGACATCAGCTCGTTCGACGAGACTGATCGCGTCGCACTTGAAACTTTAATGCAGCGCATTTTTGCGCAATGATAACTCACCAGTTTCGTACATACGAAACGGCGGACAACACAAACTTTGGAAGATAACCCATGGCTGGCAGTGTCAATAAAGTCATTCTCGTCGGGAACCTCGGCCGCGACCCTGAAATCCGTTTCACCCAGGCGGGCAAAAAGATTGCCAATTTCAGCATTGCGACTTCGGAACAATGGCGTGACCGTCAGTCGGGTGAGCGCCGCGAGCGCACCGAATGGCATCGTATTGTCGTCTTCAACGAAGGCCTTGCCGACGTTGTCGAGCGCTTTGTGAAAAAAGGCAGCAAGCTTTACATCGAAGGCCAGCTCCGCACCCGCAAGTGGCAGGGACAGGATGGCAAGGACAACTACACCACCGAGATCGTTCTTGAAGGCTTTAACTCGAACCTGACCATGCTGGATAACCGCGGCGAAGGCGGCGGAATGGGTGGTGGTTCCGGATCGGGCGGCGGATACGGTGCAGATAACGGTGGTGGATACGGCGGCGGTTCCGATGCTGGCTGGGGTAACAGCGGATCCTCCTCGGGTAGCGGTTCGGCACCGGCTGGTGCACCGGATCTCGATGACGAGATTCCATTCTAAGAAAATATTTGATTACAAGATTTCATTGATGCCTCCGAACATGCTTTTGTCCGGGGGCATCTTTGTTTAAAGGCTAAGCAACACTAGGTTTTTTAGGTCTGTGTTAGTGTTCCGGATCGTGATTGGCGAGAAGTTGCATATAAAATGATATCCAGCGGCAAGCTAAGTCTTGAATTCATAAAGCGTCAGGCAGAAGAGGAACAAATCCTGCCGACGAACTTCAAACAGGTCAAACTGACGAAAAAGTACCTGCTGCCCCGTTTGAAGGAACTTTATGACGACATGCTGCGTCTGAGACTGCAGTTCGATCAGGAATTCGACCCGACGAACCATCCCTCAAAGGGTATTTATCCGAAAGGCTATTGTTACGAGATAACCAAGGGGGTCAAAGACCTGCTGGAACATGAACTCCGATCACCAAAGACATTGGGACTTGCGGCGTTGCGCGATTTCTGTCTGCAGGGGGGGATTGCCAAAAGGGTCTGGGGCAATCTGCGCCACGAATATTTTCAGAACGCATTCCAGTTCGGAGATCTTTATGTCGATGTTTCCAACGATACTGTAACGATCACCAAGCCAAAGGTGGAAATTCTTCCACTTGGCAAAGCCAGATTCCATTCGATTTCTGATTACGATATTTACGGCAGCTTGGCGGAAAAGTACTGGAACGGTCAGGTATATCCGAACCGGCACTTACCGGAGCTTGCCGTCATGTTCCCGATCCTGTTCGTTTCGGCCGAGGGAAACTTGCAGATACACGCAAATTACCAGACCATCCTGTATCGGAATATGCAGCTTGATTTTGCATTGGCCGAGAAGTTCCTGAACAAGGGCAGGTTTCGTGATCGGATATTGCCTGAACACCATGTCAAACGTCTGTCGTCCGAGTTCGGTGGTCTTGAAATACCGGTATCAAATGATGACCTTAAAAAGTACTTCTCGGATGCACGCCGCACAGAATTGCGTCTGGATGCAGTTCGGTGTCAATTGCTGCTTGATCAGGCACGGACAATTTGAAATTGTCGTAACTTCAAACATCTGAAGTGTTCATTTGAACATATTTGCAAGGCCGCAATCCAGGAACATCAATTTGGTTGGACCGATCTTTGGCAACCCTGACATGGGTAGAAATTATATCGTGCAAGACTGTGTCTATGCCGTCATCCTGAACGATGCAGGCGAAGTTGCCGTTGCGCGTACCCCAAAGGGGCTGGTGCTTATTGGTGGTGGGGTGGAGCGCGGAGAAAGTGAACGCGATGCATTGCATCGCGAAGCCTATGAAGAATCCGGTTACAAGATCGATATCCATAATCGCCTTGGTATTGCGTCACAATACGTCAATAACTTTGCCAAAGGTCGATTTCGACTAAAACGCGGTGTGTTTTTCCTGTGCAAATTTACCGAACGTTTGGGGCCTCCGGTTGAACCAGATCATGAATTAATCTGGTTGACCTATGACGAAGCCTATCAACAACTAATCCGTCCGTTTCATCGCTGGGCCCTTGAGATCGGTGTTATGGGCGAACAAGCGTCATCCTAGCCGCAGCATTTTTTGTATTTCTTCCCAGAGCCACACGGGCAGGGATCATTTCGACCGGTATTTGTTGGGCTGGCCGTGATATTGCCGGGCGATGTTTCGGGAAATTCACCATCGATATACAACCAGTTACCATTACGCCGTTCGAACCGGGATATTTCATGTAGCGCGTGATCCCGCCCGTTGTCACGAAATCGGGCAATAAATTCGACCATCCCGTGCTGATCGAGGATGCCACCTTTGTGTGTGGCAATAATTTCCAGGCCTAGCCATTCATTGTTATCTGCCTTGATCTGCTCAGGATCAAATCCGGATGCCTTTTCCGGAGCAAGGGTCGCCAGCAGGTAATCGGCATCGCGAGTGACAAAAGCACTATACCGAGACCGCATCAATTGCTCTGCCGTTGAGGCTTTGCGCTTTCCAGATAGTAGTTCACCGCAGCATTTGCCAAAGATTTTGGGGGCACCACATGGACAGGGGGATATTGCGTCTGTTTTCGCCATGTTCATCTATAGCTGTCCTTTGGTCATGTATGCTGTTGCCGGTCAAAATGGTCTTAGGGTTGATGCTGGGGGAATGGCAACAGGTTTCGCGCAGGACACGCGAATAAGCGAGACTTTATCTAAAGCGCAAAAACTCTGTGAAAAACAATACAGCGTGCCTTTTTTTTGCCGCATATCGATCCTAGCGTAAGATTGTCAGCATTGATAATATCCGACTGGATTTATCGGGTAAATTATGTAAAATGCTGATATTGAAAGTTAAATATAACTGAAATCCGGTCAGGTTTATCTTGACGAATTTACTCGGGTTTAGATATATTAACTTTTGCGGGTGGGGGCCCAATGGCACCGCCGGATAGTGTTCCGGCCTAATGGCGGACATGTAAATTGTCGATTTGCTTCGAGGAAGGAAGAGACACGATGAATATGAGTTATCTTTGCGTCTGCTGTCCTCTCCCATAGGGCCTATGGGATGAAATTGCGACCGGACGGAACCATTTCCCAAAATGACTGCCGGTCGTCCGAGTGATTAAGTTCACAACTGACAGTGTTTGCGCGTCATCTAGAGTCTGTTTGAATTCGTAGGAAGAATTGTCAGGCGTGATGCGTAAACCTCTCTGGAGGACATGATATGAGCACGATTAAATTACCTGCTGTACCGCAGGATGACGGATTCTCTGGTTACCTGAGACAGGTCTGGAAGTTCCCGATGCTCAGCGTAGACGAAGAATATATGCTTGCACGCCGCTATCATGAGCATGATGACACCGATGCAGCTCACAAGCTGGTCACAAGTCACCTGCGTCTTGTTGCGAAAATTGCCTTTGGATATCGCGGCTATGGCTTGCCGATGGCTGATCTGGTGGCAGAGGGTAATACCGGCCTGATGCGTGCTGTTCAGAAGTTTGACCCGGAGCGCGGTTTCCGTCTTTCAACCTATGCAATGTGGTGGATCAAAGCGGCTGTGACCGAATATATCCTGCACAGCTGGTCTATGGTGAAACTCGGCACGATGGCCGCACAGAAAAAGCTGTTCTTCAGCCTGCGTAAAGCCAAAAAGCAGCTCAACATTTATGATAATGGTGAACTGTCCCCCGAGCAGGCCGATGCGGTTGCAGAAAAGCTTGGTGTAACCGGCAAGGAAGCGTTGGAAATGAATCGTCGCCTCGCGGCGCGTGATTTCTCGCTGAATACGCCGATGCCAAAAGACGAAGGTATGGAGTATCTTGATACCCTGTCATCCGATGCACCCAGCCCGGAAAGCATTGTGGCCGACGCCGAGGAACGTGTTCTGCATAACGACATGCTAAAAAGCGCAATGGGTGAATTGCCGGAGCGCGAGCGTGAAATTATCGAAGCCCGTTTTCTGAGCGACGATCCGATCACGCTTGAAAAGCTCGGCGAACGGTTCGGTGTAAGTCGTGAACGTGTGCGTCAGCTTGAGGCACGCGCTTTCAAGAAAATTCAGGAATCTGTTCTGACGCAGCATGCTGCGGCATAACCAGACTCCGAACACAAACAGAGAAGGCGGCATCACAGGATGTCGCCTTTTTCTTTATGGTAATGTGATCTGCTTCACGATGGGATCATGGTCGGGTCATCGGCGCAAAGCGCGAGAGCGATTGATCATATCACGGGTTTTATCCCAAAGCTGATAATTGCCAAGTTCTGTCGGTGATACCCACCGGGCATTCGCGGCGTCACCACCGGCTTTTAAATCTGCTTCCAATGCTTCTGCGACAAAGTCGATCAGGGTGTAGTGATATTGCACCCGACCGTTTTTATCGGGTGTTATCAGATCGACGGTATCAACCAGGACCGGTTCGGAAATCGTGATTCCAGTTTCTTCAAAAACTTCGCGATGAACCGCTTCACGCAATGTTTCCCCAAGTTCCTGCGCACCGCCCGGAAGGCTCCAACTGCCTTTGTTTGGCGCCTTGCCGCGCTGGATCAAAAGAACATTATCGCCGTGCCATACAACAGCGCCAATGCCAATGATGGGCCGTGTCAGATAGTCGCGTTTGTCGGTATCAGATGTCATCGTCTTCTTCGATGTCTTCGTCAGGATCGACAACATCATGGACGACCTGGCCTGTCATTTCACGGGCCCGGATAGCCGGTCGCCCGAGAAACTGATCATCGGACTCCGGACGTAGCGACATGACAAAATCGACGCTTGGTGCATCCCCCAGAGCAAAATGCCGGGCAGTCTCATAATCAGGAGCAGTAACTTTGGCGGTTCGTATGCCAACAGAGCCATTGTCATCATATATGTATTCTACAATCCAGACCTGCAAAACAACTCCTATACGATGGCGGTTTGGTGTCACCCGGTTTGTTTGGTTGCGCCGCAAACTTGAATGCTGCTATCACTTCAGGGAAGGGGAGTTGCCCCAGATCAATAGTCGCAGCATTGCCATATTCCTACTGACAAATGGTGAATGCAAACATGTATTACAGGCAGTGCCATGTAATGCGACCCATCTTCACAGGTGATCAATGACCGCCAATCGTGACGACCAGCATGAAACGGACAATGAAAGTTCCGGTCATGCACTGCCAAGCCCGGGGCTTTTCGCCCGTGTGCGTGCCTATTTTCTGACCGGTGTTCTTGTTAGCGCACCGCTTGTCATTACATTCGGACTGGCATGGTGGTTTATCGAATTTGTTGACAGCAAGGTCATGCCGCTGATCCCGGGACATTATAACCCGGTCTATTACCTGCCCGAAGGCTATCAGGAATATGGTATCCCGGGATTTGGCCTTTTGGTGATCTTGATTTTCATCACGGTCGTCGGCTGGTTCACCACCAACTTTGCCGGTCGTGCCCTGATCAAGCTTTATGAACGCATTCTGGCGCGCATCCCTGCGGTTCGCAGTATCTATGGAGCGGTAAAGCAGATCCTTGAAACGGTTCTGGCCAATCAGTCCAATGCATTCAGACAGGCAGTTTTGCTTGAATATCCACGTCGTGGCATGTGGGCAATCGGCTTCATTACAGGCCAAACCAAAGGTGAAGTGCAAAATCTGACGGAAGATACTGTGATTAATATCTTTCTTCCGACGACACCGAACCCGACATCAGGTTTCCTTCTGTTCGTGCCGCGCAAGGATATCGTAATCTTGGATATGACGGTCGAGGAAGCGATTAAAATGGTTATGTCCGGTGGGATTGTAACACCACCGGATCGCCGCTCGGCAGAGGCACAAGCCAAACCGGCCGTGTCAGCCAAAACATACGAAGACCTTGATGTTCTGCGCGAAAAAGAAAATACACCGGTTCTGGTTTCCAAGCACCCGGAAGCGGGAAACGAAAATGCAGATGACAAGAGCCGCGAAGACGCTTGAAGCGGCTTGAAATCTATAGAATGAGAAGGGCGCTGCAATTTGCAAGCGCCCTTTGTTTTTATCCTGATCGGAAATAGCGAACGGCTTCGTCGCGTTCGAAAAGATACAACAACAACCGTAATGCTTCTCCGCGTGGCTTTTGCAGGTCAGGATCAAGTTCGACAATCAGGCGGGCGTCGTCGCGGGCGATTGCCAGAAGATCACCGTGCATTTCCAGACTGGCAAGGCGATAGGCTTGCAATCCGCTTTGCCGGGTGCCCAGAACTTCGCCCGCACCACGCAAGCGAAGATCTTCCTCGGCAATGATAAAACCGTCTTCTGTCTCGCGCATGATCTTGAGACGGGCTTTGGAAATCTCGCCTAAAGGTGAACCATACAGCAGCAGGCAGGTTGATGCCGCGTCTCCGCGCCCGATCCGCCCACGCAACTGATGAAGTTGTGCCAGACCAAACCGTTCGGCGTGTTCGATGACCATGATTGTTGCGTCGGGCACGTTCACCCCAACTTCAATCACCGTTGTCGCGACAAGAATAGACAGATCACCGTGGGCGAAGCGCTCCATCACGGCATCCTTGTCCTTGGCTTTCATTCTACCGTGGACAAGTCCGACACGGCTTTCGCCAAACAGGTCGACCAGAATGCGACACCGTTCTTCTGCAGCCTGCAAATCGAGGAATTCGGAATCCTCGACCAAGGGGCAAACCCAGTAGATTTTGGTCCCGGTGCGCATGGCGCGACCGATGCCTGATATGACATCGTCAACCTTGTCCGCAGGTAGAACGCGAGTATCAACCGGCTTTCGTCCCGGCGGTTTTTCGTCCAGCCGCGATACTTCCATATCCCCGAACGCTGTCAGGGTCAGAGTTCTGGGGATCGGTGTTGCGGTCATGACCAGGACATCGACTGCCTGTCCCTTGCCAGCCAGCATAAGGCGTTGATGTACGCCAAATCGATGCTGTTCATCGACAACGGCAAAGGCTAGGTCTTGGAACTGCACGTCTTCCTGGAACAGCGCATGCGTACCAACAGCAACCTGAAAAGTTCCATTGGCAAAGCCGTCGAGTGCTGTCTTGCGACTTTTGCCTTTATCGCGCCCTGTCAGGATGGCGCAGTTCACGCCGATCTTTTCCAGAAGGGGGGCAATGGTTTCAAAATGCTGGCGGGCAAGTATTTCTGTCGGGGCCATTAATGCAGCCTGACGACCAGCTTCGATTGCGTTCAGCATGGCCATCAGCGCGACAACCGTTTTCCCCGAACCAACATCCCCCTGAAGCAGGCGCAACATGCGACCGTTGCTGCCCATATCCTCGTAAATGTCTTTCAGGGCGCGTTGCTGCGCACCCGTCATGGCAAAGGGCAGTTCTGCTTCAAGGGCCTTGCGCAAACGGCCATCACCCTTTGTCGATATTCCGCCCAGCTTGCGCATTTTGGCCCGGATAAGTGCAAGGGCAAGCTGATTTGCCAGCAACTCATCATAGGCAAGTCGTTTGCGGGCAGGATGGTCAGGTGACAGATCACTCTCATTTTCAGGATTATGAACTTGATGCAGGGCGGATTTCAGGTTCGGCCATTTGTGGCGTGCCTGTAAAGCGGGATCATGCCATTCCGGCAGTTCTGGCACCATTGTCAGGGCTGCCCGGGTCGATTTGGTTAGTGTTTTACCTGTAACACCGGCAGACATCGGATAAACAGGCTCGACGGTCTGAATTTCCTCGCGCTCGGCCTCGGTCCCGATCCGGTCAGGATGGGTGATCTGATATTCGCCCCGATAGTGATCAATTTTGCCCGATACAATTCGTTTTTCACCTGTTGGTAAAACTTCATTCAGGTATTTGGCGCGTGCATTGAAAAATGCCAAAACCACCGGGCCACTCTGGGTTTTGCAAATTACCCGATATGGACGGCGGCGGTTCGGCGGAGCGTCATGGTGTTCGACCCAGACATCAAGCGTAACAATCGACCCGTCAATTGTTTCTGTTAGCGGCGGTGAAAAACGCCGGTCAATCAGCCCGGATGGCAGATGCCAGAGCAAATCGACAACATGCTCACCACCAATCAACCGCGCGAGCAAAGGCTTCAGGCGCGGACCAATACCGGGCAGGCTGTCGATTTCAGCAAAAAGCGGGAATAAAATTTCCGGACGCATGACAGTTTTCGTTGAGTTTTCAGATGAGAACGTTAATAGAACAAATCGGTTTACGTGCTGGGTATACAACAAAATTATCGTGCGACAACCGACAAGTCACGAGCCAATGCAAATTGGATGGATGACAGCATGGACCAATCGGTGAATTTACCGTACAAACCATGCCACAAAAGACAATCTGTGCCTTTGGTTTTGTGCCAAGGCATGGAACCAGAAAAGACAGGAGATCGAACGTGAGTATCGACAGCAAAGAACTTGAAGTACGACGCAAGAAGTTGCTGTTTCGCGGCGGCCATCGCGGCACCAAGGAGAACGATATCCTGATCGGTCGGTTCATGGATGCACACCTTGCGACCCTGTCAGAGGCGCAACTCGAACGTTTTGAAACACTGATGAATGACGTTCCCGATGCCGATTTCTTTAAATGGGCAACGGGTAAAGAACCGGCACCGGAAGATTACGATACCGACGTGCTACACATGATTCAGGAACTGAGCAACGCACGTTAAAACATTGAGCAAATTAAAAGAAATTATTTCGACTAAAGGTCGCAAACGGCTGTGTGGCGTGCCAGAGGGTGCCGACGCTTTGCTGCTGCGTGAATTGCTGGATGCATCGGTAAACAACTCAACAATCCTGCATGTCGTGCGCGATGATAAACGCATGGCCCAGCTTGCGGAGGCACTTGCTTTCTTTGCGGGCGAGGTCGAGGTCTTAACCCTGCCTGCATGGGATTGCTTGCCCTATGACCGGGTTTCGCCGATTGCCGAAGTAACGGCACGCCGTGTTGAAACATTGACGACACTGGCCGAGGATATCAAACCGGCCAGTGGGCAGGGACGTATTGTTCTGGCAACAGCGGCCGCGATCATGCAGCGGGTTCCGCGGGTCGACGTCATGCGGGATGGCAAACTGACCTTTAAGTCAGGACAGGAACATTCGCGCGCCGATCTGACCGGATATTTCGATCGGATGGGCTATAACCGTGCCGAACAGGTTATGGAGCCAGGTGATTACGCGGTTCGCGGTGATATTCTTGATATCTTTGCACCCGGCATGAAAGAGCCCGTGCGGCTTGATTTCTTTGGGGACGAGATCGAAAGTATTCGCCGGTTTGACGTTGAAACGCAGCGTACCGTCGGACGGATCAATGAAATCGCCCTTTTGCCCGTTGGCGAAGTGTTCCTCGATCAGGACAGCATTTCCCGGTTCCGCAGTGGATATCGCGAACTTTTTGGTGTCGTATCGCAAGCTGATCCACTTTATGAGTCGATCAGTAACGGCTTGAAATATGGTGGCATGGAACATTGGCTGCCGCTATTCCACGACGGTATGGACACTGTTTTTGCCTATCTGCCGGATGTAATGGTCAGTTTTGATCATCAATATGGCGAGGTTATCGAAAACCGCCTTGAGATGATTGACGATTATTATCAGGCGCGCCTGAACATAAAGGGCGGCGGGCTTTCGGGGGACAATGTTTACAAACCTGTTCCACCCGAACGGCTTTATCTGGATCAGGCCGAATTTGACCGAATGCTGAATGATCGCACGGTTCTTGAGCTTTCACCCTATTACGAGGAAGAAAGTCCTGAGCGTGCCGTTTTTGATATGGGCGCACGACCGGGACGTGATTTTGGCGATGTGCGGGCACGAGCCGATACCAACCTTTATGACGAGCTACGCGATTTCATTTCTGTCCAGCGTGGGAAAAATCAGCAGGTTGTTATTGCGGCCTATTCTGACGGATCACGTGACCGTATGGTTTCCGTCTTGCGCGAACATGGTGTTGCCAAGGTTGTAACCGCGGAATGCTGGGAAGACATCACCAATGATTTGACACCGGAACAGCTCGCCATTGTTATTCTTGACCTTGAGCATGGTTTCCGCCGCGAAGGCCTTTGGATCCTATCGGAACAGGATATTCTGGGCGACCGCATGAGCCGCCCGGGCGGACGCCGTCGCAAGGCCGAAAACTTCCTGCGGGAAGCATCCGAGATTTCAGAGGGTGACCTCGTCGTTCACCTTGATCACGGGATCGGTCGCTATCTTGGTCTTCGGACCGTTACCGCAGGTGGTGCGCCACACGATTGTCTGGAACTGGAATATGACGGCGGGGACAAGCTTTTTGTCCCGGTAGAAAATATTGAAGTTCTGTCGCGATATGGCTCGGACGAGGGATTGTCGATCCTTGACAAGCTTGGCGGTGTTGCATGGCAAGCCCGCAAAGCCAAGCTGCGCGAACGTATCCGTGATATGGCTGGCAAGCTGATCAAGGTTGCCGCCGAACGCCATCTGCGCAAAGGAGCGGCCTTGACCGCCCCCGAAGGCAGTTATGACGAGTTCTGTGCAAGCTTTCCGTTTGCCGAAACCGAAGATCAGGCGCGTGCCATTCGTGACACGTTGGACGATCTCGCGGCGGGCAAACCTATGGATCGTCTTGTGTGTGGTGATGTCGGTTTTGGTAAGACAGAGGTTGCATTGCGTGCTGCCTTTGCCGCGGTGATGTCCGGTAAGCAGGTTGCGATTGTCGCCCCGACCACGTTGTTGTGCCGGCAGCATTACCTGACCTTCAGGCAACGCTTTGATGGGCTTCCGGTCCGGGTTGAACAACTGTCGCGTCTGGTAACCGGTAAGAACGCCAAACTGGTCAAGGACAACCTTGAAAGCGGACATGTCGATATCGTATGCGGTACGCACGCACTGTTGGGCAATGGTGTAAAGTTCAAGGACCTTGGGCTTCTGATTATCGATGAAGAGCAGCATTTCGGCGTAAAGCACAAGGAACGCCTGAAAGAGCTTAAAACCGATGTTCACGTTCTGACGCTAACGGCGACGCCGATCCCGCGCACATTGCAGCTTGCGCTGACCGGAGTTAAAGAACTTTCGATTATTGCAACACCGCCGGTCGATCGCTTAGCTGTTCGGACCTATATCACGCCTTATGACCCGGTAGTCGTGCGCGAAGCGATCCTGCGTGAACGTCACCGTGGGGGGCAAATCTTCTATGTGTGTCCGCGGGTCAATGAACTTGGACGGATTGCGAAAGAACTTGAAACACTTGTGCCTGAAATCAAGTTTGACGTTGCACATGGCCAAATGGGGCCTCGTGACCTTGAACAGGTGATGACCGATTTCACCGATCGCAAATTTGATTTGTTGCTTGCGACCAACATCATTGAGTCCGGCATCGATGTTCCGAACGCCAATACCATGATCATCCATCGTGCTGACATGTTCGGGCTGGCACAGCTTTATCAGTTGCGCGGGCGTATCGGCCGATCAAAACAGCGTGCATATGCCTATCTGACGTTGCCGAATGGCAAGAAACTCACCGCAACGGCGCTGAAACGACTTGAGGTCATGCAGACGCTTGACAGTCTTGGTGCCGGTTTTAATCTTGCCAGCCATGACCTTGACATTCGTGGGGCAGGGAACCTGCTTGGCGAGGAACAATCCGGCCATATCAAGGAAGTAGGGATCGAACTTTATCAGCAAATGATCGAAGAAGCCGTGGCAGAAGCCAAGGGAGAGATCGAAGCCGATGATGCGACATCCTTCGTCCCGCAGATCAATGTTGGAATGCCGGTTCTGATACCGGATCGCTATGTGCCTGATCTTGGTGTGCGACTTGGCCTGTATCGTCGTATCTCGGAATTACGTTCACGCGAGGAAGTCGATCAATTCGCCGCCGAGATGATTGACCGGTTCGGCAAATTGCCGAAGGAAGTTGAAAACCTTCTGGATGTGGTCATGATCAAGCAGTGGTGCCGGACATCGAATATCGAAAAACTTGATGCCGGTCCGAAAGGTGCGCTGATCACGCTACGCAATAACGAATTTCCGAACCCGGCCGGTCTGGTTGGTTTTATCCAGCAACAGGTTGGCGTGGCACGTTTGCGTCCGGATCACAAGATCGTCTATGCCGCTGGTTGGGATGGTCCGACAGACCGTCTGGAGGGTTTGAAGCGTCTGATGCGTCGTCTGGCCGATATTGCGGCAAAGGCATAAATAAAAGGCGGGTCCGTCCGGAAACGGTACCTGCCTTTTTCTTTCCGAATGAGGCGCATATCAGACGGGTGTTTCTTCCTGGCGCGCCAGACGGATCATACGTTGCAGGATATCGGGTTCCTGTGCCCCGGACAGAGCATGGCGGCTATTAAACAGGAAGCAGGGCACACCGGTTACCCCCATTTGATGGGCGACACGGTTTTCCTGCGATACGAATTCACGATCCATATCACCACCAAGATAATCAAGGATTTCGTTTCTGTCCTCGCCATGGGAGACGGCAATTTCGGACAGAACGTCATGATCGCCAATATCGCGTCCATCAAGGAAGTAAGCGGTGAACAGGTCTTCAACAAGATCGTTGCCGACGGCGGGACGTTCGGCACAAACCTTATAAATCAGACGATGGGAATCTGTTGAGTTTGGTGTCAGGCGAATGGCATCAAAGTTGAAGTCGATCCCAACGGCTGCCCCTGCAGCTTCGATCGCCTTGTAGACACGGGTTGCACTTTCAGTGCCACCGAATTTGGCGGAAAGATACAATTTCCGGTCAATGCCACCATTTGGCATATCGGGGTTTAACAGGAATGGACGCCAGGTAATCGGCATGTGGTCCAATTGCTCGCGCGCGAGCGCCTTTTCCAGCCGTTTTTTGCCGATATAGCACCAGGGACATACCGTATCGATGATCGCCTCAATCCGGATCGCCGCCATCGATGCTTCGCTATGTCCAAGTTGCCAGTTCATGTTTTATCCATTCAGGAAAGAAGTACCCGCCGCAAGTGGCGCAATACCAAGATGGTCTGCAATGGTTTGACCGATATCGGCGAAACTGTCGCGCATGCCAATCGGACCGGGTTGAATGGCAGGACCAAACGCCATAATCGGCACGAACTCACGTGTGTGGTCGTTGCCGCGCCATGTCGGGTCACAGCCGTGATCCGCGGTGATAATGACAAGATCGTCCGGCTTTAAAACCGCACGCAGTTCGGGAATCCGGGCATCGAATTCTTCAAGTGCGTTGGCATAGCCGGGTACATCACGACGATGGCCGAATTCCATATCGAAATCGACCAGATTGGTGAAAACGATGCTGTTATCAGGGGCCTGATCAATTTCGGTCATCATGGCGTCAAAAAGGGCCATATTGCCCGATGCCTTGACCTTTTTTGAAATGCCGCGCTGCGCATAGATATCTGCAATTTTACCCACCGATATGACTGTCCCGCCAGCCTCGCTAAATTTATCCAGCAGGGTTGGTTTATGCGGCGGAATGGCAATGTCGCGGCGGTTTGCCGTTCGTTTGAAATCAGCAGGGCTGCTACCCACAAACGGGCGTGCGATAACACGGCCAATATTGTAAGGCGCAACCAGTTTAAAGGCGATCTCGCAAACCTCGTACAACCGATCCAGGCCGAAATGCTCCTCGTGGGCGGCAATCTGAAACACGCTATCGGCCGAGGTATAGCAAATCGGCATGCCGGTTTTGATGTGTTCTTCACCAAGCTCGGTAATGATCGTCGTGCCAGACGCATGACAATTGCCCAGAATGCCGGGCAGTTTTGCCTGTTCGATCAGGGCATCGGTTAGCTCCTTGGGGAAGGTCGGGACTTCAAGTGGAAAATAACCCCAGTCAAAATCAACAGGAACACCGGCGATTTCCCAATGTCCGCTTGGCGTATCCTTGCCGCGGGACAGTTCTTTGGCGTGGCCATAGGCCCCGATGATCGCCCCCCCATGCTCAAGCCCCGGCGGAACACGACCGGTTGCATCCCTGGCAGCTTCGCCAAGGCCCAGTGCCGTCATGTTTGGTATGTTCAGGGTACCTTTACGAATATCATTGTCTGCCAGCCCCTTGGCGCAGTTTTCTGCAATATGACCTAAGGTGTCCGATCCCTGATCACCGAACTTGGCCGCATCCGGGGCTGCACCGATACCGAAACTGTCTGCAACAATGATGATGGCGCGCGCCATTTCGTCTTCCTTCAGCTGTATCTGCCATTCGTGCTGATTGGCAGATAGTCATTATTCTCAGTAGTTGCCAGTCGTTCTGGGTACCGATGCCGGATCAATACCGCAAGTTTCCAACAAGGCTGTCAGGACCCCGCTTGCACCGAAGCGGAACGTTGCAGGCTCTGCCCAGCCTTCACCCATGATCTCGTCCGCAATGGCAAGAAAGAGTGCTGCGTCATCGGTCGTTTTGACACCGCCAGATGCCTTGAAACCGCAGGCAAGGCCATCTTCCTCGCGGGCGTCGCGGATGGCTGTGATCATTGCCACCGCGGCCTCGGGCGTTGCGCCAACCGGCACCTTCCCGGTCGATGTTTTGACGAAATTCGCACCATGCTTGATCGCAAGGCGGGCTGCGTCATAAACCTTTGAAAGATCGTCAAACTCGCCACTTTCAAGGATAACCTTCATCGTCGTCATCGGGCCGCAAGCCATGCGGGTTGCCTCAATCACATCAATGACGGTCTGAATGTCCCCGGCAAGAAAAGCTTTGTAAGGCAGAACCAGATCAACCTCGTCCGCACCCTTGGCAACCGCGTCAGCGGTTTCGTCGCCGACACGCTGCGCATTGGCGCCACCAGCTGGGAAATTGACTACGGTTGCGGTTTTAACGCCGCTTTGTCCCAGTGCCCGCCATGCGGTTTCGACGAAAGGGGCGTAAACGCAAACAGCGGCAGTATTGCCTGCTGGGCTTTGTGCGCGATCACACAGTGCTTCGATCTTTTCGACCGTGTCATCGTCATTCAGACTGGTCAGATCAAGAACAGAAATGGCCAGACGCGCGGTATCCGCATCGCTTTTTGCGGCAGCTTTGGCAGCTGTAATGACTTCTGAAACAGAATTCAGGTCGAACATGTCGGTATCCTTAAAACGCGCAGGACGCGAAGTGTTGAGATCGGCATGAATTATACCGAACTCTTGCTATCGCGTCCTCTAAAGAAGGTCAACGGGCGGTCAGCAGAAGTCCTTCACGCCCCGGCAGAACGTCTGCCCCGGCCACCGAGCACAGCAAACCACCCGGCACCACAAGGCGCCCACCAACGCGGGCATACATGAAACCATCCGTGCGGCTGGAAAACGGTGTTTTGTCACCGGTTTCGCAATCAAGAACATAACCCAGTTCCTGACCTGCCTTGACATGCACGCCGGCATCAACGGAAAACACGATCATCCCGCCATGGGTTGCCGTTACGCGATCAACGCCAGCAAGTGGCGTTGCTGTGCATTTTGCCTCGGGCAGGGGACCGGGATCGCCCCCGATAACACCGCGACGTTGCAGAAAGGCAAACAGGTTCTTGGCATCCTGGCTGGCAAGGTGATCATAAACATCCTGTTCACCGCGCAATTCAATTGTTGTTGAGAGCGTTGCCATTGGGATAGGGAACTTGTCACCATAGACACGACGCAGTTCGACCCACGGGCGGCTGAAAGCTTCGTCGAACGGGTTCGCACCGCTTTCTTCGGCAATCAGACATGCTTCCGCACCGATTTGGGCAGAAAGGTCTGCTGCGTCCGGCCAGCTGGAATCGCTCGTGTAAAGGTGCATTGCAGCTTCCCAGTCGCAATGCAGGTCAAGAACATAGTCTGCATCAATTGCGAGTTCCGCCAGCGTCAGACGCAAATCCTCAAGGTCGGTCAAGGGCCCGGCATTAACGCGATGCTCTTTGATCAGTCGGCGAAGTGCGGCACGCACACATTCGACGTTGGCATCGGGATCCTGACCAAGTTTCCCATCAACTGCAGCAATAAGTTCCTTGCACAGGTCAGGATAGTGCCGGTTGAAGTTCTGGCCGGTGCGCATTTCAAAGCGACCAAGCGGCTTCATGTCAACATATTGGGTGAAACCGATCGGGTTGGCGAATGGCACAACAACGATTTCCCCCTTGATCTGGTTGTTTTCTTCGGCCGTTTTCAGAAGAATTTCCAAATGGTGCAGGGCGATAACTCCGGGCAGTTCATCGGCATGTAGTGCTGCCTGAAGATAAGCTTTCGGTCCTTTGCCGGTGGTGCCGTAGCGACGGACGGTAAGCGCGCGGGCAGTACCCATTTGCGGGCGAAGCAGTTCAATGCGTTCCTGTTGCATGATATTCCTGTGGGAGTTGGTGGCGGCATTAGAAGCAACTCTGGCAACAACAGGTGAGGCAGTTGCCAGAAATACTCATGTCCCGAACGATCAATGTTTGTGGTTTCTCGACATCGAACAGCCCGAGACTTGACTGGAAATCAGATATGTCCACCGGCTTTCGCAATAGTGGATTTGTTTTCTTTCCGGTTCTCGTTCCGGCGCAGGTATTTTTCAACACCCTTGAAGCCAAAGGTCAGGACATAAACGATAATCAGATAGATCACGCCTGCCGAAATGAAGGCTTCATATGGCAATGCGGTACGCGCAACAATTTTGCGGGCGGCACCGGTCAATTCCATCATGGTCACCGTTGATGCCAGCGATGTTGCCTTAAGCGTAAAAATCACATCGTTGGTATAGGCAGGCCAGATGATCTGCCACATACGCGGGAAGATGATCCGGCGATAAATGGTGGCAGGCCGCATGCCACACGCGCGTGCAGCTTCAATCTCGCCATTCGGAACGTTCTGGATACCACCACGCATGATCTCGGCCATATAGGCCGCCGTATTCAGGACGAATGTCAGCAGGCAGTACCAGTAGGGATCACGCAGATAGGTCCAGGACCAGTGATCCTGTATGCCTTCAATGTTGGCGATAAGTTGCCCGCAACCGTAATACATCATGAACAGCTGTGCGATCAGCGGCGTACCGCGAAACACATAGATAAACGCAAAGGGCAGGGCCTGAACCCAAATAAGCTTTGAAACACGGGCGATGGCAAGCGGGATGGCAATCAGTGTGCCAAATACAACAGAAACCGCCAACAATTGCAGTGTCAGAAGGAAACCCTGCCACAGCCAGCTATCATATTTGGTCAGGACGTATATCAGATCTTCAAACATCGATTACGCCCTCGCAATGCCGCGGGAAGCCCGCTTTTCCAGTCGGTTGAAGACGAACAGCGATACAGTGGTAAAAGCCAGGAACATCGCCATTGCAACCAGATAAAATGTAAAGGGCGCTTTTTCTGTCCCTGCACCAACCGCCGCTTTCCGCAGGATTTCCTCGACACCGACGACTGAAATCAGGGCCGTATCCTTGATCAGAACCTGAAACAGGTTATTCAGCCCGGGCAGGGCGAACCGCCAGAGTTGCGGTAACTTGATACGAAGGAATATTTGCGCTGGTGTCATGCCGCACGCAGTTGCTGCTTCAATCTGGCCAACCGGAATGGATTGCATGGCTGCGCGAAATACTTCAGAGGCGAATGCACCCTGAACAAGAGCAAGTGCCGCCACGCCCGACCAGAATGCCGGGATATCGACACGAACAGCTTCACCGCCAATAAGCTCGGCAAGGTTCTGCACGGCAATCGTGCCGCCAAAATAGATCAATAAAATAACCAAAAGCTCGGGAATGCCACGGATAATAACGGTGTAGCTTTCCCCGATTATCCGCAAGCTCCGGTAACGCGACAATTTTGCCGAAGCGCCCAGCAAACCGAGAATAATCATGAATGGCAGCACGGTCAGGCAAAGCTGGACTGTCACAAGCCCACCTTCAAGCATCTGCCAACCGCGGCCGTATAAATCAAACATGGTATCTCCTGCAAACCTTCATGCCACATCAACGTCGGGCAATAAGGGAAGGGCGGCACACTGGTGCCGCCCTAAACTGCCTTCCGATCAATTCGGGTGCAGGTTGATTTCTTCGAAATATTTTTTGTTGATTTCCTGATACGAACCATTGGCAAGCATTTCGGCCAGTGCCTTGTTCAGGATTTCTTTCAGGTCCTGATCTTCTTTGCGAATGCCGATACCGGCACCTTCGCCAAAGAATTCTTTAGGCGCAAAAGTTTCCGACACGAAAGCATAGCCTTTGCCCTCATCGGACTTGACCCATTCAACGAGAACACCGGAATCGGCCAGTGTTGCATCAATGCGGCCAGCCGTAAGATCAAGCAGAGCGTTGTCCTGCGTGTCATACATACGAATTTCGGCGTTCGGGAAATTGTCTTCGAGGAAAGCAGAGTGAGTGGTCGAGCGCTGAACGCCGATCACGAGACCGTCAAGCGCGTCTTCAACAACTGCGCCATCTTTCCATGCCTCCACAGACATTCCTTCCTTACCAACAAATACCGCCGGCGTGGTGCTGTAGTAATTGGTGAAGTCGATGGAGCGTTTACGCTCTTCGGTGATCGACATCTGGGCGATAATCGCATCATATTTTTTTGCCAGCAGACCCGGAATGATCCCGTCCCAGTCCTGGGCTACGATTTCACATTCGATACCAGCCGTCTCACAAAGTTTTACCGCGAAATCGACGTCAAACCCCTGCAGTTTGCCATCCTTGTCGACATAGTTGAACGGAGGATATGCACCTTCAGTCGCAATAACGACCTTTTCCCAGGCTGCACTTGCTGCCGATGCACTCAGTGCTACACCTACGGCTGCTGCGGTCGCAACCTTGATCCAGTTTTTCATTCATAGTCTCCCTTGTTGTTGAGAACAGGCCGTATCGACACTGTCCTTGTCGGTCGGTTCTTTCGCGGAACCAGCCCTTCCACATCAGAAATCACGCTGAAGGAATTGCTTCATACGTTCTGATTTTGGATTTTCAAATACCTCTTTCGGCTCTCCAAACTCTTCCACCAGTCCCTGATGGAGGAACATGACGTGGCTCGATACTCCTTTGGCAAAACCCATCTCGTGCGTAACGACCAGCATCGTACGGCCTTCTTCGGCAAGGTCGGTCATGACCCGAAGAACTTCCCCTACAAGTTCAGGATCAAGCGCGGACGTCGGCTCGTCAAACAGCAGAACTTCAGGTTCGATTGCCAAAGCGCGGGCAATTGCGGCGCGTTGCTGCTGCCCGCCGGAAATGTGGCCGGGATAATAGTCGCGGCGTTCATACATGCCCACTTTGTGAAGCAGAGCATCGGCACGTTCGACGGCTTCTTTTTTCGGAATGCCAAGAACATGCACCGGCGCTTCGATCACATTTTCCAGAATGGTCAGGTGGCTCCAAAGATTGAAGCTTTGAAATACCATAGCCAGTTTGGTGCGAATGCGTTGAAGCTGTTTTTTGTCGGCCGGTTCCTGACTTCCATCTTTCAGGCCGCGCATCTTGATCAGTTCGCCATGAACATGCACGGTGCCGGAATTCGGTGTTTCAAGAAGGTTGATGCAGCGCAAAAAGGTACTTTTGCCAGAACCGGATGAACCGATGATCGAAATAACGTCACCGGTATTCGCGGTCAGATCAATACCTTTGAGGACTTCATGCTCCCCAAAGCTTTTGAACATCCCTTCGACCTTTAGGGCGGGTATGTTTGTGCTCATATCGAGATAAAGAGTCCCCTGTTGAAAGTTCTTGTTGTTTCGGGCCTGCCCGATCCGCACCAAATCGATGCTTCACCCCTTTGGACAATCCGAATCACATTCTTCCCCTGAATAATTGCCTTTCCGGGCACTGTAATTCTACTGATTTTTTGCAGTTATATGAAGAAAACAGCCCTCTCCGCATTATATTTGGCCGGGGTTGGGAAACCTTAGCAAATATACTGCTGTCCTAAGTGTTTTTACGCAATAAAAATTCCCAACATTTCCGAGAGTGCCGAATCACACTTGGTCTTGGCGCAAATTTTTGCACCTGAACGTGGCATTTTAGTTTTCGACCATTTTTGCAGCAACCGGAGAGTAAGCAAAAGGCCCGCACCGTGATCAATGTACGAAGCGGGCTTTGATTGTTGCTCCGGCTCAATTATCGCGAACTGTTTTGAGGAAGCCAATCACTTCCTGGCGAAGCTTTCCGGCCAAAGCCTGCATTTCATTTGACGATTGCAAAAGAGCGCGGGCTTCGTCGCTGACCATGGTTGAAGCATCGGAAACGGCTGATACATTCCGGGACACATCCTGCGTTCCCGAAGCGGCGCGTTGCACACTATCCGCAATTTCCTGCGTTGCAGCTCCCTGTTGCTCGACAGCGGCTGCTATCGCATTGCAGAACTCGTTAATCCGTTCGATTGTTGTGGTGATATCGCTGATTTCCGTTACGGAGCGGGTAGACGAAGATTGAATGCCATCAACCTGTGTCTGAATGTCGCCGGTTGCCTTGTCTGTCTGATTGGCAAGGGATTTCACTTCGCCTGCTACCACGGCAAATCCTTTGCCGGCATCTCCGGCACGCGCAGCTTCGATGGTGGCGTTCAGAGCCAAGAGGTTTGTCTGCCCAGCAATATCCTGAATTAAGCCGACAACCTTTCCAATCCGTTCTGCTGCATCGGCAAGCTCCGTGACGGTCTGGCTGGTGTTATTCACGCCTTCAACCGCCATGCTTGCAACCTGGATGGACTGCGTAACTTGCGCACCTATTTCTCTGATCGCGGCTGATAGCTCTTCGGTCGCGGCTGCAACTGTTTGAACGCTTTCGGTCGTCTGGGCTGCGGCCTCGGAAACAGCGGATGCCCGCGCATTGGATTCTTCTGCGCTCGCCGTCAGCTGTTTGGCAACGTGCTGGGTTTGCTCAGACGCATGTGCGACAGTTTCAACAATAGAAAGGACATTTTTTTCAAAGCTGTCCGCCATTTGACTGAGTGCCCGCCTGCGTTCCTCGGCCAACCTCTTTGTCAATTCCTCATTCTCTTTGGCGAGGCGCTCCATCTCGATTGCATTATCCTTGAACACAACGACGGCAGCAGCCATTGAACCGATTTCATCCTTAAGTTCAGTTCCGGGGACTTCAACACTTCGATCCCCATTTGCAAGACGCGTCATGGCATCTGTCATGCTCAGAACTGGCCTGGATACCCATTGGCGTACCAGAACGCCCATAAGTCCCATTATCGCAAGAACCGCAACAATAGCGGTGATAATCGCTGTCTGTCGGAAATTTGTAAGTGATGCATAAGCAAGGTCGCGATCGATGGCAAAACCAAGATACCAGCTTACAGCGGGCAGGCCTTCGACCTTGAAGAAAGTGAAAATTTGATCACCAGTGCCATTCAGGACGTCATCCATACCTTCTCGAACAGTCGGGGTGCTCTGCGGAAAGGCTTCCGCCATCGGCTTAAGCGTGAAATTGGCATCCGGATGGATCAGGATGGTTCCCTGATCATTGACCAGAAACCCATATCCAATCCCGCCCAGATCAACGCTGCGCACCAGCTCTCCCAGGGTGGTGATGTCAAGATCACCACCTACGACACCAAGAATTTTCCCATCAGAAGAAACCGGTGTGGTTACTGTAACAATCAGTTTTCCGGTTGATGCATCGGTGTATGGCTCTGTTAGCGTGCTGCCACCAGCGGCAACCGCGTCCGCATACCATGGTCGTTTGCGCGGATCGTAATCGGCAGGCAATTCATCCGGGGGAAACATCAGCATCTCGCCCGATGCGCTACCAAAATACGAGAACATGAATGTATCAGCGAGGGCAGGGCGACTGACCAGATCCTTCACACTGTCACTGTCATTTTTCTGCGCAATATTTTGACCTAGGCTTTCTACAAGCAACTTCCGGCCATCAATCCAATTTGCGATCCCGGTTGTTGCCAGAGAACCCGTTTCAACCAGTTTGGACTGAAGTGACGCCTGAATCGCAGATTTTTGTTGAAGGTCGAAATACAGAATGAATGCCACAAATGTGGTCACAACAATCAATGCCGCAGCCAAAAGAATACGGCTGCCAATGTTCAGTGACATCAGGTTTTCTCCGGTGATACGCTCGCCCTGTTTGTATCAGGTTGGCATCATGTAATCCGGTTACAAGAGCACTCAAGTGCCCGAAATATTGATAAAAGGCGTGTAAATTTATCTGGCTGAATTGTGTGATTGAGTTGAACCGGTTTAGACGTGCAAGTAAGCGCCATGACAAACACTTGTCTTGGCGTGGTTCAACATTCGACAACTGATCAGGGAGGTGGCGGAGAGACAGGGATTCGAACCCTGGGTACCCGTAAAGGCACGCCGGTTTTCAAGACCGGTGCATTCAACCACTCTGCCATCTCTCCGCATTGTGGTGGCGTTTATCGCCCTGCGCGCCCTCAATAAATTGCCGGGCTGCACCTGTCAATATGTCAGTTTCTGCTTTGCAAAGTTTCTTGCGTACCCAAATTACGCGAAGGTTCGTGCCAGACATTTAACAAGTCTTAACGTGTGGGGCGGTATCAGCAATATGCAGAACTCAAAACAAGTATATCAGCCTGGTAAAGCATTAACCGGGAACGTCAAACCAAACCGGCACGAGGCGAGCAAAATGAATTATCGGACCATCTGTACTGTGGCTTCAATTATCGGCATGCTCGTGACGGTTTCACCAGCTTTCGCCCAGACCAATACGGACGAGTTGCCAGCCTTTACGACCGAAGGCTTTGATGCCTGGCTGGCTGATTTCAAAAAAGATGCGGCATCAAAGGGCATTTCCCAGTCGACACTGGATGTTGCCTTTGCCAATACGCAACCAATTCCGAAAGTGATTGAGTATGATCGCAGCCAGCCAGAGTTCAAACTGACATTCGAGCAGTATCTGCAACGGGTTGTGCCGCAGTCACGTATAAATGAAGGTCGGCGTAAATATGCCGAAAACCGTGCAATTATTGATGCCGCTGCCAAAAAATACGGTGTTCCGGGACATTACTTGACCGCATTTTGGGGCATTGAAACCGGTTTTGGGCGTCATACTGGCGGATATTCTGTCGTTGATTCGCTTGCAACCCTTGCCTTTGAAGGCCGTCGGGCAGAGTATTTCCGCACGGAATTGATCAATGCGCTCAAGATTATTGACGCAGGCCATATCGCGCCTGAAAAAATGGAAGGCTCTTGGGCCGGAGCCATGGGACAGGCGCAATTTATGCCTTCCACTTTCCTGAACTATGCCCGTGACGGAAACGAAGACGGAAAGATTGACCTTTGGGGGGCCAAAGAAGATGTTTTCGCATCTGCAGCGAACTATCTATCAACGGTTGGCTGGAAAGCCGACGAACGGTGGGGCCGCAAAGTCAGTATTCCTTCTGACCTTGATAAATCAGTTACTGGACGCGAAATTCGCAAACCGATCAGTGAATGGCAGAAACTTGGTGTTCGTATGCCGGATGGGTCCAGTCTTCCTGCTGCTGACATGGAGGCGTCAATTGTCATCGTAAATGACGGTGCCGGACCTGCTTATATGGTTTATAACAATTTCCACACCATAATGCATTGGAACCGGTCGACCTATTTTGCAATTGCAGTTGGTACACTTGCTGATGCGATCGCCGGTCGTTAATTGCTTTAGCCGATCATACGCGGTTCACTATCTGGACGGGAACAACTGAATGCCGAAAAACGTGCGCAAGGCGTTTATGCAGGGCTGGAATAAAGGGCGTTGGGCTGCTGGTGCACTTGCCATTACCGTTTTATTGGCCGGTTGCGCCGAAACGCAGCTTGCTGTCCATGGAGTTAAACGTATTGGCGGTGCACAACAGCAGCAGCCGGTACAGGTTGGTACCTATAAGGTTGGTAATCCTTACGAGATTGCCGGGCAGTGGTATTATCCCGCTGCTGACTATGAATACAAGGAAACCGGTATTGCTTCCTGGTACGGCCCGAAATTCCATGGCAAGAAGACCGCGAATGGCGAAATCTTTGATCAGTACGAGGTATCTGCAGCCCACCGTACACTTCCAATGCCAAGTGTGGTACGTGTGACCAACCTTGAAAACGGACGTTCGCTTAAGGTGCGCATCAATGATCGCGGTCCGTTTGCGCACAGTCGAATCATTGATATGTCCCGTCGTGCCGCTCAGTTGCTTGGTTTCGAGCAGAAAGGCACAGCCAAAGTCCTGGTTGAAGTCATCGAAGATGAAAGCCGCCAGATCGCGGCCATAGCCCAAGGAAAGGCTGCCCCGGCTGTGACTGTTGCCGAGCAGCAAACGGTTTCCGCGGCACCGCGTGATACGGTCGAAACCGTTAGTCTGGATAATGACGGGCCGATTACCGACAGCGGAGAACCGACGAAATCGACCATCAAACTAACCCCGCCGACAGACGGTGGGGCATCACAGGCTGTTTCGCAAACGCCTCTTGATGGCACGGTGGAAGAAAGTGCGGTTGTTCGTGTGGAGCCGGTTTCGCCGTCTTCGATCTATGTGCAGGCAGGCGCATTTTCGGTTTACGATAATGCACTTAACCTTCGGAACCGGTTATATGACATGGCCCCGAGCAAGATAGAGCCGGTCGATGTCAAGGGGACAACCTTTTATCGCGTTCGACTTGGACCATTAAACACCGTTCCCGAAGCGGACATTCTGCTCGAACGGGTAATCGCGACAGGACAGAATGGCGCGAAAGTCGTTGTGGAATGTGCTGACGGCGCTTTGCAAAACAGTGTTTCCGGTTGCTAGGGTTTATCTGGTCACGATAGTTCGGATTTTGCAGAAAAGTTGAAGCGGTTGCACAATTTTGCCGGATTTGCGACATAGAGACCGATCTTATCCCGCCGAAAAACAGGGCGGTATGACAGTTAATTTAAAGAACAAGGTTAGGACGTTATGAGTTTGATGCCGCCAATTCCGTTCAAAACGAAACTGAACAGGGTAGTGGCCGGGGCCGCGATATTTGGTTCTGCCATGGCGATGTCCCTGACCAGCGTGCACGCGCTTGAGACGACCGCGCGCGAAGCTTATTTGATGGATTATGACACCGGCACTGTTCTGCTCGACAAGAACGGGGATGTTTTAACTGAACCTGCGTCGATGACCAAAATGATGACGGTTCACTTGTTGTTCGAGCGGATCAAAAGCGGCAGCGTATCGCTTGACGATACATTCCACGTCAGTGAAAAAGCATGGCGCAAAGGTGGATCGAAAATGTTCGTCGAAGTGAATTCCGACGTTTCGGTCAATGACCTGCTGCATGGTATTATTGTTCAGTCTGGGAATGATTCTGCTATCGTTGTTGCAGAAGGGCTTGCTGGTACCGAAGAGGCATTTGCCGAGGAAATGACCGCCGAAGCGCGCAAGATCGGTATGACGAAGTCTGTTTTCAAAAATGCGACTGGCTGGCCGGACGAAGGGCATCTTGTTACGGTGCATGATCTGGCAATCTTGGCCCGTGATACCATTAAGAACTTCCCCGAACTTTATAAACTCTATGCGGTGAAGGAATTCACCTATAACGGAATCCGCCAACCGAACAGAAACCCTTTGCTGGGTACCAGTGCCGGCGTTGACGGTATGAAAACCGGTCATACGGAAACAGCAGGCTATGGATTGACGGCAACCGCGGAACGCGATGGGCGTCGTCTTATTCTTGTCGTTAACGGTCTTGGTTCTGTGCGCGAACGCAGAACAGAGTCACAAAAACTGCTGGATTGGGGATTCCGCGAGTTTGACAATTATGACCTGTTTGATGCAGGCGAAGTCGTCAGCAGCGCGAATGTCTGGTTGGGGGCAGAAACCAAAGTCGATCTGGTCACCGATCAGGATATCCTTTTGACGCTGCCCCGCACGAACCGTGACGATATGAAAGTTTCGGTCGTTTATGAAGGCCCGATCCCGGCGCCGATTACCGCAGGGCAGCAAGTCGCAACGCTGAAGGTTGAACTTCCCGGTAACGAACCACATGAATTCCCGCTTTACGCCGCAACCGAGGTTGATCGTCTTGGTTTCATCGGACGCATCGGTGCGGCAATCAAATATCTGCTGTGGGGAGCGAACGGTTGAGTTCGGTACCGGGTTTGTTCATCAGCTTTGAAGGTGGTGAAGGTAGCGGCAAGACAACCCAGATACGCCGACTTGAAAGCTGGTTTCGCCAGCGCGGACGCGAGGTTGTCGTTACGCGCGAACCTGGCGGCTCCCCCGGTGCGGAAGAAATCAGAAACCTGTTATTGACCGGTGACCCCGGACGCTGGGACGCCGTGACCGAAGCCCTGTTGATGTTTGCGTCGCGCCGAGATCACGTGGAACGGACCATCCGCCCGGCTCTAGCAGAGGGTAAGGTTGTTTTGTGTGACCGCTTTGCTGATTCTTCGGTTGCATATCAGGGATTTGGGCATGGTCTTGGCGCCGAGTTCATCAGCAATCTTTGGCAAATCGCGATTGATGGTTTCAAACCTGATCTGACCCTGATTTTCGATCTCTCGGTAGAGGTTGGTTTGGAACGGGCAGGGGCGCGGTTTGCCAATATCAGTGCAGCAGAAGACCGTTTCGAGCGTATGGGAACGGAATTCCATCAACGGCTTCGAAACGGTTTCATTGAAATTGCCCGGAAAAACCCGGAACGGTGCGAAATTATCGATGCAAACGGTGACATTGATCTGGTTTGCGAACGGATGATTTCGGTTGTTTCAACCAGATTATCCGGACGGGGGATTTGATCGATGGCCGTTGAAGAACAAGAAGAAGAGGGTGCGTTTCCGGTACCTCGGCGCAATGCCCATTTTGTTGGCCATATCGACGCGGAACAAACGGTCCTGGATGCCTGGAATAGCAAACGCATGCACCATGCGTGGCTGCTGTGCGGGCCGCGCGGTGTCGGGAAGGCAACTTTGGCCTACCGCATGGCGCGTTTCGTTCTTTCCGGTGGTGGCGATCAGGGGGGCGGGCTGTTTGGCGACGTCCCGAAAGGTCTGCATACCGATCCGGAAAATCCGGTTTTTCGTCGTGTTGCAGGCGGCGGGCACGGTGATCTCAAAGTTATTGAGCGCCAATATGACGAAAAGAAAAAACGCCTTCAGGGTGAAATTACAGTCGATAGCGTCCGGACGGTCGGGAGTTTCATGTCAAAAACCGCCGCAGAAGGTGGTTGGCGTATCGTGATCGTTGATGCAGCCGACGAGCTGAACCGTAATGCTGCCAACGCAATTCTGAAGGTTCTGGAAGAACCGCCACCCAATGCAATGATGATCCTGATCGCCCATCAACCCGGCAGGCTATTGCCGACCATCCGGTCGCGGTGCCGCCGTATGAACCTTGGTGCGCTTGAGGATCATCAGGTCGTTGAATTGCTGGGCCGTTATTGTCCGGATATTGATCTGGGGGATCGTGATGCCTTGGCCGGTTTGGCCGAGGGCAGCATTGGCCGGGCTCTGCAACTGCATGATGTTGGCGGGCTTGAACTTTATAACGAAATGGTTCGTCTTTTGGCTGCACTGCCAGATGCAGACGTGCTGGCACAACATAAATTCGCCGAGCGGTTTTCCCCGGCTGATCGTGATGCTGCCTTTGCCACGGTAACCGATCTTCTGCACTGGTGGTTGGGACGTCTGATCCGATTTGCCGCAACGGGGCAGGCACCACGCGAAGTCATTGAAGGTGAATTGCCCGCCATGCAACGCATGGCTGCTGCGCAACCGCTTGATCAATGGATTGAGGTGTGGGAAAAGATCAGCGAATTGATGAGTGCCGCGCGTGGATTGCATCTTGATCGCAAACAGGCTTTGCTGAATGCATTCTTCATGCTTGAAGAAACCATGCGGAACTGAAACGAGCACCAATCAACCGAAATTATGACCATAACGGCCCATTTCGGGCCGTTTTGTTTCACGACTTGCGCGAAGGATTTGCGATCATGACCGGGCACAAACAGCCCTATTACATCACAACACCGATCTATTACGTCAATGACAAGCCGCATATAGGTCATGCCTATACCACGCTTGCATGCGACGTGCTGGCCCGCTTCAAGCGCCTGGACGGTTATGACGTGATGTTCCTGACCGGAACTGATGAACATGGTCAGAAGGTTGATAAATCGGCCGCGGCCAAGGGCATTGATCCGCAAACCTTTACCGATCAGGTTTCGCAGAATTTCCGCGATCTTGCCGTGCATATGAATTACTCGAATGATGATTTCATCCGCACGACCGAAGAACGCCACAAAAAAGCCTGTCAGGCGCTTTGGAATACATTACTTGAAAAGGGCGAGATTTATCTTGGCTCTTACGACGGCTGGTATTCCGTTCGCGATGAGGCGTTTTACGGTGAAAAAGAGCTGATTGAAAAGGACGGTGAGAAAGTTGCGCCGACCGGCGCCCCCGTCGAGTGGGTTTCCGAGCCGAGCTATTTCTTCAAGCTGTCTGCCTGGGGTGATCGTCTGCTGAAATTCTATGACGACAATCCCGATTTTATCGCCCCGCAGTCACGTCGCAATGAAGTGATCAGCTTCGTGAAAGGCGGTATGCATGATCTGTCAGTATCGCGGACCAGCTTCAAATGGGGGGTGCAGGTACCAGGTGATGTAGACCATGTCATGTATGTCTGGCTTGATGCACTGACCAACTATCTGACCGCTATCGGTTATCCGGATGCGGACCCGGCCAAGCTTGAAAAGTTCTGGCCTGCCGATCTGCACATGGTTGGCAAGGATATCCTGCGTTTCCATGCCGTTTACTGGCCTGCATTCCTTTTGGCGGCCGACATTGCACCGCCCAAACGTGTTTTTGCGCACGGCTGGTGGACCAATGAGGGGCAGAAAATCTCGAAATCACTGGGGAACGTCATTGATCCCTATGATCTGACGGATCGCTACGGGCTGGATCAGACACGTTATTTCCTGCTGCGCGAAGTCCCGTTTGGCAACGATGGTGACTTCTCTCATCGGTCGATGGTAAACCGCATGAACAGCGAACTGGCCAATGATCTCGGTAATATGTGTCAGCGCGTTCTTTCGATGATCCATAAAAACTGCGATGCTTCGGTACCGACCGCTGGTACGTTCACCGATGCCGATCAGGCCATTCTGGGCAAGGCATATGGGATGCTTGATACCGTGCGCCCGCTATTTGACGCACAGGCATTCCACAAAGGCATCGAAGCGATCTGGGAACTGGTCGGCGATGCAAACCGGTATGTTGATGAAATGGCCCCCTGGGGCCTGAAAAAAACAGATCCGGCACGAATGGAAACGGTTCTGTATGTCCTGGCCGAAGTCATTCGCCATGTCGGTATCCTGGTACAGCCGCTGATGCCGGCATCTGCTGCAAAAATCCTTGATCAGCTTGTTCTGCCGATCGATCAGCGCGGATTTGAACAGCTTGGCGCAGACCACGCCTTGGTCGCAGGGACCGATTTGCCAAAGCCGGAAGGCGTATTCCCGCGCTATGTCGAAACCGAGGACGAAGGAGAGAAGGCATGAATGTCGCGCTCGTCGACAGCCACTGCCATCTGGACTATCCCCAGTTTTCCGAAGACCTTTCGGGCACGATCGCGCGTGCCCAAAAGGCTGGCGTTGGCATGATGGTCAGTATCGGCGTAAAGCTGTCGACATTTGAAAATGTTCGCGCGGTTGCCTCCAAAGCAGACCATATTTATTGCACGATCGGCGTTCATCCGCATGAAGCCGGCGAGGAGGGGCTCTCATCGCCTGATCGCCTGATCGAAATGGCATCTGACCCGAAAATCATCGGTATCGGTGAAAGCGGTCTGGATTATTACTACGACAACGCCCCGCGGGACGCGCAGCGTGAAAGCTTTCGTGCACATATTGCAGCCTGCCGCGAAACCGGTCTGCCACTGATCGTTCATACGCGTGATGCAGATGACGACACCATGGATATCCTCGATGACGAATATGAAAAAGGGCCGTTTACCGGCGTCATTCACTGTTTCTCGAGCTCGGCAGCACTGGCGCAACGAGCGCTTAAGATCGGTTTCTATATTTCCTGCTCGGGCATTATAACCTTCAATTCGGCCCGGGAAATTCAGGCAGCGGTCGCCGACGTGCCGCTTGATCGTTTACTGGTGGAAACCGATGCACCGTATCTCGCTCCGGTTCCCAAACGCGGCAAACCAAACGAACCAAGTTATGTTGCCCATACAGCCGCAAAACTGGCCCAAATCAAGGGTGTCAGCCCGGATGAAATAGCCCGTGCGACCACGGATAATTTCTTTGCTCTGTTTACCAAGGCGGACCGGAAGCATCTTCTGTCGCCTGAGGCAGGCGTATAGTGACGAAAATCACCATTCTGGGCTGCGGATCATCAAACGGTGTCCCATCCGTTGGCTTGGGTTGGGGAAAGTGCAATCCGGAAAATCCGAGGAACCGGCGTCTGAGAAGCTCGATCCTGATTGAGCAGGCGGGCAAAAAGATACTTGTCGACGTTACGCCGGATTTTCGCGAACAGGCATTGCGCCATGATATCAACCATATCGATGCAGTGTTGTTCACCCATGCACATGCCGACCACGTGCATGGCATAGACGAACTTCGCTGGATCAATGTCGCTATGCATGGTCCACTGGATATCTATGCGGCAGCCGAAACCATTTCGGACATTGACCATCGCTTTGCCTATGTGTTTGAACCTTTGGCCGATGGCATTGACTTCTACTATAAGCCAGTCTTGGTCCCGCATGTCATATCCGGGGCATTGGAAGCCGCAGGGGTCCCAATAACCGTTTTTCGTCAGGATCACGGTTATGGCGAGACGCTGGGTTTCAAGGTTGGCAATTTTGCCTATTCAACGGATGTGGTCGATTTCCCGGAAGAATCACTAGAACATCTTTACGGGTTAGATGTCTGGGTCGTTGATTGCCTGCGTCATAAACCACATGCCACGCATGCTCATCTGGAGAAGGTGTTGGAATGGGTTGCGGAATTCAAACCCAAACAGACTTACTTCACCCACATGAGCATTCTGTTTGATTATGACGAGGCAATGCGCGATACGCCCGATCATGTCGAGCCTGCATATGATGGTCTCATTATAAATGTGGACTGAAGGCTAGAAAATCTGAAGAGGACAATAACGGGCAATCTGATATCACAGAGGGCGGTATTTCGCATACCATTAAGTTCTATAATATATATTATGACAAATTATTTGTTATTTAATTCCAGCATGTTATTCGAATTTCAGCTTCGGTCATAGTGACGCGTATCGAAACTTATATTGATCAGCGCACAACAGTATGCCCGGATTCACGGGAGCACGAAACAAGCCTTGGCTTCTCGGTTGCACTGGCGGCGACCCGCCATGATAAATCTCCGGAGGAAATGGCAGCAAGCATACCGCACGCCATTAATACACTGTTGGCATCTGGGCCCTTTGGAAACACTTTTATAATGCAGGAATTTTTCGTTATTTCATGGTCTTGTGGCATAATCATCAAGTTTTTGATCATAATTTTTAGGTTCTTGGAGGCTCGGCCACCTTCTCTACAATGACCTCGTGATCCAGCAAAGGTGCGGCATCATAATCGCTGGCATCCATCATCCCGGAAACACGCTGGAGTGCTGCGATTAAAAAGCTTTGCTCCCATTCCTCCAGCGCCTTGAATTTATCAGAAAACCGGTCATGCAGTGCCATAGGCGCGCGATCAAGGACATTGCGACCATGGTCAGTCAGTTGAACAAATACCTTGCGCTTGTCCGTGTCCCCTCGCGCGCGCCTCACCAAATTCATGGCCTGAAGCTTGTCAACCAATGCCGTAGCCGATGCTTGGGCAAGATTGACCTTGCCGGCGATTTCCCCAACGGTCATCTCTCCGAATTCTTCCAGGGATTGCAGGACAATCAGTTGCGATGTCTTGAGCCCTGTGACCTTGCCCAGCTTTTTGGCGTGAATGTCGCTGGCACGCAGAATCCGACGAATTGAAATGAGCGCTTCGTGCAACTTATCCATGCTGCAGTTCCGATATTTGTTGTTTTGATTTCACTGAAGTAATAGCCGTCAAACCGGTGGCCTGCAACGTTTTCCGCTCAATTTCCATAGATTTTCTAAGTATAATTCAATCGGATTTCGCTAAATTAAAGGCTGACCATATTTTGGTTTATGGATTAAATGCTGCACGTGAAAATAAATTTTTTACACAATAAAATCAATCTATTATAATGTTTCACGTTTTCGTCACCGTTGATATGTTGACGTTTTTCCATCGATATTCTATATATTTCTCGCGACATGTAAGATCGCATATCGAAATAATGAGGCAGATAGACCGATGAAAATTGCCACCACAAGCGGCAATCGCGGCCACAAAGCCAATCTTACGATCCGGAAACCCAAGGCCGTAGACGGTGCCGCAGTCAATGAACTGATCGCGGAATGCAAGCCACTGGATGAAAATTCAGTTTATTGCAACCTCCTGCAGTGTTCGCACTTTGCCGACACCTGCGTGATCGCCGAACTTGACGGTCAACCTGCGGGCTTCGTTTCCGGCTACATTGTACCGGAAAGTCCTGAACGTCTGTTTATTTGGCAGGTTGCCGTATCGCCCAAGGCGCGCGGTTTAAAACTGGCGAAATCCATGATCCTCGAAATTCTGGACCGCCCGATCTGTCATAATGTGACCGAGCTGCAGACGACAATCACATCGTCCAATGCGCCGTCACAGGGTGTTTTCCGTTCTGTTGCACGTGAACTCGAAACCGAGGTCAAGCGCAAGGTCCTGTTCGAGCGTGAAACGCATTTCGATGGTGCTGCTGCCAGTGAAATATTGTGGCAGATCGGCCCGTTCGAGCGTGCCGATGTGGCGCGTGTCGCGGCCTGATTATCCGCTCGTACTTTTCTGAATTCTGATGCCATTTAATTGGAACAACCGGCTTGACCGGACGTTTGGCATGACAGAACCATTTTTTATTTTCCCAATCAAAAAGAGGGAATTATGACTGTATTTGATCGTCTTGAATCGGAAGTTCAGAGCTATGCGCGCTCCTTCCCCGTAACCTTTGAAAAGGCTGAAGGTGCTTGGCTGACCGATACTGACGGCAAGCGTTATCTCGATTTTCTGGCTGGTGCCGGTAGTCTGAATTATGGTCACAACCATCCTGTACTGCAGGAAAAACTGATCGACTATATCAAGTCGAACGGCATTACCCACGGATTGGATATGCACACCAAGGCCAAGGCAGCTTTCCTCGAAGCAATGGAAAGCAAAGTGCTGAAGCCGAGAAACATGGATTACAAAATCCAATTTACGGGGCCCACTGGTACGAATGCAGTTGAAGCTGCTCTTAAACTTGCCCGCCGCGTGAAAGGACGCGAAACCGTCATTTCGTTCACCAATGGTTTCCACGGCGTGACACTTGGTGCATTAGCCATTACCGGTAATGAACACCACCGTGGTGCCGCCGGCGTATCACTTGATAATGCGGTTGCCGTACCGTTCGACGGTTACATGGGCGACGGTGCCGACACGACCGAGTATCTGGACCGCGTACTTGGTGACAATTCGAGTGGCATCACCCTGCCCGCTGCCATCATCGTTGAAACTGTTCAGGGTGAAGGAGGTTTGAATGCGGCAGATTTCGGTTGGCTGCAGAAACTGGAACAGGTTTGTCGCAAACACGACATTCTGTTGATCGTTGATGACATCCAAGCTGGTTGCGGTCGCACCGGAACTTTCTTTAGCTTTGAGCCAGCTGGGATCAAGCCGGACATGGTAACGTTGTCGAAATCTCTCTCGGCTTATGGCTTGCCGCTGGCTGTCGTTCTGATCAAGCCTGAATACGATGTCTGGCATCCGGGTGAACATAACGGCACGTTCCGCGGCAATAACCATGCCTTCGTAACGGCGGCCGCGGCACTTGATCATTTTTGGTCGGACGATAAGTTCGCTAAAGATGTTCGCGACAAGGCTGATTTCCTTGGCAAGCGTCTTGAACAGATTGCCGACCGTTATGGTGATGGCAAAATCTATCGCAAAGGTCGTGGATTGATGCAGGGCATCTGCTTTGAAAGCGGTGAACTCGCATCCAAAGTTACTAAAGAATGTTTCGCGCACAATCTGGTCATTGAAACCAGTGGCCCGGAAGACGAGGTTGTCAAATGCCTTGTGCCGCTGATTATTTCGAAGGACGATCTGGCCCATGGTCTGGACATTCTTGAAATGGCGACAGCCAAAGCAATGGGCAAGGAAATTTCTTCGGCAAAAGCTGCTGCCGAATGATTTTGGCTAGGGCAACGCATTGGCGTTGCCCTGCCCCGTAACTGAAATTAAATCAAAGAGTTAAATATGATTGTTCGTACACTGAAAGAATGTGAAGCATCAGGGCGCCGGGTTGTTGCCGAAAACTGGGAGAGTACCCGCCTGTCACTTGCCGATGATGGGATGGGTTTCTCGTTCCATATCACCACGATTTATGCCGGCACAGAAACCGAGATTTGCTATGCGAATCATTTCGAGACGGTCTATTGCATTTCGGGCAATGGTGAAGTTGAAACCATAGCAGATGGCAAGAAATACAAGATTGTACCGGGCACTGTTTACATTCTTGATAAACACGACCGTCATTACTTGCGCGGCGGTACTGAGGATATGGTTGTAGCCTGCGCATTCAATCCGCCACTTAACGGGCGTGAGACGCATGATGAGAACGGCGTCTATCCACTTGATGGTGATGCACTTGCCAGCTAGGGCTTTGAACTTGGGGCGGCCATCACGGTTCGCCCCAAGCTCTGACGACGTAGATTTTCAAGGAAACGCCCCCAAAGGAGGCACCATGCTTTCAGCCCAGAAAAAGACTGCCGCAAAAACGGACGCTGGGCATAGCGTTCATAAGATCGGCGGAACGTCGATGTCGCAGGTCAGTGCCGTGATGGACAATATCCTTGTCGGCAATCGCAGCGACAGCGAACTTTATAACCGCGTTTTTGTGGTTTCGGCTTATGGCGGTTTTACCGACATGCTGCTGGAAAACAAGAAAACCGGCGAAGCTGGCGTTTATCAACTTTATGCGGGCTCGGAAACCGATTGGGCATGGGGTGATGCCCTGACCAAGGTTTCTGAGAAGATGTGTGCTATTAACGAAGAAATCTTTGGTGATGCGCCTGAACTTAAATTGGCCAACGCCTTTGTTCAGGAACGTATCGAGGGCACACGCAGTTGCCTGATGGATTTGCACCGCCTTTGCAGTTTTGGGCATTTCAAGCTTGAAAAGCACTTGCTGACGGTACGTGAGATGCTGAGCGCGATCGGTGAATCACATAGCGCGCACAATACAATGCTGCTGCTCCGTGCCAAGGGGGTGAACGCGGTCTTTGCCGACCTTTCGGGCTGGCGCGAGCCGGAAGCATCGACGCTTGATGGTCGTATCGAAAAGGTATTTTCCGATATCGATATTTCCAAGCAGCTTCCGATTGCCACAGGATATGCCCAGTGCAGCGAAGGTCTGATGAGCATTTATGGCCGCGGCTATAGTGAAGTGACATTTTCTCGTATCGCCTGCCTGACGCAGGCGCGCGAAGCAATCATTCACAAGGAGTTCCACCTGTCGAGTGCGGATCCACGTATCGTTGGCGAGGATGCCGTGCGTCCGATTGGTCGCACCAGTTATGACGTCGCCGATCAGCTGTCGAATATGGGGATGGAAGCCATTCATCCGCGTGCAGCCAAGGGGCTGCGTCAGAATGACATTCCGCTGCGGATCGCCAATACGTTTGAACCGGAACATCCGGGAACTGTAATTGACGATCATTGGGATCCGGATGACAGCCGTGTGGAAATCGTGACCGGTGTGCCGACGGCATTCGAGATCGAGGTTTTCAATCAGGACATGGTTGGTGTTGCTGGTGGTGAAGAGACCATTCTAAGCGTTCTGAAGCGTTTCAGGGTTCCCACTGTCACCAAAAACCTTAATGCAAATACGATTACGCATTATGTGTCAGCCCCGCTCAAACAAATCCGTCGCTGTGTCGACGAGATTGAGGCGAAACAACCCGAAGCCAGTGTAAAGACACGTAAGGTGGCGATTGTTTCCGTAATTGGTGCGAACATTGATCAACCCGGCCTGTTTGCCCGTGCGGTTAGCATTCTGGATGCAGACGGCATCGAACTTGTGGCAAGCCATTATCCTAGCCGCAGGGTCGATCTGCAGTTCGTGGTTGCCGAAGGCGACTTCAACAAGGCAATCAAGGCACTGCATCGCGGCCTTATCGAAGGCAAGAAAAGCAAATCTGACGATAAAAGCTCCGACAGAGCCGAAGAGCTTGCTGCTGCCTGATTACGTTTATTCTCTATCAAATAGCAAAACCCGCCAGCGTATCTGCTGGCGGGTTTTGTTTTGCTATATCGGGCGGCTTGCCAGACAGGATCAGGCACGTTAGGACAGAACACCAATCACATGCCAATGACACCGGGGCAAAAGAAATATGACCGATCATAATAGCAAGGCAATCAATGCATTACTGGATGTCATGGCAAGGTTGCGTGACCCGGATGGAGGTTGTCCCTGGGATCTGGAGCAAAACTTTGCGACCATTGCCCCCTACACTATTGAGGAAGCCTATGAAGTCGCTGATGCGATAGCCCAGAATGATATGAACGAATTACGCGAAGAACTCGGCGACCTGCTGCTGCAAGTCGTCTTTCATTCGCAAATGGCATCTGAAGAAGGCCATTTCACTTTCGAAGATGTTGCAAACAGCATTGTATCAAAGATGATTGTCCGTCATCCGCATGTGTTTGGTGATGGTGACGCCAAAACCACCGATGGCGTCAATCAGACCTGGGAAAAGATCAAGGCCGCAGAGCGCGCAGAAAAGGCCGAGACGAAAGGGCATGAACGCCATAGTGCTCTTGATGGTGTAGCAAGCGCCCTGCCCGCACTGATGCGAGCCGAGAAGCTTACAAAACGGGCCGCGCGCGTCGGATTTGACTGGCCCTCTCCAGACGAGGTTTTTGACAAGCTGCACGAAGAAATCGGCGAGCTGCAGGCGGAACTGACCGAAAACCCCAATCACGACCGGATTGAAGACGAACTTGGCGATATGCTGTTTGTCATGGCAAATCTGGCACGCAAGCTGGGCGTTGACCCGGAAGTCGCGTTGCGTCGCGCTAACCACAAATTCACACGCCGTTTTCATTTCATCGAAAACGAATTGGCCCGTGATGGGCGAAGTGCAAGCCAATCCGATCTGGAAGAAATGGATGCGCTATGGAATGAGGCCAAAAAGGCAGAGCGCAATAACGGCTGAAGGATAAAAAGGCGATGCTATCCGAACAAAGGTAGCAGAATCTCGTTCATTTCTGCCCAAAGTTCCGGCGATGATGCACATAGTAACCCAGGTGCATTGCCATTGGCGTGATATTCATCTGATCCTGCTGCGGTGATATATTTGGCAACACCACCCGCCTCACGCACCAGCAAGGTTCCGGGGGCATGATCCCATGGTTTCAGGTTGCGATAGGCACAGAAGTCAAAAAGCCCTTGGGCAATTTCCTGATATTCGGCCCCACAGCAAGAATAGTGGGCAACCTCGTCAAAGAAATCGAGATGTCCGTAATGCCTGCGGATACGGTCACGGGCAAACGAGATCAGGAAACCCTTGGCATCTTTTGCCACTTGAATGTTTGAGCGAACATGCACAGGGGTGCCGTTATGGAGCGTCCCTGCCCCTTTCTCCGCGACTGTTGCCGAACCTTCAATTGGATCAATGATCCAGGCCGCGACGGTTTCATCGCCATGATAAAGGGCAACCATGCACCGAAACGGCTGACGATGATGTGCAAAATTCTTGGTCCCGTCGACAGGGTCGATGATCCAGACCGGTGCATTATTGGAAAATACACGTTCTGGTAATTTTGGATCGGCGTGGGCCGCCTCTTCACCCAGCGCAACACTGCCAGGCAAAAGGTCGCAAAAACGTCTTGTCAGAACCCGTTCTGCCTCCGTATCGGCGATTGTCACCAGGTCCATGGCATGGCTCTTGGTATCGATATCGCTTTCTTCCAACTGGCCAAAGCGTGGTGCTATTTCCTCGGCCGATACTTCGCGGATAATTTCGGTAATCTTATCCATATCGACGCTGCGCACGCTTTGTTCCTTTCCAGTTTTAATTAGGGGTTCGATCCTGCCTATACGAGGTGAGGATCGAACCCGGATTTTGCACACCAGTCTTCAAAACGACCGACGCGACTATCATCAATGCGAACCTGCACCGAAATACCATTCTCACCATCCAGACGCTTCAGGACTTCTCCTTGCTCATACAGCCGTGCCAGTGCCTTTCCGTCCGAATAAGGAACAAGCACTTCGAAAATCGGCATATCCTCGGTTAGACGATCTTCGATCAATGCCAGCAAGGCATCGCAGTTCGTGCCTTTGATCGCGGAAATCGCGATTGTGTTGGCGTTTCGCGATGAATATTCCTGTACCGCTGTCAGGTCTTCGCCTTCAAGCTGATCGCATTTATTCAGCGCTTCTACCAGTTCTTCGCCATCAATCGCTTTTTGCAGTCCCAATGCTTTAAGAACTTCAAGAACATCAAGCTTTTGGGCCTCCGCTTCGTGCGAAGACGCGTCGCGAACATGCACGATCAGATCGGCTTCAAGAACTTCTTCAAGCGTGGCCCGGAATGCGGCCACAAGATCATGAGGCAGGTCCGAAACGAATCCCACGGTATCAGACAGGATGACCTTTCGACCGCTTGGCAGCTCCAATCCACGCATGGTCGGATCAAGCGTTGCAAACAACATGTCTTCGGCAAAAACATCAGACACCGTTAATTGATTGAACAGTGTTGATTTTCCTGCGTTGGTGTACCCGACAAGCGCCACAATCGGATAAGGGACCCGACGGCGCGCTTCGCGGTGAAGTTCACGCGTCCGTTTGACTTCTTCCAGTTCGCGGCGGAGCTTTGCGAGCTTGTCTCCAATCAATCGACGGTCGATTTCGATCTGACGTTCACCCGGACCGGCAAGGAAGCCACGACCGCCGCGCTGACGTTCAAGGTGTGTCCATGTCCGAACCAGACGAGACTTCTGATAGCTTAGCAACGCCAGTTGAACCTGCAATCGCCCCTCGCGGGTGCGCGCACGGTCGGCAAAGATTTCGAGGATAAGGCCCGTCCGGTCGATGACCTTGCATTTCCATTCACGCTCCAGATTACGCTGCTGGATCGGGGAAAGCTGACCATTGATCATAACAATGTCGGCTTCTTCGGCTTTGATCTGATTGCCCAGACGCTCGACCACACCAGTCCCGAACAGGGTTGCCGGTCGTGTTTTCGCAATGGGCACAACATCTGCGCCCACTACATCAAAATCCAGTGCGCCGGTCAGGCTGACGGCTTCTTCCAGTCGCGACGACGCGTCGCGCCAGGATCCAGCCTGATCCGCACGTTTAAGTTCCGGATGGAAAACGAGGACCCGGGGGCTGTCATCTTCGCCGTTAGCCCCCGCAGTCAGAGATTCGTCAGCTATTTTCTTCGTCCGCAGGCTGGCTCGGATCAAACAGTTTAATCGGCGTCGTCGGCATTACTGTCGAAATCGCATGTTTGTAAACGAGCTGGGTGTGAGCATCGCGCCGCAGCAAAACTGAGAAATTGTCAAACCAGGTAATGATGCCCTGCAATTTGACTCCGTTGACCAGAAACACGGTAACCGGCGTTTTGTTTTTACGGCAATAATTCAGGAATACGTCCTGAACATTTTGTGATTTTTCCGCCATTGGTTAGACCTAGCCTTCTTTTATGAGCGTTTTTATCGTTTCGGGTGGTCAAGGAAAATGCAGAACCGATGACTTTTCTGTCTGTTACGGCTCCGGCCCCATTTTTATGACCTGACTGAACTATAAGACTTTCGCAAAGCTTTTTACAAGCCTTACAAGCGCTTCGCAATCGGGGAAATGCCAATCTGGGCTAAGAGTTCGCGGAATTCGTGGCATCCCCGTGACCGGTAATTTCGTCTCCGATCAATATCGCCGTCGCACCAACATTCCGCGCACACTGAATATCGACAACACTATCACCAACAAACCACAGATTCTCATATTGCGCCGCAGCAGAGTCGCCCATGGCCAGATGTACTGGATCAGCCGCCGGTTTGTCATTTTGGGCATCTGTCGCTCCGACAACGCCACCAAAAAAATGGCCCCAGTCAAGATGGGCAACTTCGGAACGCAGGAAATTTCCGTTCTTGTTGCTAACCACCCCGAGATAAGTCCCCTGTTCACGAAGTGCCATTAACAGATCATAGGCCCCCGTCAGCGGGGTCAGGGTTTCAAGATGAATTGCCTTGAAATGGGCATAGAACCTGTCTTTGGCTTCCTCCCAGAGATCATCGCCAAACAAGGTTGGAAAGCTGTCACGCAACGAGCGTGCTACACGCGTTTTGGTCTCGGCCAAATTCCAACGTTCTTTGCCAAAATCATCAAATGTCAGATTAAGCGCTGCCTGAATGGTTTCCCAGCTATCAACAAGCGTGTTGTCCCAATCAAAAATAACCGCCTTAGGAGGAAGAAGCATTTTATCTGACATAGAAATATCCGCGCATCAAAGTCGGTTTCATTCGTGCAAGGAATGTTTTCCTCACCGCTGTTTTTTTAGAAATATTCAAGTCGAACAGCGAACATCTTCTCGACTTTCTTGATCTGTTCCGAACCAGCAAAGACGACAATCCGGTCATTGGCCTCGATTACAGTGTTTGCACGTGGCATAACCACTTCATCATCTCGGAGGATGGCCCCAAAAACCACGCCTGCGGGCATGGCGATATCCTTGATAGCCTTGCCTACAATCGGCGCTGTCTCAAGTGCTTCGGCTTCCAGAACCTCTCCAAATCCCTCGGAAAGACTGTGCACAGCACGAATTCGACCACGTCGTACATGATGCAAAATGGTCGAAACTGTTGTCATACGCGGGCTGATAACAACGTCAACGCCAAGTTCCGACACCAGCGACGTATAAGTGCTCTTGTTGATCAGGGTCAGTGCTCGCGGGCAGCCGTACCGCTTCGCCAGAAGTGACGACAGTATATTGGTTTCATCATCGTTGGTCAGTGCCACAACGGCTTCTGCGTTTCCGACATTTGCTTCTTCCAGCAGTTCTGGATCAAGCACGTCACCGCGCAGAACCACGCTTTTCTTCGGTAATTTCTGTGCAACGAAACGGGCACGTTCCGGATCAGCCTCGATCAGACGCGTGGTTACACCGGGGAAATTCTGATTGATTTCCTCGGCAAGAAACAGCGCAATGTTGCCGCCACCGAATATCACAATCCGTCGCGCTTCAGGATCTTCGTGACCAAAGGCCGACATTGCACGATCCACCTGATCGCTGGATACGGCCAGATAGACCAGATCGCCTGCCAGCATCTGATCATCACCCTTGGGATAAACCGGCTTGTCATTGCGGATCATCCCAAGGATCGAAATATTCAAATCAGGGAAAAGCTGGTGTAATTGCCGAAGTGGCGTATTGATTACCGGGCAATCTTCATTGCACCTCAGCCCAAGAATTTTGACCTTGTCATCCGCAAACGGGATCATGTCAAAGGCGCCCGGCGCGCGCAAACGACGTGCGACAGCACGGGCCACTTCCATTTCCGGCGAAATGACCACATCAATCGGCAGCTTTTCACGGCCGAACAAGCTGGCCCATTCCGGTTGCAGATAGGTCTGACTGCGAATTCGGGCAATTTTTGTCGGTACATTGAACAGGGAATGAGCAACCTGACAAGCCGTCATGTTGACTTCATCGGCAAAGGTCACGGCGATCAGCATGTCAGCTTCATCGGCACCAGCTTGCTGTAAAACGTCAGGATGCGATCCAAAGCCAATGATGCCTTTGACTTCCAACGTATCGGAAATCTTGCGAACAAGTTCTTCCGACTGGTCGATAACTGTCACATCATTGTTTTCTGCAGCAAGATATTTGGCAATGTGGAAGCCCACCTGCCCGGCGCCGCAAATGATGACCTTCATTGTTTCGTCTCCCGTTCAAAAGCTCCGGATCGCGATGGCGGATTATTCCGCACGCTCCCCATTCACGCCCAGACTTTTGAGTTTTCGATGCAAGGCAGAACGTTCCATACCGACAAAGCTTGCAGTTTTGGAAATATTCCCGCCAAAACGTTCCACCTGCGTTTGAAGATATTCCTTTTCGAACATCTCGCGGGCTTCGCGTAGAGGCAATGCCATGATTTCACTGGTTTTATCAAAATTCAAAGATACCGGAACATCTTCAAACAACTCAGATGGCAGCATTTTGCCACTGATGACATCCGTACTGTCATCTGGTGCCATCATGATCATCAGACGTTCGATTACGTTGCGCAATTGCCGAACATTCCCGGGCCAGTCGTATGAATGCAATGCGGCGAGTGCTTCTGCGGAAAGCTTGCGTTTTGGGAGCCCGGTTGCCTCTGCATAGCGTACAAGAAACCATTCTGCGAGGTCAGGGATATCGTCACGACGCTGCTGCAGGGACGGAACCTGCAACGGCACGACATTCAGGCGATAGTACAAGTCCTGACGAAACCGCTGCTCCGCAATCCTTTCTTCCAGATCTCGCGCGGTTGTTGCAATAACGCGTACATCCACGCTAACGGGCACAGAGCCACCGACGCGCTCGAATGTCTGCTCCTGCAGAACGCGAACGATTTTACCCTGCGTTTCCAATGGCATATCTGCCACTTCATCAAGCAGCAAGGTTCCACCATGTGCGAGTTCCAGCACACCTGTACGTGCTTCCCGATTGGCCGCAGCGACGGCACCAAACAGTGATTCTTCCATTGTACCGGGCGAAATATTCGCGCAATTCAAAACAACAAAAGGTGCTTCGGCACGGGCAGAATTTTTGTGGATCAGACGCGCAACGACTTCCTTTCCCGAACCCGCCGGGCCCGAAATCAAAATTCGGCTTCCAGTGCGGGCCACACGGTCAATCGCCTGGCGCAATCCATTAATGACAGAAGAACAACCAACCAGTTCGGTGTCTCCCCCTGCCCGCATGGTCAGTTCGCGGTTCTCCCGGCGCAGGCGGGCATCGTCGATTGCGCGTTCGACGACCAGCAACAGCCGATCCGTATTGAATGGCTTCTCAATGAAATCATATGCACCGTTACGTGACGCTTCCAGTGCCGTTTCGATGTTGCCATGTCCCGAAATCATGACGACAGGCACTTCACTATGTTCACGCTTGATCAGTTTCAGAGTCTCGATACCATCGTGATCGCTTTCGTCCATCCAGATATCAAGAATCACCAGACTCGGCCGCCGTGCGGCAACCTCTGACAACGCTTCCTGGCTTGAACCTGCCTGTCGGGTTTTGTGCCCTTCGTCTTCGAGGATTCCGGCGATCAGTGCCCGGATATCTTCTTCATCATCGACGATCAGAATATCGTGCGCCATGTCGTGACCAATATGCCCGTATCTAAAATTATTGCTGATGAAACAACAGGATCAGTTGTTCAAAGAGGTGCTATCTGCAGTTTCTTCTGCAGTTATATGCTTACCTGCGACTGGAAAGGCCAGTGTAACCGTTGCTCCGCTCTCAACACCGTCAGCAAGTATAAGCTCTCCGCCATGGTCTTCCATGATTTTCTTGACGATTGCAAGCCCCAGACCAGTACCTTTTGACCGCGTTGTTACGTAGGGTTCGGTTAGTCTCTCACGATTTTCAACGGGCAAACCTTTGCCATTATCGGAGACCGTAACGTAGATGCGTTGATGTTCATCAGAGCGTGTCACAGAAATTTCAATACGGCCCGGCGGCAATTCGCTTTCGTCCCCTTCACGTCCGTCAATCGCCTCAGCGGCATTTTTAAGGGTATTGGTTAGGCACTGATTGACCTGTCGAGCATCGCATGAAACTTCAATATCACGGCCTGCTTTCGGATCGAAATCATACGTTATTTTATTGTAGGCCTGCTTTTGAAGGAATACCGCACTTTTGACCAGATCAACAATCTTTTCAGATTTCATCTTCGGTGATGGCATTCTCGCAAAACTTGAGAATTCGTCGACCATACGTCCGATGTCTCCGACTTGACGAATAATCGTGTCGGTACAGGTTTTAAACACTTCGGTATCGCTTTGAATTTCCTTGAGATATCGACGCTTTAAACGCTCTGCCGATAATTGTATCGGTGTCAGTGGGTTTTTGATTTCGTGCGCGATGCGGCGCGCAACGTCGGCCCAGGCAGCCATACGCTGCGCGGTCTGAAGTTCCGTTACATCGTCAAAAGTCACAACATAACCGAAAATAGACCGGTCCTCCGCGCGCTCGACCGTTACCCTCGCCAAAAGCATCAGGGCCAAACCATCCCGTCGGATTTCAATCTGCCGCGATCTGCTTCGATCGCCTTCCTTGTGCAAGTCTTCGAAAAGTTCGGAGAATTCCGGGATTACCTCGCAAATTGACTGCCCGATAGCCCCGTCAAGATCAATCCCCATAAGGTCGGAAGCACTGCGGTTTGGCAGATTGATGTGGCATTCTGCATCAAGCCCGATCACACCGGCAGTCACACCACCCAGAATTGCCTCGGTAAACCGGCGGCGCTCGTCATTCAGTCGATTGGCCGCGACCAGCTCGGTACGCTGCGTATCAAGCTGGGATGTCATGCGGTTGAAAGCACGGGTTAGTGCTTCAAGTTCGTCTTCCTGACCTGCAAGCGGAACACGGAAGGTCAAATCGCCGTCACGGACCTTTTCTGCCCCCACAATCAATTGGGAAATCGGTTCGACCAAGCGTGTTGCAACCATAAGCCCCAAAGTCACTGCTGCCAGAAGCAAGACAACGGCAATCAGCACGAAAATCATCACGAAGGTGATGACAATCCCGGACCGTTCACCTTCAAGGTTTTCGTACGCAGTTACCGCCTTTCTGGCCTTGTCGATACGTTCAAGAACATTGGGATCAACAAACCGGCCGACCAGAAGATACCCGTCAATGAAACTGTCGAGATGCGCCATGGCGCGAATACGGTTGTCCGTATTCCCCAAAAGCAGAACAACATCGTTGTTTCGCGCCCGATCATAGACTTCCTGTGGAATTGGTGACAGGACCGGATCGTAGGAAAAACTGTAGTCGGATTGCGCAAGTACGGCGCCGCTTCCGTCAATTATCACGGCTTCCGGCAATCCGCGGGCATCGGCCTGAGCCGTCAGTATTCGGTTGATGCGCTCTCTGTCTGTCGCAAAATTGACGCCAAGACGTTGAAGATCATTGGCCGTTGCCAGAACATCGGCCCGGATAAGCTCCTGATGTTCTTTCAGATATGCCTCTGCAATGACCATGCTTTCTTCGACGGCAGTTCTGATTCGATCACTGAACCATCCCTGAATACCGAAATGCAGAAACAATGCGGAAAAAATAGCAACGATAATGGCTGGGGTCACCGCCACCAGCGAGAACAGTAGAACCATTCTTGTGTGAAGCTTGGCACCGGCCGTGCCACGCCGTCGTTCCGCCCAAATCTGAACCAGCTTGCGCGCAACCAGTGTGGCAAGCGCCAAAACAAGAATAAGATCAATGTTTAACAGCAGGATGATCAGACGTGGTTCCGGCCGCAGTGGAGCAGTACCAGTCATGGCAAGATAGGTCGCCAGAACCGATATAAGCCCGGCACAGACCAGACCAATCGCAAACTTGCGCGACTGGCTTAATCGACCCAGAAATCTGACAAATCCTGAACGCATCAGACGACTGGTGACGGGTCGTCCGGCTTCGGTCATTTTGCGCCCCTGACGACTTCCAGTCCGAGATCGCGGATTTTCTTGCGCAATGTATTCCGGTTAAGTCCCAGAACCTCGGCCGCTTTCACCTGATTACCACGGGTAGCTTCCAGTGTAACAGTCAGCAACGGACGTTCCATTTCGCGCAATATACGATCATACAGGCCGCTTGAAGGAAGGTCTTCGTCATGGGCATCGTAGTATTCGCGAACATGACGTTCGATCGATTCCGCTAGAGACTGCGGTTCCCCAACCGGTGCGGCTTCACTGATGCTGTTTTCCGAAAACTCCGTTTCGATAACATCGACGCCAATCACGTCATGCGAATAGAGCGCAGTCAAACGGCGAACCATATTTTCCAGTTCGCGTATATTTCCAGGCCATCGATGGGATTTTAAGCGCGCCATGGCCTCGGCTGAAAGTGTCTTGCGAGGCAACCCCTCTTCACTGGCCTGCATGAGGAAGTGATTGACCAACTCGGGAATGTCTTCCAGCCTTTCACGCAATGACGGTAGCCGGATTGGAACGACATTAAGACGATAGAACAAATCTTCGCGGAAGGTGCCTTCGCGGATCAGCTTGCGCAGATCCCTGTGGGTTGCAGCAACGATGCGGACATTCACACGGATCGGTGTGCGCCCGCCAACACGGGTATATTCACCTTCCTGCAAGACACGCAGTAATCGGGTCTGTGCCTCAAGCGGCATGTCACCTATTTCATCAAGAAATAGCGTTCCGCCCTCAGCCTGTTCAAACCGGCCTACCTTGCGCTCGTTAGCTCCGGTAAAGGCCCCTTTTTCATGGCCAAAAAGCTCACTTTCGATAAGCTCGCGCGGAATGGCCGCCATGTTGATGGCAACGAACGGGCCGTGGCGACGTCCGCCATATTCGTGCAGCGCACGAGCCACCAACTCTTTACCGGTGCCACTTTCTCCTGTCACCATGACGGTAAGGTCGGTGTTCATCAGACGGGCGAGAGCACGGTAAATTTCCTGCATCGCCGATGATCGACCGATCAGAGGCAGACGATCATCCCCTTCATCATCAGAGGATTTGGCATTCTCATCAGCCTGTGGCGTTTCGAGTGCCCGATCAACGATGCTTATCAACTCATTCAAATCAAACGGTTTTGGAAGATACTCAAAAGCCCCTCTCTGGGCTGCTTTTACCGCTGTCATCAGAGTGTTTTGCGCGCTCATGACGATCACACGCAAGTCCGGACGCAGTTTGCGGATACGCGGAACCATGTCGAGCCCGTTTTCGTCCGGCATCATCACGTCTGTGATTACCAGATCGCCATCCCCGTCAGCGATCCAGTCCCACAAGGTCCGTCCGTGACCGGTGCTTCGCACCTCATGACCCTGACGCGACAAAGCCTGTGTCAGAACGGTACGGATTGCACGGTCGTCATCAGCAACAAGAATTCTGGCCGGGCTCGGGCTCATACGGTTTCTTCCTTGTTCTTAATTATATTGCCCGCACCGACATCTTCAGCCAGCGTGCGGTTATAGATTGGCAGCATGATCTGGAATTCGGCACCGCCCCCCGGTGCATCTTTAACCTCAATCACACCACCGTGGTCATTGATAATCTTGGCCACCAAGGCCAACCCCAATCCTGAGCCGGTTGGTTTTGTTGTTACGAACGGGTCAAACAGGCTTTCGCGCATGTCGGGTGCAATTCCTGGTCCGTTGTCACGTACAGACACGACCAACGGCAAATGCACACGTGCATCACCGCCTGCAACAGCAAGGCGAACACCGTGCTGATAGCGGGTCGATATCACAATATGACCTCTATCATGATCAACGGCTTCGCCCGCATTCTTCAAAAGGTTCAAAAACACCTGAATAAGCTGATCCCTATTCCCGAAAACCGGTGGCAGCGATGGGTCATAGATTTCTTCGAATGCCAGATGTTTGCCAAAGCCGTTTTCGGCTAGCCTGCGGACATGTTCAAGCACGGTATGGATATTGACTGCACCGCGTTCCATCGGTTTATCAGAAAAGATTTCCATACGATCAACAAGGTCGACAATACGATCTGCCTCGTCACAGATCAGACGCGTCAGGACCCTGTCGTCCTCGTTTGAGGTCTGCTCAAGCAATTGAGCCGCACCACGGATACCCGAAAGCGGGTTTTTGATCTCGTGTGCAAGGATTGCCGCCATTGCACTTACCGAGCGGGCTGAGTTCCGGCTCAACAGCTGATTATCAATCTTTTGCGCGATAGAGCGCGGCTCGAATGTCAAAACGGCACAGTCGGGTTCATCTGGCATCGAACCCACGGTCAGGTTTACTGTATGTTTGCCAATTTTCGGGCTTTCGATCAGAAGATTATGATCAGCCACGAGGGTCGCTTCGTCAATTGCCTGAGTGATAAGAGAAAAAACCGGGCTGTCACCTGGAATGAAATCCTTGAGATTGCTGCGGCAGAGGACGGCGGCGCTGGTATTGAACAGCTGTTCCGTCGCCTGATTGACGAAGCGGATTTTGCCATCCCGATCAGAAACGATAACCGCACTGGCAATTGCATTAAGCACGCCAGTCGGATCTACCCCGTTCCCTTTGCCAAATCCAAGTCTCATTCAAAGTTTCCCCGATAAAATAGCTATTTGGTTCTTGTTATTCTCAGGCAGCAGCCTGGTTTTCGGTATTCTCAATCAGTGGCTCATAGAAAGCCCTGATTTGACTCCTGACTTCAGATGGATCACTTAACTGGTTAATAACACGGCGAAATTCCGTCGCATTGCGCAAGCTGTTGCAGTACCAAGCCAGATGCTTTCTGGCGATCCGCACGCCTTGCTGCCCGTGATGATCAATCATCGCATCATAGTGACGCAGAATGGTTTCCATCTGCACATCAAGCGACGGTGCAGCCAGTTTGGTGCCTGTTTTCAGGTAATGTGAAACCTGCGCCAAAAACCACGGTCGACCTTGTGCGCCGCGTCCTACCATGACACCGTCAGCACCAGAACGTTTCAGAAGTTCTGCTGCGTCTTCTTCTCTGTTGACATCGCCATTGCCAATGACCGGGATCGATACGGCCTGTTTGACCAGCCCAATTGCACCCCAATCAGCATCACCCTTGTAAAACTGACAACGCGTGCGCCCATGAATGGTCAACATCGCAATGCCAAGTTCCTCGGCAATTTTCGCCAGCCGCGGCGCATTACGATTATCGTCATCCCACCCCAAACGCATCTTGAGCGTCACAGGCACGGAAACAGCGTCAACGGTTGCCTTTATGATATCCGCAGCAAGCTTTTCATCGCGCATCAGGGCCGAACCGGCATAACCCTTTGTGACTTTTTTTGCCGGACAGCCCATATTAATATCGATGATCATCGCACCGCGATCTTCATTCATCTTTGCGGCCAAAGCCATTTCATCGGGTTCGGTCCCGGCAAGCTGAACGGAAAGCGGGCTCTCGGCTGCACAATCACCGTGCATCTTGCGCACTTCTTTCTGATGGCGCTGAATGCGTGTCATGGCATCAGACGCAATCATTTCCGACACAACAAGGTGGCCGCCAAACTGGCGCACCTGTTGCCGGAAAGGAAGGTCAGTCACACCTGACATCGGTGCCAGAATGACATTCTCTGGCACGGTTACAGAACCGATCTGCAAAGACATGAAGAAAATCCGATTGCCTAAAACTTGGGCAGATTAATGAAACTGGCGCCGCGTTGCAACAACTCTAAGCGAATTGTCGAATATATAGGCCCGGATCAACCGATCAGATATCCACTGACAAATCGCACCCCAGGGAATGCCAGCGTAAGCAGAAGCCACGCCCCAAGAACAAATCGCACTGCCATTCGGCCCCGCAAGGTGGATTTTTCATGAATGAAGATCAGAGCACAAATCACAGCGAAGCCAAGCAGGGTCAAAAGCATTTTGTGATCAAGATAGAAAAGCGACTGATCTTCGACCTGACGTAGTGCAAAACCGGTGAAAATGCCAACAACAAGAACCCAAGCAGACCATTTAAGAAAACCAACCAGCATATATTCACTGTCACGCAAAGGCGGCAGGCGGCGGCTCCAGCGATTGGGCCGCCTGTTCTTTAGGGCATTTTCCTGAACGATATATGCCATTGCCGCTATTGCCGCCAAAGTAACGAGTGCATAGGTCACTAGAGACGTTCCGATATGCACCCATAGCCAACCGGAATAAAGAACCGGCTCTGATACTGATGGGTCGAAAACCGGCTCGAACACATTGAAAAACCCGGCAATTCCACCAAACAGTAAAAGATATCCCCCGATATAACCGGCAAGGCGCCATATCTGTTTCGGCCCTTTGCAAATAACAAGCCCGCCAAAAATCAGGATTACCGAGAGCTCGGACCAATGCAAAGCCGCTGTAAAGCCGCGCGATTGCACTTCTTCGCCGGTTAATCCAAGAACCACAACGGTGCCCAAAGCCGCTATGCAAATCGAGGTAAACAGCCAGACATCACGTTGAGGATCACGCCGCATGATTTGCGTGGTCAACGGCAACAGGCACAAAATGTGAAGAACGGCAGCGAGCATGTTCGGATCCGGACTGAAGCTGTTTACGTCATAAGATCGGGCAAATGGCGACTTGGCAAAGTCTTCGCAGAAAGATAGCCTGCGGCGCAATTCAGACAAGTCACGGCATGAACGTTTATGACCAAAAAAATCGCAGTTGTCATCGTTGCTGCAGGCAGCGGTAGCAGATTTGGCGACCCGATACCAAAACAATATCATCTGCTTGGCGGAAAGCCATTGTTGCGGCACTGTATCGAGAGTTTCGCAAAGCTTGTGCCGCTTGAAATGATCCGGGTGATTTATAATCCGGACCATCGGGATCGCTACGATGACGCCATGAACGGGTTATCGCTGCCGGAACCGATCGCCGGAGGCCTGACAAGACAACAGTCGGTTCTGAACGGATTGCGATCACTGGCAGATGAAAACCCGGACTATGTGCTCATACATGATGCGGCAAGACCCGGGATTTCCGACGATGTTATTTTGCGCGTCGTTAATGCGTTGTCAGAACATTCTGGTGCAATTCCGACCTTGCCCGTTATGGATACCATAAAACAAGCAGGTCTTTCGGGCTTTATTGAAAAGACAATTCCGCGCGCACAACTTCATCGCGCCCAGACACCACAGGGCTTCCATTTCGCAACAATTCTTGAAGCGCACAAGCAATTTGAAGGATTGGAGTTCACCGACGATGCGGCCCTTCTCGAGCAGCTTGGCCTTGATGTAATCTGTGTCGAGGGTAATGTTGCAAACGATAAAATTACGCGCCCTGACGATATGGATCGTGCGCATGACCGGTTGTACACTGGTTCTAATTTAAAGAAAGAAAATAAGAAAATGATCCGCGAAGAGTTTCGGGTTGGCACAGGTTTTGATGTTCATCGCTTTGCGCCGGGAGATCATTGTATTTTGTGTGGGGTATCTGTGCCTCACACCGCACGTCTTGATGGTCATTCCGATGCAGATGTCGGATTGCACACCCTTACAGATGCATTGCTTGGGGCGATTGGTGCCGGTGATATCGGTCAGCATTTCCCGCCATCCGACATGAAATGGAAAGGTGCGGCATCCGACCAGTTTGTTTATCATGCGGTCAAACTTATCCGCGAACGAGGTGGCCGCATCATCAACGCGGATATCACGCTGATTTGCGAACGCCCAAAGATCGGACCTCATACCAGGGGCATGCGGGAAAAGGTTTCGGAAATACTGGGGATTGATGTTGATCGGGTCAATGTCAAAGCGACCACGACCGAGCGTCTTGGCTTCACTGGTCGCGAGGAAGGTATAGCGGCACAGGCAGTCGTAAGTATCGCCCTGCCAGTCGAATAATCACATACAAATGAAGTGAAAGGCCGGGACTTGTTTCACGGCCTTATATTTATTCGTTAAGCTTGAACTGATTATGCTGCGGGTGAGCCACCCTCTTCTTCCGGCAACTGATGTTTCATCAATATCGGCACTTGTGCCATGCCGAATACCATCGTCAAAGGCATGATTCCCCAAACTTTGAAGGCGACCCAGGTATCGGTCGAGAAATTACGCCAGACGATTTCATTGATCACGGCGAGGACAATAAAGAATATGCTCCAACGCCAGGTCAGGATGCGCCAACCTTCGTCAGTCGCCTTGAACGCGCTTTCCAGAACCAGCTTCAAAAACAATTTTCCTGCCATCAAACCGCCAAACAGAATTGCCGCAAAAAGCAAATTGACGATGGTCGGTTTGATTTTAATGAACAGATCGTTGTCCAGATAAAGAGTCAATCCGCCAAACACGATCACAAAAACCCCGCCAATCAACGGCATTACGGGAATCGTTCTGGCAGCCAGAAACGAAGTGATCAGCGACACAACAGTGGCAGCCACAAAAACTGCGGTAGCAGTCATTAGATTGGTTGTTGCATTTACAGCGAAAAAGAGAATGAGCGGCCCCATTTCAAGGGCCAATTTTGCAAGCTGGTTCATTGGTCACTTCGTAATATGTAAAATTTCGGCCATCCTAGGGGCCCAGTGTCCCCTATGCAATCACTTCGGGGCTTTTGCTTTATTAACCTGATTTCGCAACCAATTCACGTACGGGGCGTTTCCTCTGCCAAGGGGAATCTCAAGGATACAAGGAACCTCGTATGGATGGTGATCGGCGATCCAGCCGGCAAGGTCCTTCGCCACCGAAGACCTTGTTTTCAAAATGACGATCATTTCATTTTCTTCCTCAATGTCGTCGTCCCATTCATAGACCGCGACCATTCGTGGTAAAATGTTTGCACAGGCCGCAAATCGCTCTCGGACGGCACCACCTGCGATCACGCGTGCGACTTCCATATCTGGCACCGTCACGTAAAGAAACACCATATCGCTCTGCTCGAAGGGATCGTTCGTCATCATGATTGCTCCCCTGTTGATTATCCGTCACACTTAACTGCAATATATAGCTTGGTCATTACATTACGCCAACCGGGCGCGACATCCTGCCCGAAGGCGCTATGACGGGGAAAAGCAGGTGAAACCGACACAGGTACAACTCGATTGGTTGCGCCGCGGCCTAAGCCAGCCTGGCGGAAAGCTGCCGCTTTTTGATACCAACGGCAAACAGATTAGTGAAAAAACGGTCAAAAGCTGCATCGATCACGGATGGGCTGCACCATGGTTCGATAACCCGATAAAACCGGATTGGCTGATCTGCAAACTGACAGATGAAGGCCGTCGGGTCGCTACCTCCGTTACAGATAACAAGGCATAATAGATCCAAGCCCCCAGCTGCCGCTCAACTGATCTGATCAGCACGTTCTCGGGTATCAAGTTCAATAACTTTTTGCCAATGGGGGTGCCGCACCATGCGTTCATGTATCAGAAATACGATTGTCGCCCTAACTTTCGTTTGCTCGTTTGTTCTCCACAGCGTCAAGGCAGCAGATGTGCCCCATTCGTTGGATATATGGCGCCAGCCCGGAGTGCATGCGCTGATGCGACATGCCATCGCGCCGGGCACTGGCGATCCCAAAAACTTTGTGATTGGCGATTGTAATACCCAGCGAAACCTGGACGAGGCTGGTCGCAATCAAGCACGTGCAATAGGGGCGCGCGTGCGTGAAGCGGGCATAATGTTCGACGTAATTCTCAGCAGTCAGTGGTGTCGCTGTTTGGAAACAGCCAAATTACTCGGACTTGGCAACGTGACTGAGACACCTGCTCTGAATTCGTTTTTCCGCGATGGTAGCAACAAGAAAATACAGACAGATCAAATCATTTACCGACTTCGCGCACTTCCCGAAGACAGCAATACCCTGTTGATCACCCATCAGGTGAACATTACCGCATTGACCGGTGTTTATCCAAGCTCAGGCGAAATAATTCTGTTCCGATTTGGTGATAATGACGTCTTGGAAATGCTTGCGCGATTGACGCTGTAGCCTCGACAGGACAACAGGGTTCAGATCAAATTTTGAGAGAGACTAAATTGGTCGGAGCGAGAGGATTCGAACCTCCGACCCCCTGCACCCCATGCAGGTGCGCTACCAGGCTGCGCCACGCTCCGACCGTAAATGCGCCGTTTGGCGCGGCTCGATAAATAGCCGCGCAAGCCCAAAGACGCAAATGGTTTTTACGTATTTTTTCCCGCCTGCCCCAAGGCCGACTTAAGGATGCCCTGCAGGTCTTCCAATTCACCCAAAAGGTTCGTCAGAGCAATTTTATCGAGTGCGGTTACGTTGCCAGACACTGCGACAGGAGGTTGTATTTGATCCGAAGCGAGATCCGCTGTTTCCGTCAAAGAAGCAACTGCAATTTCGGAAGGCAACTTTCCTTTGTGCTGATCCAGCAGCTTTTGCACGCCCTTGATCGTATATCCCTGATTATGGAGCAAAGAACGGATATCTGCCAGTAACACCAAGTCTTCCGGGCGGTAGTAACGACGCCCGCCAGCACGTTTCATCGGCTTGATCTGGGGAAACTTGGATTCCCAAAAACGCAGGACATGCTGCTGCAGGCCCAGTTCTTTTGCTGCTTCGCTAATTGTACGAAACGCAGAGTCAGACTTCGCTGTGCGGCGGTTATCCGCCACAGCCCCCAAGTGATTTTTCATGAGTTCGGTTCTTAAGCGTTAATGCGTGCTTTCAGCACCTGCGACGGCCGGAACACAAGTACCTTGCGTGGCAGGATCGGTACTTCTTCGCCCGTTTTGGGGTTACGACCGATGCGCTGCCCTTTCTGACGGACAGAGAAACTGCCAAAGGAGGAAATCTTGACGACTTCGTCTTTGATCAGTGCAGAAGAAATTTCATCGAGTACCGTTTCCAGCAACTGGGCGGACTCGTTACGCGACAAACCGACTTCCTGATAAACGGCTTCGGCGAGATCCGCGCGGGTAATCGTAGCTTCCGACATAACTGGCCGCCTCCTTAAAACGGGACTTTATACACAAGGCTATATCTGGTAGCGAAATCAGTCAATATCAACAGGATACATTGCTTTAAGGCAGAATGTTGTGCTTTTTAAGCAAATGCTTTGTTTTTCACGGATATTGCAGGGAAATTTCTGCTTTACCATCGCACGAGTGCCGCACCCCAGGTAAAGCCGCCGCCCATTGCTTCCAGAATAACAATGTCACCGCGCTGAATACGTCCATCATGAACCGCTTCTGCCAGTGCCAGGGGAATCGACGCTGCTGATGTGTTTGCGTGACGATCAACTGTGATCACCACCTTATCTTCGGAAATACCAAACTTTTTAGCGGTGCTATCCAGAATGCGGCGGTTTGCCTGATGCGGGACCAGCCAGTCAATATCCGATGCTTCCAGCCCGGTATCAGCAAGAACTTCACGAATAACACCGGCAAGATTGGTCACAGCATGACGGAAGACTTCTTTGCCTTCCATCTGAAGATACCCCACGGTCTGCGTTGAAGATGGGCCGCCATTAACATAAAGAAGTTCGTATTTGCTGCCATCTGAATGCAGCCGACTTGCAAGAATACCCTGATCCTTGATCGTTCCCTGCCCTTCGACAGCCTGAAGAACAACTGCGCCAGCCCCATCACCGAACAAAACGCATGTACGGCGGTCTTCCCAATCAAGAATGCGAGAAAATGTCTCGGCCCCGATCACAAGAACAGTTTTTGCCTGACCGTTGCGAATATACATATCGGCGGTGGTCAGTGCATAGACAAAGCCCGAGCAGACCGCCTGAACATCAAACGCAAAACCGACAACACCAAGACGATGCTGAACCTTTGTGGCCGTGGCCGGGAAAGTATTATCGGGTGTTGCCGTCGCAACAATGATCATGTCGATATCGGCTGCAGTTACACCCGCATGCTCCATAGCGCGCGTGGCAGCCGCAACCGCCAGATCACTGGTGGTTTCACCCTCCGCAGCTACGTGGCGCTGGCGTATTCCAGTCCTGGCAACGATCCACTCATCAGACGTATCGACGCGCTTTGCCAGCTCATCATTGGTTACAACATTCGAAGGAAGATATGATCCGCAACCAATAATGCGAGAACGAACAGTCATGATTTAAGAACCGCCAGTTTTAGTGGGAATAGTTGGGACAGTATCAGTCGGCCTGGCCAGCTGCGAGGGCGATGGTTTCCTCATCGATAGGCGCTTTGGATATTGCTTCTTCGAAGGCTGCAAGTTCGCCCTTGATTGTTTCATTTAGCCGGTTGGCGATGAGGTCATGGCAAACGCCAATGGCATTCGAGAATCCCAGCGCATCGGTGCCACCGTGGCTCTTCACCGCAATCCCGTTCAGGCCAAGCAGCATCGCACCATTGTAACGGCGCGGATCCATCCGTTCACGGAAACGCTGCAATGAGCGACGAGCCAACAGATAGCCAACCTTCGCCCAGAATGAGCTTTTGAAAGTTTCGCGCAGAAAATGCACCAGCAAACGTGCAGTTCCTTCGGCGGTTTTAAGTGCAACGTTACCGGTGAAACCATCAGTAACGATCACATCCACCGTACCTTTGGCCAGATCATCACCTTCGACAAACCCTTCGAAACGGATCGGAAGATCGATTTCGCGAAGTATGGCCGCAGCTTTTTTGACAGACTCATTACCTTTGAGTTCTTCAATCCCGACATTGAGCAGACCGACAGACGGCTTTTCAATGCCAAACAGGATGCGTGCGAAAACCTCACCCATCAGCGCGAACTGCACCAGGTTGTTTTCATCGCATTCGATGTTGGCACCAAGATCGAGCATGACGGTTTCGCCACGTTGGGTTGGCATATAGGTCGCGATGGCCGGGCGATCGATGCCACGAACCGTTTTAAGGACAAATTTTGCCATTGCCATCAGTGCGCCGGTATTGCCAGCAGATACGACACCCTGTGCATCGCCCTCTTTGACGGCATTGATGGCCAGCCGCATACTGGAATCCCGCCGCTGCCGCAAGGCAACTGACGGCTTGTCATCCATTGTCACCTCTTGCGAGGCATGACGAACTTCAGTGACGGCCTCAAGACCCGGATATTTGGCGAGCAGCGGTTTGATCCGCGCTTCATCCCCAAACATCAAAAATTTAAGATGAGGCAACCGCTTCAGGGCAATTTCTGCACCCGCCACGACCATCTCGGGCGCGTGGTCTCCTCCCATCGCGTCAAGTGATATGCAGACCTGTTCAGGCAATGTATTCTCTTATGGTTGTTCTAAAACATCTGAACCGGAATCTACCGGCAGGCTTGCCAATCGGCGAAACTTGTCTTCGGCATGCCGGAACGCCCGTAATTACCGGAATTCTCAGCCAGATACAAGGTAAAGCCGATATGCAGCCCAAAGCCAGTCCCGTTCTGCTTTCGGTCCGTATTTTCGCTCAAAAGCGTGAAATGCCGGTAACGACCGGCATTTCAGCGATATCTTACATGACGAAACACGCAACCAGAATGGTAATTTAGTTTTTCTTCTCGAGCTGTTCCTTAAGGCCCGCAAGTTTGGCAAACGGGTTCGGACGCTCTTCTTCGTCATCCTCGGATTTGACCACGTCGGCGACTTTTGCACCATCCTTGCGGGGGTAAGGGTCCATAGCCACGGCAAGAAACTGCGAAACGACTTCGCCAACATCAATTTTGCCATCAACCAATGGCTCTGGCTGATCAAGAAGAGCCATAAGTTCCTCTTCGGAAAGATCATCCAGATCATCGGGATTCGACGGAAGATCATCTTCGGAAATATGCGGCGAAAACAGAACTTCCACCTCGTCTTCGACAATCTCGGGAACCGGTTCCAGGGTTGCGACACAACGCTGAATAATATCGGCATGCATTGGACCACGCAGGGTGACTTCGCCGTTGCCTGCCGTCGTGATTGTCAGGGTCGCCTTCAAACTGTTGATCGCAATCAGTTCGAAGCGTTCAGCAAGTGCAGCACACTCTTTTTCGTTCGCTTCAATCTCGATTTTGTTCTTTTTCCCGACCTGTTCGTCAGTGTTGACGATACGGGAAAACTCAGGTGCGATTTGCTCAGGCATTTGGGCCTCTTTCTATTCGGTTTGTGCAACAGCGATTTCCGGCACGGCCGGAAAATGAATGACGCCGTTGTGTAATTCTTCGGTTTTCTGACGATCAAGATTTGCAAGGGCATCATTGATATAGCCAACCATGGCCATCAATTGTGCGTCGCTTGCGTCATTATCTGCGTACAGATTGCGGTTAAGGGCGGCTGCAAGTTCTATGGCGCCAGTTTGCACGCCTTCCTCGTAGGCGACGATGCGACCGTGATAGGACTCCGACATTTTCCGGATGCGTTTAAGGATTCCGACGTCACCAATTCCCATCTCACGCATATTCTGATCAAGGTCGGAAAACATCACGTCAAAGATTTCCTGTGCCAGCTCCCGGCTTTCATTGTCTTTTTTCAGACGTCGAAACAGAACGAACGCATGCACCAGAATCAGGTCAAACCGACCTTCCATCGTGTCGGCAACGCCAAGACGTGTATAGAATGCAGGGTCTCGCGCCTGCTCGACCATTCTGATGTAAAGCGCAAAGGCTGCACTTTGTTTGCGGTCTTTTTTCTTCAACCAGCCGAACAACAGCAACACTCCTTCGTTGACATTCCAGCCATGGCACGCAGAATGCCGTAAATTTCCCGGGGCGATGCTGCCCCACCATTGCCCGGCAATATCATGCGCCCAGCGCTGAAACTCAAGGCAATTCCTTATTGATTTCAACTAGCGGATCGCTCTGGTGAGTTCCATGCATAAAAGAACAACACGCATTTCCCTTCTGATGCTGGCCGGACTGGCAATGGCAGTCGTTTCTGCCTGCAGCCCGCGTATTGCGACGCGCGGCAATGCCCCCGAACCGGAAGCACTCGAACAGATCGTGATCGGGGAATCGACCAAAGGTGATGTCACCGACCTTTTGGGATCACCATCCAGCGTTGCGGCATTCGATGAAAATGTCTGGCTTTATATTTCGCGCAGGACAGAAACAATTGCCTTTCTCGAACCGGATGTTGTCGAACAGAAAGTCGTTCTGATCAGCTTTGATGCCGCAAACCGGGTTGATATTCTTAGCGAATATGACCTTGAAGACGGAAAGCCGGTCATTCCTACCGACCGGATCACGCCAACTGCAGGCAAGGAAATCACAATCCTGCAGCAGTTGTTTGGCAACCTTGGTCGCTTCAGCGAAACGAAATAAGTCCGCTTAGTATCCAAAATGGTCGAACCCGCCCTTTGCGAGTTCGGCCATTTTTTTATCCATACCAATCAGATCAACCTGCCCGCTTCGATTTGTGACTTCACCAATAATTGCAACATCATCACCCAGTCCTTTGATTTCATTGGGATCTGCACAAATCAGAAGTTCGTAATCATCACCGCCACAAAATACCGCATTCCAAAGTGCGGGATCATTCTGCACAGCATTTCGGGCGGCCTTTGAAAGTGGAATCCGTTCTTGATCAAAGGTCATACCGACATTGGATGCGGCGCAAATTTTTCGGCAGTCCCCCGCCAGTCCGTCTGAAATATCCATAGCGGCATACCGTCGGTTGGCAGCTACGCATTTTCGACCGATTTCCAAACGTGGTTGAGGCACCCAGTATCGCGATGTCAAAAACGCGGCATCTTCGTGATCAAGGCTGTTTAAATCGCCCTGCAGAACCTTCAAGCCAAGTGCGCCATCCCCCAAGGTACCCGTGACCGCAATCAGATCACCAGGCTTGGCCGCATCACGGCGAAGCGCCCTACCTATCGGTACCGCGCCAAATGCTGTCAGGCTAAAGAATGTAGGACCAGGTGTGCCAACGGTATCACCGCCCAAGAGTGGTGCGTTGAAGGCATCGCAATCTTGTCCCAAACCGTTCGCAAATTCCGCGATCCAATCTTCGGACAAATCCCGATTATATCCTGCTGTCAATACGACGCCCAACGGGTATGCACCCATTGCGGCAATATCCGACAGGTTAACACGCATTACCTTGCGTGCAATATCGGCCGGAGCATCCTGACTTCTGAAATGTACATCGGCAACAAGGGCATCGACCGTTATCACCAGTTCCTGCCCATCGGGCACGGACAAAACAGCCGCATCGTCCATAAGAGACAATGCGGCTTTTGACTTTTGCGCGATTGGCGCAAAATGACGCGCGATCAGATCAAACTCTCCTGACCGCCCTGCCATATTATTGCTGTCCGGTTTCACCTGCACGAAGCGTTTTGCCGATCCGGTCAAGAACAGCATTCACCAGCTTCGGCTCGGTTTCGTCAAAGAACGAATGGGCCGCATCCACGTATTCGGTGATGACGACACGCATCGGAACGTCTTCACGCATCATCAACTCGTAGGTCCCCGCCCTTAGGATACTGCGCAAAACGGTTTCAAGACGCTTTGTCGTCCAACCTTTTTCCAAAGCTGAATCGATCAATCCGTCAATGTCGACGGTACGTGCGGTGACACCTTGAACCAGATCGGCAAAAAAACCGCGATCCGGGTCAATAAGGTTGTCATTCGGCTCGTCAAGGTCGCGAATACCTTCACCATCAAGGCGGAAGTCGGAGTATTCACGCACGACGTCACCGGCCGAAAGCTGTGAAAGCTCGGCCTGATAAAGCGCCTGAATGGCAGCAAAACGCGCGGCACTGCGTCGTTGGGCGGCTGATGCCTTGGGTTTATCGGTCATTACTTGTGATGTATTCCAAAGTGGTTTTGAACTTCGATCATACGAAGAACGGCGCGGGCGGCCTCGCCCCCTTTATTCTTCTGATCGGCCTTGGCACGTGCAAGTGCCTGGGCTTCATTTTCAACAGTCAGGATGCCATTGCCGATCGCCAGACGATAATCAAGGCAAAGCTGCATCAAGGCGCGGTTGGCTTCTTCGCAGATGTGATCGTAATGCGTGGTTTCACCGCGGATAACACACCCGAGAGCAAGATAGCCATCATACCGAGGGCCCGTTGCAAGGTCAGCCATCGACTGTACGGCATAGCGAATTGCTATCGGAACTTCGAAGGCACCGGAAACAGAAAGCCGGTCCCAAGTCGCACCACCAGCTTCCAGAGTCGACGCAGCCCCTTTGACCAGATCTTCGACGATATGGGTGTAATAAGGCGCATCAACGATCAGGATGTGCGGACCGTTACTCATGTTTTTATTCCTCCGAGACGACAAGCGGACGCTGATCAACCAGATTTAGACCGAACCCGTCAAGTCCTACGATGTGTCTTTTGGTGTTTGAAAGCAAAATCATGTCGTGAATGCCCAAATCCAGCAAGATTTGCGCCCCGACACCATAATCGCGCAAATCAGAGTCGCCAGCGGTTTTCGTGATTTCCTGACGAAGTGCCTCGCCATCGCCACCGTGCCGTTCGATCAGTTTTGCAATCGATGAAGAAAGCGTATTGGGTCGCGGTTCACGGATCAGAACGATCACACCACGTCCCTCCTCACCGATCTGGCGCATTGCTGCCTGCAACTCACCACCGTGGCTTCCCTGACGGTCGCCAAGTACATCTTCAAGAACATTCAGGGCATGGACGCGTGTAAGGACCGGTGCACCATCAGAAATATCGCCTTTAACAAGCGCGATATGTTCCGCATAGGTGATATTGTTTACATAAAGATTAAGCTCAAACTCACCACCATGCAGCGAATTGATTTTGGTTGTCGCCTTGCGCTGAACGACCTTTTCGTGTTTCCGGCGATAGCGGATCAAATCGGCAATCTGCGCAATTTTCAAATTATGCTTTTGGGCAAATTCAACGAGTTCTGGCAAACGCGCCATTTCGCCGCTTTCGCTCATGATCTCGCAGATGACACCAGACGGATTAAGCCCCGCCAGCCGGGAAATATCAACCGATGCCTCGGTATGTCCGGCACGGACCAGAACCCCGCCCGGACGCGCACGAAGCGGAAAGATGTGCCCCGGGGTTACGATATCATCCGCCGTTGATTTTGGATCGATCGCTACAGAAATTGTTCTGGCTCTGTCCGGGGCGGATATCCCGGTTGTGACTCCGGTTGCCGCCTCTATCGAAACGGTGAATGCCGTTTCATGTCGTGTACCGTTTCGCGCGCTCATCAAAGGCAGGCCAAGATGATCGCACCGTTCGGATTCAAGCGTCAGACAAATAAGCCCACGGCCATGAGTTGCCATGAAATTCACGGCATCGGGTGTCGCCATTTGCGCGGGAATAACCAGATCGCCCTCGTTCTCACGATCCTCGTCGTCGACAAGGATGAACATCCGGCCGTTACGGGCTTCTTCAATAACATCTTCAATCGGCGAAAGGTGGCGATGTGGCATGGCTATTCAATCCTTCCCCAGCATGCGCGCCACATAACGCGCCAGCATGTCTATCTCGAAATTGATCCGGTCACCCGGCTGCTTCGATCCCAGCGTCGTATGTGTCTGGGTATGGGGTATCAGATTGATACCAAAAGTGTTTCCGTCAACCTCATTGACCGTCAAAGAAACACCTTCAAGCGTTACAGAGCCCTTGGATGCTATGTATTTTGCAAAAACCTCGGGAACCTCGAATGTCAGACGCAGGGAATCACCTTCCGAAAGGCGTTTCGTAAGGATTGCAACGCCGTCGACATGCCCCGAAACAATGTGGCCACCCAGCTCGTCCCCAACCCGGGTTGCCTGTTCGAGATTGACCCGTGATCCGACGCCAAGGTCGCCCATCGTCGTTTTGCTCAGACTTTCGGCAGATGCTTCGATGGCAAACCAGTCCGCCCCGGTTTCAATCACGGTCATACAGGCGCCATTGCAGGAAATTGATGCACCCAGAACGATTTTGGAAGTATCGAAACCTGTCGTGAACTCAAAACGTGTATCGCCGCGCTTTTCAATTTTGCGAACGGTACCTATATCTGTGATGATGCCTGTGAACATTCAATTAATCCGTTATTTTCTCATAGTTTGTCACGATATCCTTGCCTGCTGCGCGAATAGAAACGCGCCGGAACATCGATATATCTGACAGGCGATCAAAACCAAGATTCGCGATCATTGCCTTCCCATCCGCCCCTATAATGGAGGGGGCGCTGAAGTGGATAATGCGATCAACGAGATTATCCCGCACCAGACTGGCTGCAAGAATACCGCCACTTTCGACCAGCACACGGGTCACCCCCAGTTCGCCCAAACATTTCATCACGTCATTTAGGTCGAAATGACCATTTTCGCATCTGGCAGAAAGTACTTTCACACCGGTTTCTGTAAATTTTTCAGAAACTTCGCGCAAAAGTGCATCCGTTGTCACGACCCAGGTAGGAACATTATGGGCACTTGTCACCATGTCAGCCGAAAGTGGCACCTCGCCCTTGCGATCCAGGATGATGCGAACAGGTGATTGTTCGTAGCGCCCGGCGATACGGCATGTCAGGGTCGGGTTATCCGTCAAGACGGTATTTGCACCGACAAGGATCGCGTCATGATTGGCACGCAAAAGATGCCCCTGCTCGCGCGCCGCACTACCGGTTATCCATTTGCTTTCGCCTGATTTTGTTGCCGATCGACCATCCATGGTCGATGCAAGTTTTAGCGTCACCGTCGGACGCCCGGACAGAATGCGCGACAGAAAACCAGAATTAATACGACGGGCTTCGTCACCATAAAGCCCGACATCAACAATAATGCCAGCATCACGCAACATACCGTGGCCTCGCCCGGATACACGATCATCCGGGTCTTCAAGCGCACTGACAACGCGTTTAACACCGGCCTCAATCAGGCCTGCGGCACAGGGGGGCGATACGCCGAAATGGCTGCAGGGTTCAAGGGTGACATAGGCCGTCGCATTGCGGGCCTTTTCTGCAGCCTCATCCAGAGCAACACGTTCCGCATGGGGCCTTCCACCCGGCTTGGTGAAGCCGCGCCCGACAATCGTTCCCTGGAGTGAAACCAGGACACACCCGACGGACGGGTTGGGCCAGACATTTCCCAGACCGCGTTTTGACAGGCTTAGAGCGACCCGCATGAAATGCCGGTCATCATCCGAAAACGCGGGAGTTGTCATTACTCTGCGTCCGCCCCTTCTTCCCCATCATGCATGTTTTCCACGAACTGTTCGAAGTCTCGGGCTTCACGGAAGTTTTTATACACCGAAGCATACCGGACATAAGCAACCTGATCGAGTGCGATCAACGCCCCCATCACCATTTCACCGATCGTGTCGGTTGAAATGTCGCTTTCACCACTGCTTTCTAGACGACGCTGAATACCGTTAAGCGCCTTTTCGACACGCTCGTCCTCAATCGGACGTTTACGGCAGGCAAGAAAGATTGATCGCGCAAGCTTATCACGATCAAACAATTCGCGTTGCCCGTCCTTTTTCACCACCATCAATTCACGGAGCTGAACACGTTCAAACGTCGTGAAACGCGATCCACAGGCTGGGCAAAACCGGCGCCGGCGAATGGCGTGATGTTCCTCGGTCGGACGGGAGTCCTTGACCTGGGTGTCTGTATGGCCACAGAACGGGCAACGCATTGTTTTTACTCGCTCCTGAAAGGATCAGGCATAGATCGGGAAGCGTTTGCAAAGGTCTTCGACCTTGGTGCGAACAGCATTCTCGACCTGGGCATTGCCATCAGGATTATCGACAAGGGCGTCAAGCACATCACCGATCAATTCGCCGATCTGCTTGAATTCCTCAACACCAAAACCGCGCGTGGTGCCTGCCGGCGTACCCAAACGAACGCCCGAGGTAATGGTAGGCTTTTCGGTGTCAAACGGGATGCCGTTCTTGTTGCAGGTGATCCCTGCACGCTCAAGTGCGACTTCCGCGTTATTGCCCTTAAGCCCCTTGGGACGCAGGTCGACCAGCATCAGGTGCGTATCGGTGCCGCCGGTTACGATATCGAAACCGCGCTTTACCAGAACTTCGGCCAAGGCCTTGGCATTGTCGACAACCTGCTGGGCGTATTCCTTGAATTCCGGACGCAATGCTTCGCCAAAAGCAACTGCCTTGGCCGCGATGACATGCATCAACGGGCCACCCTGCAGGCCGGGGAAGACCGCCGAATTGATCTTTTTGCCGATTTCAACATTGTTCGACAGGATCATGCCGCCGCGCGGACCGCGAAGGGTTTTATGCGTGGTGGTGGTGACAACGTCTGCATAAGGAAGCGGGCTCGGATGAACGCCACCGGCAACCAGACCAGCAAAGTGCGCCATATCAACCATCAGCAGCGCACCAACCTTGTCCGCAATTTCGCGGAAACGCTTGAAATCAATCTGGCGCGGAATAGCCGAGCCACCAGCGATGATCAGGGTCGGCTTATGTTCGACTGCAAGGGCTTCAACCTGATCATAATCAAGGGTCAGGTCGTCTTCACGTACGCCATACTGAATGGCATTGAACCATTTCCCCGAAAGCGCAGGACGTGCGCCATGGGTCAGATGGCCACCTGCATCAAGTGACATGCCGAGAATGGTATCACCGGGTTTGCAAAGCGCCAGCATGACAGCACCGTTTGCCTGTGCGCCCGAATGCGGCTGAACGTTGACGAATTCGCAACCGAACAGTTCTTTGGCACGATTGATTGCAAGTTCCTCGGCAACGTCAACAAACTCGCAGCCACCATAGTAACGGCGTGAAGGGTAACCTTCGGCATATTTGTTGGTCAGAACCGTTCCCTGTGCCTCGATCACGGCCTTGGAAACAATATTCTCGGAGGCGATCATTTCGATCTGGTTCTGCTGACGATCCAGTTCGTCAGTTACTGATTTGAACAGGGCCGGATCTGCTTCTGACAAGCTGGTAGAGAAAAAGCCTTTGAACGACATTATGGGGCCTCTCGATACAATGTGGCGGGACCGAACGCAGCAAAGTTCGAAACCCGTACCGGGTTATTGCCAGGTGGCGAAAGAAATCAATCAGGAAGTGACGACAGTTTTTCGACACGACGTCCGTGTCGACCGCCTTCAAATTCAGTCGTTACGAATGCGTTGACGCAATCGAGTGCCGTCGCATCGCCAAGCAGGCGCGCGCCAAGGCACAGAACATTGGCGTTGTTGTGTTGACGGCACAGTTCGGCTGACAGTCGGTCATGCACCAAAGCGGCACGGATTTGCGGATAACGGTTGGCAGCAATGCTCATGCCAATCCCGGAGCCGCAGACAAGGATGCCGCTCGCCGCATCGCCATTGATAATCGATTTTGCAACTGCCTGCGCATAATCCGGATAATCGACCGATGCCGATCCGTCAGCACCGAGATCAATCACTTCCCAGCCATTATCGGCAAGCGATTTGATAATTTGGGATTTGAGTTCAACACCACCGTGATCGGCAGCGATGGCAATGGTCTTGGCTGTCATATGTGAGCCCTTGGTAAATACGTCAAACAGTAATTTGGAGCGCCTTTTAGCACATAGCTTCGTAACTGCCAACGGACAGCGGCCTTTGTGCTTAAAGTTTTAGATAGACAACTTTTGAGTGTTAACCCAACAAGGCTACTACACTTAAGGAAAGACGTTCACACCAGTTACGTTAGAAACAGGTCAATTAAAGAAAAATAATGATATATATACCTTGATATATAGAGCCCTACACACTCCAGATCAAAATCGATGTAACAAAACATGCATCCTTCGTTCAAATCAAACCGAATTGTCTATTTTTTGGTCTCAGATGCGACTTCTTTGCCATCCATCCTAGTTTTATCCTGTTTAAAAAATTTAAGTAGAATTGACATATTGAATAACAGTCTTGTTTGACTATATCTTCGAAATAATGCAGAAAGCATTGTCTATTCGTAATGACGAAGGAATTATTTCAAGATGACCGATGCTGAAAACAGCGTTCTGGACCGCGACGAACTGCTACAGATGACTGTTGATATCGTTTCTGCTTATGTCAGCAACAATGCAATTGCATCTGCACAGATTCCCGAATTGATTTCGACGATTTTCAATTCGCTTGACGATTTGCGTGAAGTCGAAACCATTGAAGAAGAAGAGCCGTTGAAACCGGCGGTTCCAATCCGCAAATCGATTGGCGATGATTACATCATTTGCCTTGAAGACGGCAAAAAGCTCAAAATGCTCAAGCGCCATCTTCGGACAACCTATAACTTGACCCCGGAAGAATACCGGGCGAAATGGGGCCTGCCGTCAGATTATCCGATGGTTGCACCGAACTATGCCAAACAGCGTTCGCAGTTTGCCAAGAAAATCGGTCTGGGTCGCAAGGCGAAGTAAACGCCTGCCCTTTTGATCTTAAAGAAAAAGCGTCTTCGGGATTATCTGAAGACGCTTTTCTTCTATCCGGCAAGCAACAAAAAAGCCCGGCATAATGCCGGGCTTTCTGCCGATCAGAATATCTGATTAGTTGGCGTAATCGTAGCCACCGTCTTTCCATTCATAGAAGACGTAACCCGGTGCAGCAACATCGCCTTTGGCATCGAAGGAAATCGAACCAAGAACGGTGTCGAATGCATCGCCGCTGTGCAGAGCTTCGATAACAGCTTCAGAGTCGGTGGTACCGGCTTTTTCAACTGCCTGTGCCCAAGCCTGAACCGCACCATAGGTGTAAAGGGTGTAACCTTCCGGCTTGTAACCCTGACCTTCGAAGTATTTTACGAGTTCAGCGTTGCGCGGGTCTTTTTCAAGCGCCGGACCGGCGGTGAAAAGCGTGCCCGCACCGGCATCGCCAGTGATCGACCAATATTCGAGCGAGTTAAGAGCATCACCCGAAATCGCAACAGTTTCCAGACCCTGGCTGCGCATCTGACGAACGATCAGACCAAGTTCGGTGTGATAACCGCCGTAATAAAGGACATCAACGCCTTCGGATTTCAGCTTGGTCACCAGAGCCGAGTAATCTTTCTCGCCCGGGGTGATGGCTTCGTACATGACTTCTTCAACGCCAGCAGCGTTCAGGTTTTTCTTGGTCTCGTCAGCAAGACCTTTGGAATAAGCCTGTTTGTCATGAACGATGGCGATTTTCTTGTCGCCATAGTTTTCAGCAAGATATTTGCCTGCAACTTCGCCCTGTTGATCGTCGCGACCGCAAACACGGAAAACGTTATCCATGTCACGTTCGGTCAGCTGCGGGTTGGTCGAAGCCGGGGAAATCTGCACGATGCCTTCTTCGAAGTAAACTTCAGAAGCCGGGATCGATGAGCCCGAGCAGAAGTGACCAGCGACAAGGGCAACACCCTTGCTGACGAGCTGGTTTGCAACAGCAACAGCCTGTTTCGGATCGCAAGCATCATCACCGATTTCGAGAACGACTTTTTCGCCGTTAACGCCACCGGCAGCATTGAGGTCTGCAACCGCTTTCTGGGCACCCTGGGTCATCTGTTCGCCAAAGGCGGCGTACGGGCCGGTCATCGGACCAACGGTCGCGATAACAATGTCTGCTTTTGCTGCACCCATCGAGAGGACAAGCGCGGAAGCAGTTGCCAGAAGGCCGAGCTTGGTTTTCGACATAAGAGAAGTCTCCCTGTTCCAAAGGTTGGTCCCGTCACCATGACAGAACCATCTTTTTCGGACCCTAAACCGGCTCGTTTTTTTGTCGATTACCGGTTTCGGCTCCCTGTACTTTAACACCCCAGAATTGGTGTGCAATAGTACTAAACACTGCATTGCCAATAATTTAGCAATGCGACGGTGACGGCGAACCGTCACCGTCGAAAAGTTCAGACGTCCGCTCCTTCGCGTGCACGGAAACCGAACGGTCCCATACGCTCGTAAAGCCACGGATACTGTGACAGCATCTTGTTGACCCGTGTAACACGGAAGGCAGCTGCCATGATCACAAACAGGATAACCGTATCGAAGATATATCCTGAAAACGAAAGCAACTCGCCTTCAAATAGAGCAAAGGTCATGAAGCGGTCAGTTGCCCCCAGCAATAACGCGTAGGGGTAAAGCTGGTAAAACGGTCGCCACGTGTTGGCAATCGCCTGCCCTGTCATGAACGCGCAGAACCCCATCAGGATGACGGTCATTCCGATCGTGACACCAATGCTGGTACCTGTAATCGCTTCCATATCCGTCCTCCTAGTGACCACCCTCGAGATAAGCTGCCCGAACTTCCGGATTTGCCAGAAGTTCTGCACCAGTACCCGAGAGAGTGATGTTGCCATTGACCATCACGTAACCGCGATGGGCAAGTTTGAGTGCGTGAAACGCATTCTGCTCGACCAGGAAAACCGTTACTTTCTTCTCGCGATTGATCTTCTTGATCGTCTCGAAAATCTGTTTCACGACAAGCGGCGCAATCCCGAGAGACGGTTCGTCCAGTAAAAGCAGGCGCGGACGTCCCATAAGGGCACGACCGATTGCCAGCATCTGCTGTTCGCCGCCGGACATCGTGCCGGCACGCTGGTTGATGCGTTCCTTTAGACGCGGGAACAGATCAAACACCATTTCCAGATCCTCTTCGAAATATTTCGGATCTTGGGTGCTTGCCCCCATCTGCAGGTTTTCATAAACCGACATGCGCGGGAAAATCCGGCGCCCTTCGGGGGATTGCTGAATACCAAGACGACAAATCTCATGCGTTGGCATGCGACTGATATCCTGGCCTTCGAACAGAATACGCCCCTTGGACGCCTGCGGTGATCCGCAGCATGTCATAAGCAAGGTTGTCTTGCCGGCACCATTGGCACCGATCAATGTGACGATCTCGCCTTCGTTGACTTCCATATCAATGCCCTTGAGGGCTTCGATATTGCCATAGAAGGTGTGAACACCTTCAATCTTCAGCATGGACATATCGATCTGCTCCCTCGCTACGCATTCGGATCAAGATGAAGGTCGGCAGCGACTTCCGGCGGCAGTTCATCGTCTTCTTCCTCGCCGAGGTAAGCACGAATAACAGCCGGATCGTTTTTGACTTCGTCAGGATTGCCGTCAGCAATCTTTTTACCGTAATCAAGCACGATCACATGATCGGAAATCTTCATGACGACGCTCATGTCATGTTCGATCAGCAAAAGGCCGATCCCCTGATCGTCACGGATGCTTTGCAACAGAACGTTGAGCTCCGCAAACTCACGAGGGTTAAGACCCGCTGCCGGCTCGTCGAGACACAGCAAGGAAGGATTGACGCACATCGCACGCGCAATCTCGAGACGACGCTGGGAACCATAAGGCAGGTTACCGGCATTCCAGTCAGCCTGCTCATACAGACCAACTTTGTTCAGCCAGAACTTGGCTGTCTCAAGTGCTTCTTTCTCGGCACTGGTATAGCGACCGAAATTGAAAAGCCCCGCCAGCGAAAAGGCGGATGCCTCCATAAGCTGGTTATGCTGCGCGACAATCAGGTTTTCCAGAACGGTCATGCCCGTAAACAGACGAATATTCTGGAAAGTACGTGCAACGCCGTTGTTGCGCGGAATACGGAAACCTTCCATACGCTCCAACAAGCGCGGTCCGTCATTAGCATAAAGCGTCAGACGTCCCTCGGTCGGAACATAGAACCCGGTAAGACAGTTGAAAACCGTGGTTTTCCCTGCCCCGTTCGGGCCGATAATTGCCGTAATCTCGCGCTTTCTTGCGGTGAACGAAAGATCGTCAATGGCGACCAGACCGCCAAAGCGCATGGTGAGATGTTCGACTTCAAGCTGTACGTTGTCGGTCATTTGACTTCTCCGGCAACTTTTTCTTTCTTGCTCATATTCAGCAGAATGGTCGGGTCACGGAAAGACAGAAGACCGCGCGGACGCCACAACATGATGGCAACCATACCAGCCCCGAAAATCAGCATGCGATATTCGGCCAGTTCACGGAACATTTCCGGGAAACCAATCATCACAATCGCGGCAAGAACCACCCCGATCTGACTGCCCATACCACCCAGAACAACGATGGCAAGGATCACGGCAGATTCGAGGAAGGTAAAGCTTTCCGGGCTGATGAAGCCCTGACGGGTGGCAAAGAATGCGCCGGCAAAACCGCCAAACATTGCGCCGATGGCAAATGCTGACAGCTTGGTGTTTGTCGGGTTGATACCCAGCGAACGGCAGGCAATTTCATCCTCACGCAACGCTTCCCATGCACGACCGATCGGAAGTTTGCGCAGTCGTACGGTGACAAACGCAGTCACCAGTGCCAGCACAAGGATCAGATAATACAGGAAAATCAGGCGATGCATCGTCGAATAGTCCAGACCGAACAATTCGTTGAAGCCCATCACCCCTTCCGGCAAGCGTCGATCAAACTCGGCGAACCCAAAGAAACTCGGCCGTTCGATCGAAGAAATGCCGTCTGGCCCCCCGGTCAGATCATACCAGTTGATCAGAACAACACGGATGATCTCGCCAAATCCAAGGGTAACAATCGCAAGATAGTCCCCGCGCAGTCGTAGCACAGGGAAGCCCAGGATGATCCCGAAGCTTGCGGCGAAAATGCCAGCCAATGGCAGACAAAGCCAGAAGCTGAGATCAAAATGCTGCGACAGAAGTGCGTAGGAATAGGCACCGACCGCGTAGAACGCAACGTAGCCAAGGTCAAGCAGCCCCGCCAGACCAACCACGATGTTCAAGCCCCAACCCAGCATGATGTAGATCATGACAAGGGTTGCAAGATCGATCGCCGAACGGTTTTCACCAAACAGGAACGGGAAGATGATGAAGAATACAATCCCCAGCGCCCCGATCTTTTTGGTGTTGGTCCGGTAAGCCAACTGGATTTTGGCGGACAGCTTTGATCCGCTTTCTTCCTCTTCGGCAGTTGCCTTTTTCATGCTGAAATAGGCGATTGCAAAGACGATGGCGATAAACGCAATGGCCAGAACGATACTGGTTACACTGCTAAACGCCATATCAATGAAAACAGGGGAAGCCCAGCGGTCATCCATATCGCGGAAGCGGACAAACATTTCGAAGACTGCGACAGCTGCCACAGTAATCAGGATAGCCTGTCCGACACGCGAAATATTTTCGCGGCGAATGATCAACGCCAGTCGGCCGATGATGGTCGATATGATCGCGGTGATAACAAGATCCCAGCGAACGGCCAGTTCAAGTCCGGTTGGACGGTCAACTGTCTCAACACCCAGGATCATGACTGACATCAGCAGTGCAATGACGGCAAAGAACGCAAGTTCCTTAACAATCTCTGCACCGGAAATCCGTGAAGAAGTAATAAGAGCGGACATCAGACTTTCTCGACCTCCGGCTTACCAAGCAGACCCCACGGACGGAAAATCAGCACAAGAACCAGAATACCGAACGTTGCAACGTCCTTGTATTCGATTGTGAGATAGCCCGACCAGAACGCTTCGATCAAACCAATCAGCAAACCGCCAAGCATCGCGCCCGGAAGTGAGCCGATCCCGCCCAGAACGGCTGCAGTGAAGGCCTTAACACCGGCAAGGAAGCCGATATAGAAGTCGATCACGCCGTAATACAGGGTCACCATCATGCCAGCGACCGCTGCAAGGGCTGCACCCATGACGAAGGTCGTGGAGATCGTACGATCAACGTTGACACCAAGAAGGCCTGCCATCGTGCGATCCTGCTCACAGGCGCGCTGGGCGCGACCGAGCGAGGTTTTCGCAATCAGCGTCGAGAACACAACCATTAGCACGAAGGTCAGAACAATAATGACGATCTGCATATAGCTGAGCTGAACGTTGAAATTCGGGCTTTCCATCAGAGTGATGCCGCCCTCGATCAGTGGCTGCATCGGCTTCACGCGGGCCCCCTGAGAAATCTGAACGAAGTTCTGCAGGAAGATCGACATGCCGATGGCCGAAATCAGCGCTGCAAGACGGAATGATCCGCGCAGCGGCCTGTATGCAATCCGTTCAACGCCCCACCCGTAGATAGAGGTGAGTACCATTGACACAAACAGCATCAAAAGAAGTGTAAGCGGAAGTATACCGCTAATCCCTGCTGCCTGACAGATCAGGAACGTGATCAGGGAATGAAACGCGCCCAGCATATAGATTTCGCCGTGCGCGAAGTTGATCATACCGATGATGCCGTAAACCATCGTATAGCCGATGGCGATCAAACCGTAGATGGCTCCCAGCGTCAGACCGTTGATCAATTGTTGTAAGAAATAAGCCCAATCCATTGCACAACCTTAGATTTGGCACAGACAAACGAGGTCTTCGACCGACTGGCTGAAGGTGCAAAACAAGATACAGCTGTATTGATTGGATGAGACCAAGTCTCCCCATTGCCCCCTAGCAAACCTCCGAAGCCTCCGTCTTTTTGTTATCGGGTTTTCCCCGGTTCTAGCTTTTGGGCACGACCATTCTTATTGTGGTTCATTATCCAAAAGCGCGATTAGAGTGCAAACCTTAGACACATGAGGTCGAAGGCTGCAAGCGGCTTTGATAAATTGGTCAAAAACACCAAATCGTATTTCATTCTTAGAATAAAACACCAACGCCACCGAATGCATCGCTCTTTATATTGTATACTTTATCCCTTATTGAGGACGTATTCAAGTTTTTGTACTGCGACGCGCTTGAGTTGCTCCGGATTCCTCGAAACCGGACCGGCAACTGTCACCTCGATTCCCGTTTTTCCGTCAATTGCCGTACACCGCAGATAGTTTCCAACCTGTCTCAATTCGAAATAGATTTCACGCGGGGCATTGTTTCTTGTTGTCATTCGTCAATCCGGGAATTTCTGTATCGGTGCCTTGACCGCTAGCCAGCACAAATCTACCACTAATGCGGGCCACGGTATTCATAAAAAAACAGGCCCGGCAAATACCGGGCCTGCATACCATACCTCATAATGCCGTAACGTTACTTGTCGCCGTCCAGCATTTTAACAATCGCCGAGAAATCCATCCCGCCATTCCCGCTATTTGAATAAAGCGCATACAGGCTTTCGGCCAACGCCCCCATTGGTGTTGTCGCACCAGACGATGCCGCGGCCTGCTGTGCAAGCTTCAGGTCTTTGAGCATCATGTCCACAGCAAATCCCGGCTGATAATCGCGATTTGCCGGCGACGTCGGAACCGGCCCCGGTACGGGACAATAACTCGTCAGGGACCAGCACTGACCAGATGCTTTTGACGAAATATCAAACAGCTTCTGCGCGTCCAGCCCCAGACGCTTGGCAAGCATAAAGGCTTCGGATACCGCAATCATGCTGACGCCAAGCACCATGTTGTTGCAAATCTTTGCCGCCTGCCCGGCCCCGCTGGTGCCAGCATGAATGATATTACTGCCCATTCCTTCAAGAACCGGTTTCGCGCGATCAAAATCACCATCATCGCCGCCGACCATGAATGTCAGTGTTCCGGCGGTCGCCCCTGCAACCCCACCAGAGATCGGCGCGTCAACGGCACCAAGACCTTTGGCCTTCGCCAGCTCGGCCGCTTTGCGCGCAGCATCAACTTCGATGGTGGAGCTATCAATCAAAAGAGTGCCCGCCTTGGCATTGGCAATCACGCCATCTGGCCCGTCATAAACCGATAGCACGTGTTTGCCAGCAGGAAGAACCGTGACAACGAACTCGACATCCTTTGCCGCGTCGGCAACCGTTGATGCCTTGGTTGCACCTTCTGTAACCGCCTTGCTCACCGCGGCCTCGGACAAATCAAAAACCTTCACCGCGTGTCCGGCCTTGATCAGGTTGGCCGCCATCGGCCCACCCATATTTCCCAGACCGATGAAACCGATTTTCGCCATTTGGAGTCTCCTCTGATTTCTCGATGATCGAGATTCTATTTTGATTTCTGTCAGTTACAGAACCAGTCAGAACTGCAACTTCAACTCTTTATCTTCAGGTAAAAGGTCAAAATATGCCGCCACATCGCGTGGATCGACCTGCCCAATATCGGCGTGTTGCCATTTCGGACTGTGATCCTTGTCAACAATCACCGCACGGACACCTTCGAACAGATCGGGCATACGAACGGTGCGCTGTGACAAACGGAATTCCATCGCCAGATCCTGCTCCAGCGTCATGTCGCGTCCCTGGCGGATCTGTTCGAACGTCACGCAAACGGCAATTGGCGATTTGCTTCGCAGTATTTTGGCCGTTTCTTTGGCAAAATCAGTCGAAGACGCATCAAGTGCGGCAAAAATATCTGCCACCGTATCGGCACCAAACAGCTTGTCGATCTCGGTGCGTAGGGTATTCAGAAGCCCCTCTTCACCTTTTACATGATGATCATCCAGAACTTTCTTCACCGCTGCAAACGGATCATTCCCGCCTTCTATGGCCGACAGATCCGACTTCAGCGCGGCAATATTTTCGCTATTCACATTATGGGTTGCCAAGTCGGCATAAAGGCAATCTGCCGCCTTGATCCGGGCTCCTGTCAGACCAAGATACAGGCCGATCTGCCCCGGGCAGCGGGACAGAAAATATCCGCCCCCGACATCGGGGAAAAACCCGATCCCGGTTTCCGGCATGGCAAACAATGTGCGTTCCGTCACCACCCGGAAATGCCCATGCACCGAAACCCCGACTCCCCCGCCCATCGTAATGCCATTCATCAAGGCAATATAAGGCTTGGGATATGTGGCAATGTAATTATTCAGGTAGTATTCCCGCCGATAGAAAGCATCAAGCAGCGCATCGTCATCACGTTTTCGCGCGTCATAAAGTCCGCGAATGTCGCCACCGGCACAAAAGGCCTTTTCACCTGCCCCTTCGATCACGATTGCAACAACCGTCGCATCGTTTTCCCATTCACGAAGTTTGGCTGTGATCGCATCAACCATCGGCAGATCAAGCGCATTCAATGCCTTGGGCCGGTTTAACAGGATATGACCGATGGCCCCGTCTTTCGAGAAAACAACGGATGCCTCATTGCCATGCGATGGACTTGTCGCGTTTTCGCTACTCATAAATCAATCCTTTAACGCGGCACGTGAGATGATCAGGCGCATGATTTCGTTGGTGCCTTCCAAAATCTGGTGAACCCGAAGATCGCGCAGAAGTCTCTCAATCGGATATTCGCGGATATAGCCATATCCACCGTGAAGCTGCAGCGCTTCATTACAGACCCTGAACCCGATATCCGTTCCGAAACGTTTCGCCATTGCGCAAAACTGTGTTGCATCCGGTGCCTTGTTGTCCAGTTTCCAGGCTGCTTTGTGCAACATCAACCGTGCCGCCTCAAGCTCGGTCACCATGTCAGCATATTTGAACTGCAATGCCTGAAACTGATCGAGTGTCTTGCCAAACTGCTTGCGGACCCTCATGTGATCGCGCGCATGATCCATCGCGGCACGTGCGCCGCCAATAGAACAGGCCGAGATATTAAGCCGTCCGCCATCAAGCCCCATCATGGCGAATTTGAAGCCCTCGCCTTCGTCGCCCAACCGGTTTTCGACCGGAACTTTGCAGTTGCTGAAAATGACGGCGGATGTCGGCTGGCTGTTCCAGCCCATTTTTTCTTCCAGCTTGCCAAATGACAGGCCTTCGGCATCCTTCGGGATGATAAAGGTCGAAATGCCCTTCGGACTGTCATCACCGGTGCGCGCCATGACGATATAAACGTCACTGCGCGACCCGCCGGAAATGAATGCCTTTTCGCCATTCAGGATATAGTGATCTCCTTCGCGAACAGCACGGGTGCGAAGTGCCCCTGCATCCGATCCTGCCCCCGGCTCTGTCAGGCAATAACTGGCGAAATGTTCCATGGTGACAAGTTTCGGAAGATATTTCTGGCGCTGATCTTCATTCCCGAAACGGTCAATCATCCAGCACGCCATGTTGTGGATCGAGATATAGGCTGCCGTTGACGGACATGCGCTTGCCAGTTCTTCGAAAATCACCGCGGCATCCAGGCGGCCAAGGCCCGATCCCCCGACATCTTCGCGCGTATATATGGCGGCAAAGCCAAGTTCGGCCGCCTTGCGAAGGGTTTCTTCGGGGAAAATGTGGTTTGCATCCCACTCGCCCGCATAGGGTGCCATTTCGTTTTGCGCGAAATCGCGGGCTGCCTGTGCAAATGCCTGTTGGTCTTCAGACAGGTTGAATTCCATTGGATCGCCGCCTCTGAATGTTTTGGTATTTTCCCTTTACGTAAACGTGAATTCGGACCTTTGTCAATTCATTCGGTATAATAGTACCGAATTATGTGAATGTATTCTGATCGGGTTTTCTCATTCCATCATTTGCGGATTTTTCATCCATCTTCTTGTCGCCATGGCGCGAATATGCGTTACTTCCGCAAAATCAATACAACCTATAATCAGGGGAAACGACATGACAGGATCATCCAAACCGGAAACCATCGTTTTACATGCTGGATATCGTGCTGACCCGGCCACCGGCTCGGTTGCGGTACCGTTATATCAAACGACCAGTTATCAGTTCCGCGATACACAGCATGCGGCTGATCTCTTTGCCCTCAAGGAGCTCGGCAATATATACACCCGCCTGATGAACCCGACCAATGATGTGCTGGAACAGCGCATTACAGCCCTTGAGGGCGGTGCCGCGGCGGTTGCCGTCGGCTCCGGTCAGGCGGCATCAACTTTTTCCGTGCTTAACATCGCCCAGGCTGGCGACAATATCGTCAGTTCGACGGATTTATATGGCGGCACATGGAACCTGTTTGCCAATACGTTCAAACAGATGGGAATCGAGGTACGCTTTGCCGATCCTTCCGACCCGGAAAACTTCCGACGCCTGACGGATGATAAAACGCGCGCCTATTACGCCGAAACCCTGCCTAATCCCAAGCTTCATGTTTTCCCCATCCGCGAGGTGGCCGATATTGGCGACGAGCTGGGTGTTCCGTTGATTATGGACAATACCGCCGCGCCGGTGTTGTGCCGCCCCATCGATCATGGCGCGACCATTGTCATGTATTCGACCACCAAATTTATCGCCGGGCACGGTACATCTGTTGGCGGGATTGTTGTCGATTCCGGCAGATTTGACTGGGAAAAACATGCAAAACGCTTCCCGTTGCTGAACGAACCGGACCCCAGCTATCACGGTGCGGTCTGGACGCAGGCCGTCAAACCGATTGGTCCGGTCGCCTATGCGATCAAGCTGCGCTGCACATTGCTGCGTGATGTTGGTGCGGCCGCCTCGCCATTTAACTCGTTCCAGACCATCCAGGGTATGGAAACACTGCCGCTGCGTATGGAACGCCATTGCGAAAACAGCGCCAAGGTCGCCGATTTCCTGTCCACACATCCAAAGGTCACCAAGGTGATCTATCCCGGCAAACAGGATGGTGAAAGCCGCCGCCGTGCCGATACTTACCTTAAGGGCGGATATGGATCGCTTATGGGGTTTGAGCTTGCGGGCGGCAAGGAAGCCGGCGAGAAATTCATCAACAGTCTTGGCCTGTTTTATCATGTTGCCAATATCGGCGACACCAGATCGCTTGCCATTCATCCGGCCACGACCACGCACAGCCAGCTTTCCGAACAGGATCGTATTTCATCTGGCGTGACGGACGGTTATGTCCGCCTGTCGATTGGTATCGAACATATCGATGACATTCTTGCCGATCTGAAACAGGCACTCGATAAAGCCTGAGCCATCACATCGTTGAATCTGAAACCGGTCCTGTTTGCACGGGGCCGGTTTTTTATTGACCATTTTTCCGATCAAAGGTAAACGCGCATTATCGGCAAAACATGCAAAACAGGGAAATCGATGTCGAGTGTCAATTCGCGCCAGCGTGAAATCGAAAAACTCCTTCACAGCCAGGGCACAGTTCATATTCATGACCTGTCTGCTCTTTTTCATGCATCCTTGGACACCATTCGACGCGACCTGCGCCAGATGGAAGATGCCGGAAGTCTCAGGCGTATTCACGGGGGCGCTACGTTACCAAGTACTGCCCGCGAAGGGTTTCATGACCGGGCACAGGATTTAAAACCGGAACGCTCCGAAATCGCGCGCAAGGTCGCCCATGACCTTGTCCCGGATCATGGTGTGGTCTTTTTTGATAGTGGAACGACGATTTATGAAGTCGCCCGGCATTTGAAACCGTCATTTTCCGGCACCGTGATCACGGTCAATCCCCTGATTGCGGTTGAACTGGCCAATCATCCGAATGCGAACATCATCATGATTGGCGGGATGGTTCTGAAACGTGATCTGGCGATCTGTGGACCGACGGCCATTGATGAAATACGCAACTATAATGCCGATCTTGTGCTGCTGGGCACCTGCGCCCTTCACCCCGAACTGGGTTTGACCACCAGCACAGCCGAAGAGCGCGCCACCAAGGCGGCCATGCTGGCACAATCTGCCGAAGCGATTGCTGTCACGACTGCAGACAAACTCGAAACCAGCATGCCATTCAGGGTCTGTGACCTTGATGCGATTTCGCATCTGGTGACAGGCAGGAAGCTGTCGAGCGGATATCTGAACAACTATACCGAACGCGGGATCAATGTGATCCTCGCCTGACGGAGGCCGAGCCCCAAATGCCTATCTCCAACCAGATTGCCCACAACCGGATCCGTGTCATTTTCTTTTTGCATGGTGCCGCCTTTTCAAGCTGGGTCCCGCATATTCCGCTGGTGCAGGAACGCCTTGGCTTTGGTCATGATGACCTTGGCGCCATCTTGCTGGCTGCCGCGGTTGGTGTGCTTGCCGTCATGCCAGTTGCCGGTCGGCTTTCGGACAAATTTGGCAGCGAACGCGTCGCACGCTATTCCGGGGTGGCTTATTTCATTGCCGTGGGCATTCCCGTCTTCATGCCAAGCTTCATGTCGATTGCGATTGCCATGTTCGCACTTGGCTTTTTTGGCGCGTTCCTTGACATATCGATGAATGCCAATGGCCTGAATGTTGAACGGGCCAAGAAACGCAGCGTCATGTCCGGCCTGCACGGTTTCTGGAGCCTTGGAGGCTTTGCCGGTGCCGGAACGACTGCGGCATGGTTTGCCCTGCCCTTGCCGGTTGAATGGCACCTTCCCGTCATGCTGACCCTATTTCTGATTTTGCATCTGATCCTTCAGCGTCAATTGCTGCCTGATGCAGCCGTTCCCCATCCCGCCCCAACGCATGAAGGATCATCTGCCAAACAGCGCGCGATGTTTCTGACCCTGCTGCCATTTGGGGCCTGTGCCTTCATCGGCCAGTTTGGCGAAGGCGTGATTACCGACTGGGCGACGGTTCTGATGAATACGGAACTCAATTCCGGTCCGACGATGGCCGCCGTGGGTTTTGCCTGCTATTCGGCGACCATGGCCATCACGCGCCTTTCGGGGGACTGGCTGGTTACGAAATTTGGCCGCCCGCAAATCCTGCTGTCCAGTTCGGCATGTGCGTCTTTTGGCCTGTTTGTTCTGGCACTTGCGCCACATTACGTCGTTGCCTGGATCGGGTGTGCCATCGCCGGAATTGGGTTGGCCGTCATCCTGCCGCTTCTGATTTCTGCGGCGGCGGAGGCAAGTGGCAGAAGCGGCGGTGCCGTCGTTTCAACCATTGCGGCAACCGGTTACACCGCCCTGATGGCCGGGCCACCGGTTATTGGGGCGATTGGTCAACAGCTTGGACTGGTTACGGCTTTTGTCCTGACAGCAAGTTTTCTGGCCTTGATCATACCGGTTTATATGCTGACCATGCGTAAACGCCTTTATCGCGCCAGCAATAGTTGATCCGCCGTCAATTCTGTCCCATAAATTGTCACCTCATTTCTGAATTCAGAATGCCGCCCCACTGACAAGAGAACAGATCATGGCCAAAACAGTCACCTATGGCACTTTCCCGCGCACCCGCCTTCGCCGTACCCGCATGAGCGACTGGTCGCGTCGCATGGTGGCGGAAACCCGATTGACCGCACATGATCTGATCCTGCCGGTATTTGTGATTGACGGCAAAAATGAACGGACACCGATCCCGTCGATGCCCGGTGTCGAACGACAAAGCGTTGACGTGCTTGTTGAAACGGCAAAACATGCCGAAAAGCTTGGCATCCCTGCCCTTGCGCTTTTCCCGAATATTGATGCCAGCCTCAAAACCAAGGACGCGCGCGAAGCATATAATCCCGACAACGTGGTTTGCCGCGCGACAAAGGCGATCAAAGACGCCTGCCCCAATCTTGGTGTCATCACCGACGTTGCCCTTGATCCGTTCAATGCGGATGGTCAGGACGGGATCGTGATTAACGGTGAAATCCTTAATGACGAAACGACCGAGGCCCTTGTGCGCCAGGCACTGGTTCAGGCACAGGCCGGATGCGATGTCGTCGCCCCGTCCGACATGATGGATGGCCGTATCGGTGCCATTCGTGATGTTCTGGAATCCGAAGGGCTTAAAAAGGTCCAGATCATGGCCTATGCGGCAAAGTACGCATCGTCCTTCTACGGCCCGTTCCGCGATGCAATTGGATCGGCTTCGGCCCTAGGCAAGGCGGACAAGAAAACATACCAGCTTGACCCCGCCAATAGCAGCGAAGCGATGCGCGAAGTCGCCTATGATCTCGAAGAAGGTGCTGACTCCGTCATCGTCAAACCCGGCCTGCCATATCTTGATGTTCTGTATCGGGTGCGTGAAGAATTTGGCGTCCCTGTTTTCGCCTATCAGGTGTCAGGTGAATACGCCATGCTGCGTGCTGCGGCCCAGAACGGTTGGCTTGATTACCTTGGCTGCGCCATTGAAACGCTGTCCTGTTTCAAACGTGCCGGCGCGTCAGGAATTCTGACATACAGTGCAATTGACGTTGCCGAGGCCATTTAACAAGGGAACTTTTTTCCGCTTTTCTGCAAAAAGTTCTTGATTTGTTCTTTTTGTTGTGACATAAAGATAAAGTCAACAGGACAAATGGGCCCGGAGACAAAACCCGCAAAGCGTAATTCGCTTTTGCGGGTTTTTGCGTTTCGGGCGGCAAAACTGGAATGGGATGATGATGGAGCAGCGATGTGATCGTCTGAAAGGACGACGGCGGTATCGCCAAAGGGGCATCACTGGCGCATGGAAAAGTCATTACGGCGGTGATGCGTGCGGGCCGTAAGGCCGCCGGAAATTACGAAAACTGTGGTTTATCATGACGGGAGAGACGTGTCCTTGGGGCAAGGGTGTTTGTTCGGGGCAGCGAGAGCCGGGCTGAGGTCAGCCCATCCCGCCGCTACCCAACCGGTCGGTGAAGTCTGGCAATGCCGAGGATCAGCAGGCCCGAATTGCGTCTGCACTGGATCGGCTGGCTGAATTGATAGGCTTGGCGATGGGGCCGACGGTGCATTCGGCGATGCCGAAAGGCTAGTCATCGATGGCGGGAGGTGTGCCTGCCGTGCGACAAAGCTGTTGCCCGTGGGGTGAGGTGCGTTTTGGCGCAACCGAGAGCGACGGGCGTTTGTCCGGGGTGCGGTTCTTCCGGTCGGTGGCGTTTGCCGATGCAACGGGCAGCGGGATTGGCTGGATTGGTTTGTCGGTTGATCAAAATCGTCATTCCGGGCGCAGCGCCGACCCGGAATCCATGCCCTGTTGAAAGAGGCTGGATTCCCGCCGTTGCGGGAATGACGATCAGGTCGGGAGTATCTTGTCAGCGGCCCGAGGCCCGTTTGGCAGGCCGTTCTTACCGGGGCGTTTTATCCGTTATCAGGCACAGCAGGCTTCGCTTTTGGCACCTGACACGTCAATGCCATGACCAATCGCACGCGCGCAAAAATGCGGACGCAAACCCGACTTTTCAAACAGGCTTTCGATATCGTCCTGGCCGTCAAGGAATCCCCCCTGATGCACAAGAAGTGTCTTGATGCCTGCCGCCAGCCCACCCAGCACATCGGTATGGATCGTATCACCCACCATCAGAACACGGTCCCGACTGATATCGGGATGACGACGCAGGACTTCATCAAACACATGGCCATAGGGCTTGCCAACGCAATCCGGTATTACATTGCAACGATCCGCTGCCTTATGGGCGAAATATCCGGACTCAACGGACAGGAATGCCCCCATCGGCGCGCAGATATCGGGATTACCGACCAGAATGGGGCGCGGATTGGCCGCAAGGCTTTCTTCCAGATGATTCTGCTGGATATCGGACCAGTTTTCAGAATCAATAAGAACAAAACCGTCAACCGCATCATAAAGTGCGCGATCCGCACCAAGCGGTTCCACCCTGCCCGGCAGGATATCAAATGGCCAATGGACCGGTGCCATTGCCCCCCAATGGGACAGATCCCTGTAGGTTTCCATCATCGGGGCGACGAATTGCTGGCTGCTGATCAGGTTTGTCGTATTGAAATCAAACCCGCGCCCACGATGCCGTGCGAGGATTGCCTCGGCTGAACTCGATGCATCATTGGTGACAACGGCAAGTTTCTTTCCCGATTTCTGAAGGGCGGCCACCGTTTCGACCGCGCCGGGAATGGCTTGCGGCCCGCTATTGAGCACACCGAAAGCATCAAACACGATCAGATCAAATTGATCCGCGATTTCCAGAAGGTTTCCAACATACTGTGTTTTCGCAGGAACAGATGCCGGATCAACCTGCGGCAAACGCGGGGCATATTGCAGATAAGCTGCAATTGCCTGCTCAAAGCTGAGCTTCGGGCGGTTGATACTCATCTGTCCGTGTCTCCTGTCCGATAGAAAGCCATCCGTGAATTCGCCTGAAGGCATTAATCCGGATATGTTCATATGAAAATCGCGATTGCTGTTGTAGCGGTTCCGCCCTCAATTGGAAAGCTATTGGTAATTTAATTAGCTATGCACTGAAAACATAGCAATAAACAACGAAGCAAATCTGTATTATGACGTTATTTAAGCGTTTTCGTTGCAAAAACATGACTTTCTGCGCTTTCCAGTCGCCAGCCATGCAAAAAATGCATTGGATTTCACAATCAACCGGGCGTAGTTTGCATTCACGAAATAAAAACGATGTATCGACTGGTTGATGCGAAAAAATGCAGATGATCATTCGGTACATATTAAGCAGACCGACACGTCAAACCAGTTAACTATTCCTTGATGGAATATCTTCGGTGAGCACATGCCGGTTATCTGAATGACAGCGCCAATTTGAAATTGGCCGGTTTGAAATAGGTGATGAAATGATCGTAACCAAGATTTTTGCTTTCCTGCGCGCCCTTCGTGTTCAGTACCAGACCCAGACTGCGCTCCGTAAACTTGATGCACGTGAGCTGGCAGATATCGGCCTGAACCGTGACATGATTGATGATGTCGCACATCGCGTTGCTTTCGGTCGCTAAGCCAGACCGTAGCCGTCCAAAAGAAAAGCCCCGGCATTGATTGCCGGGGCTTTTCTTGTTTTCGGGATAATGCGCTGACAGGGCAAGCTGTCCCCTCTCCCCGTTCTAGTTGGCAAATAGCGCGCTATAATCCTCGCGCAGGATATTCTTCTGTACTTTTCCCATCGCATTGCGTGGAAGCTCGGACACGAAGAAAACGCGCTTGGGCACTTTGAAATTGGCAAGCTGTCCCTTGATCGCATTCACCACATCGTCTTCGGACAATTTATCGCTACTGCGGACGATGACGGCGACAACCGCTTCGCCGAAATCCGGATGCGCGACACCGGTCACGGCACTTTCGACAACACCATCCATCTTGTCGATGACCGTTTCGATTTCTTTGGGGTAAACGTTAAACCCGCCGGAAATCACAAGATCCTTGGCGCGACCAACGATATGGACATATCCCTTGGCATCGATTTTCGCGATGTCACCGGTAATGAAGAACCCGTCTTCGCGGAATTCCTCGGCCGTCTTTTCCGGCATTTGCCAGTATCCGGCAAAAACGTTTGGGCCTCGTGCCTCCAGCACACCGATCTCGTCGGTTCCAAGCACGTTACCCTTTTCGTCACAGACCCGGACTTCCACATCTGGTAGGGCCGGGCCGACCGTATGCACGATCCGCTCGCCATTGAGCGGATTGGACGTTGCCATTCCCATTTCAGTCATGCCGTAACGTTCCAGCAGCGCCTTGCCGGTCCGTTCCCTGAAGGCGACAAATGTTTCTGGCAACAAGGGTGCCGATCCTGAAATGAACAGCCGCATACCCGATGTCACATCGGCATTGAAATCATCACCAGATAACAGCCGGACATAGAATGTCGGTACCCCCATCATGACGGTACTGCGCGGAAGCAGCGCCATGACCTGATCGCGGTCGAACTTCGGCAGGAAGAACATTTTCGATCCCGACAGCATCACGCAATGACACGCAATGAAAAGCCCGTGCGTATGGAAAATCGGAAGCGCGTGCAAAAGAACGTCGTCCGGACCAAAGCCCCAAAGCTTTTCCAGGGTCGCGGCATTTGACCACAAATTGGTCTGGGTCATCATGGCTCCCTTTGGCTTGCCCGTCGTGCCAGAGGTATAGAGAATGGCGGCAAGTTCATCATCAGCACAGGCAACCGGGGCAAATTCGGCAGGGAAATCCGCCGCCTGACTGATCAGCGTCCCCTCGCCCGACGTGCCAAGTGTTAAAACCTTTTCAACGCGCTGTGCGTCGGCAATTGCCGTTACCTCGTCTTCGCGATGCGGCTGGCAGACAAAAATGACCGGTGCCGCGTTCCCCATGAAATAGGCAAGTTCGCCTGCCTGATATGCGGTATTCAGCGGCAGATAGACCAGACCTGCGCGGATACAGCCCAGATAAAGGAACAAAGCTTCGGGTGATTTATCGACCTGAACCGCGACGCGATCACCTTTTTTGGCGCCAAGGACCGTCAAAAGCCCGGCAATACGTGCGGATGCCGCATCGGCATCGCCGTAGCTGTATGTTGTGCCCCCTGCCGTTTCGATCAGGACCTTGGACAGGTCGGATGGAAATCGGCTTTGTATGCGCATGAAAAGGCTGTTGGTCACGGCGTATCTTCCCTGTTTTCGGATCTTGTACCGGGCATTCATGCTGCCCGTGTCATAACGGGCAGCATAGTGCACACAAGAATATCCGCAAACAAGTACTGTTTTACCGCTATGGCCGGTTGTGATCAGCCGACCTGCGGAAATTCGCCATCAATGAACGGGAATGTTTCGCCAACCGTCACCAGCAATTCCGGGTAAAAACCGTTGAAATGGGTGGCCAGTGCGTTGCTGTAAGCACCGATATGACCAAATTCGATCCAGTCCCCTTCGCGGATGTCCGCAGGCAGGGTCACCGTTGCCGGAAGCACATCCATATTATCGCAGGTCGGGCCATAGATCGTGAAATCAAGGGTATCATCTTCGTTGAAATCGCCACCAATTCGCATCGGCCGGACCGGGAAACGCAACTGCCCGGTAACAGCTTCGGAAAGGCTGCCATATACACCGTCATTGATGAAGAGCTGATCTTCCTTGCGCAGATGTACCTGCGTGATAAGTGACACGCCACTCGACACCAGCGCCCGGCCCGGTTCGCACATAAAGGTGGTATCGGGCAGGCCAAGCCAGCGGATGCAATCCTTGATTTCCTCCATGAAGACCTCAAGCCCCGGTGCGCGCTGGTTCATATATTGGCCGGGGAACCCGCCACCAACATCGATATAACGAACTTTGACCCCGGAAAAATCGACAACCTGCCGGATCAGTTCGACGGCAATGCGATACCCGTTGGGCGTCGTGCATTGCGAACCGACATGGAAACAAAGCCCGGCGGCATAGCCGTATCCATCAACTTTCTTCAAAAGTTCCGATGCCGTCATCGGACGTGCGCCGAATTTTGCCGAAAGGTTATAGGCCGCCCCGGCCGGCGGGGTTGCCAGGCGGACATGAATGACCAGATCGGTCTCGCCGTCGGTTTCGGCGCGGACTTTTTCCAGTTCATCCTCGGTATCGATCACGTAATGCTTCACGCCGAAAACGCGGTGCGCACTGCGAATGGCGTCCCGGCTTTTGACCGGATGCATGAAATAGACATTCATGCCCGGAAACTGGCGGCGGACAAGGGCAATTTCCTCGGGCGATGCGGTATCGAAATGGCGAACACCGCCTTCGTGCAGGTAGCGCATGATTTCCGGATGCGGATTACATTTGACCGCATAAAGGACATTGCCCGGGAACATCTCGACAAACCGTTTGGCCGATTCACGCAGGATGTCGGGGCGCAGGCAGTAAACCGGATAAGAAGGCTTAAGTTCACGGACAACATCAAACGTCGTGTCGAAATGGCGCGGCATGGGTATCCCCTTGTCCTTACGGAATTGTATCTGTGGCGCATTCTCAATCGGGAATGCCGCCCGCGTTTAATTAGGGTCATGACTCTAACCCTATCAATCCTGCTCCTGACTGTCATGCCTAACATGGTGAAAGGACCTTGCCTTTCCGGTATCGGATCGATAAATTGGTAAAACAATACCAAATAACCACTTATTTCGCTGCTCAGTCAGAAAACGGGCGCGCAGCTATATGACAGGGAGCCTGAAATGTCTATCGAACCCGTGCTTGATCCCCATAAACTGGTTAAGGAACTCGATCGCCGTCACCTGATCGACGGGGAACTTGTGCCTGCCAAAAATGGCAAGAATTTCGACGTCCTGAACCCGGCAACCGGCAAGGTTATTGCGCAGGCTGCCGAAGGTGATGCCGATGACGTCGATTTCGCGGTTTCGGTTGCAAAGAAGGCCCAGAAGGATTGGGCCAACCGCCCTGCCCGCGAACGCGGCAAGCTGGTGGCGGAATGCGGACGTATCCTGACCCAGCATGTTGAGGAACTCGGCCGTCTGGTCGCGCTTGAATCAGGCAAGGCCCTGCGTACCGAAAGCCGGGTCGAGGCATCGGTTCTTGCCGACATGTTCACCTTCTTTGGCGGCCTTGCCTCGGAACTGAAGGGTGAAACCATTCCGTTCAATCCGAACATGATGACCCTGACGACACGTGAACCGGTTGGCGTTGTCGGTGCGATCATTCCCTGGAACGTGCCGCTGCTTCTGATGGCGATCAAGGTTGCCCCGGCATTGGTCGCAGGCAACACCGTCGTCGTTAAATCGGCAGAAGACACCCCCTTTACCGTCCTTCGCGTCTGCCAGATCATGCAGCAGGTCCTGCCAAAGGGTGTTCTGAATATCCTTTCCGGCTTTGGTCCGGGATGCGGCGGTCCGCTGGTTGCGCACAAGGATGTCAAAAAGGTATCCTTTACCGGATCGGTCGAAACCGGTCGCACGGTTTACCGCGCGGCGGCCGAAAAACTGATCCCGGTCACGCTGGAACTGGGGGGTAAATCCCCGATGATCGTGATGGGTGATGCCGATCTGGATAAGGCCATCGCAGGGGCCATTGGCGGCATGCGCTTTACCCGTCAGGGCCAGAGCTGCACGGCGTCGTCGCGCATTCTGGTTCATGAAAGCCTGCATGACGAGTTTGTCAGCCGCCTTCTGGCCAAGGTCAACACCCTTAAAATGGGTGATCCGCTGGACGAGGAAACCGATATCGGCACCATCATCAACCGCAAACAGCGTGACAAGGTGTGCGGTTATATCGAGATCGGCGAACAGGAAGGTGCGACCAAAAATGAACTCAGCGCCCTTCCGACCGATCCGGCACTTACAGACGGCATGTTTGTCCGTCCGGTCGTCTTTACCAACGTCAAGCCCGATGCCCGGATTGCCCGCGAAGAAATCTTTGGCCCCGTCGCCTGCGTGTTCAGGTTCAAAACCTTTGACGAGGCAATCGAGCTTGCCAATGACAGCGACTTTGGCCTTGCCGCAACCGTCTGGACCAAGGACCTCAAAACCGCACTGACAGCAACCAAACGGCTTGAAGCGGGCTTTGTTCAGGTCAACCAGAACCTTGTCGTTCAGCCCAACCTGTCATATGGCGGCGTCAAGCTTTCGGGTCTTGGCAAGGAAGCATCGCTTGAAAGCATGCTTGAACATTTCACGCACAAGAAAACCATCATCATGAATATGGAATAACCCTGCCCGCGTTCCCAAACCGGCCGGGTTGCAACATTTGCAACCCGGCTTTTTTGTTTGCAAACTTGACCTTGCGCGCCTAATCCGCAAAGCTGCATCACGATTAACGATCCATAACCCGAAAGAACATGGCTATGTCTGCTTGCCTTGACATCCTCGCATCGCATCCCCGTCCGACGCTTCGTGCCGGTGCGATGGCCATGATTATCGGGATTTCCGCCCTGCGAATGTGATCCCTGTCATCCGCGGATGACAGGCTTGGTTAAACATCCGAATTTTGCCCACACATGATAAAATGCCAGCACGCCATATATAAAAAGGCGACTGGCCGCAGGAGTATGGAAATGACCGTTTCCTATCACGACATCGTACGCGCATCCGGCTTGCTCGAAGGTATCGTCAGCAAAACGCCATTGGTGAAATCGCAAACACTTTCAAGAATTTGCGAGGCGGAAGTTCATCTGAAACTTGAAAATCTGCAATATACGGCCTCCTTCAAGGAACGCGGCGCCTATGTCAAACTTGCCAGCCTGACGCCCGAGGAACGCGCGAAAGGCGTCATTGCCGTATCGGCAGGCAACCATGCCCAGGGTGTTGCCTATAACGCCAAACGCCTTGGCATTCCGGCAACCATTGTCATGCCGAAAAACACGCCCTTTACCAAGGTTCATCACACCCGTTCACATGGGGCGGAAGTTGTCCTTAAAGGCAGTGTTTTCGCCGAAAGCCTTGAAGCTGCATCGAAAATTCAGGAAGAACGCGGCCTGACCTTTGTTCATCCGTTTGATGATCCGCACATTATTGCCGGTCAGGGTACTGTCGGGCTTGAAATCCTTAATGATGGGGCGGATATCGACACCATTATCGTGCCAATCGGCGGCGGCGGTCTTGCGGCCGGTATTGTCACGGCAATCAAGGCCCGACGTCCGGATATCGAGGTGATCGGGGTCGAGACCAAGCTTTATCCTTCGATGTATGAAGGCATCAAGGGCTTGCCGCTTTCGGGTGGTGGTGTGACGATTGCCGAAGGCATTGCCGTCAAGCAGCCCGGCGGCCTGACCCTCGAAATCTGCAAGGAAAAGCTTGATGATGTTCTGCTGGTCGAGGAAAGCTCGATCGAGCGTGCCATTCAGATGCTGATCGAGATCGAGAAAACCGTTGTCGAGGGTGCTGGTGCGGCCCCTCTTGCGGCCCTGCTTGACCATCATGACCGTTTCAAAGGCAAGAAAGTCTGCATGATTGTCAGTGGTGGCAACATCGACACACGCCTTCTCGCACAGGTCCTGATGCGCGGTATGGCGCGTGAAGGCCGCCTTGTGCGCGTGCGCATCGAAATCCCGGATGTGCCGGGCGCACTTGCAACCATCAGCGCGCTGATCGGTGACGCCGAAGCCAACATCATTGAAGTGTATCATCAGCGTCACTTCTATGATGTTCCGGCAAAGCAGACGGATGTTGATATGGTTCTCGAAGTCAGAGACACCGCCCACGCGGAACAGGTGATCGAAAAACTGACGGGTGCCGGATTTGGCAGTCGCCTTCTGGGCAACACATCGCTCGACTAAGAATATCAGGGCCAGCGACTATGTCGTTGGCCCTTGGCCCTTTGATCATTCCCCGAGGGAGTGGTAGCGGCCACCATAATAAAGAAGCGGATCGCCGGTATTCCCCATCGATATATCCTGCACATGCCCGACAATGATGCTGTGGTCCCCGCCATCGTGAATTGCATGTCGCTTGCAGGAAAATGTCGCAAGATTACCGGTCAGCTTTGGCACACCATGACAATCATCTTCAAAAACAAGGTCTTCCCAACGGTCCTGAACCGGTGATGAAAACAGGTCAGACAGATCGCGCTGTTCCCGATTGAGGATATTGATGCAGAAACGGTCACATTCACCTGCAAACAATGAATGTGTGGCTGCGCGCTGATCTACCGAAAACAGGACCAGCGCCGGATCAAGCGACACCGACGCAAACGAATTGATCGTAATGCCTGCTTTTGCGCCATTGTTAGCCCGTGCCGTAACAACTGCAACACCGGTTGCAAATTGCCCCAGACAGTCCCGAAAATCGCGCGATGAAAATGACATATTGAAGAATGCTCTTGCTGATAAAACCTATTAGACATGTCCTGCGTACAGGATCAGGGAAAATGGCGGGAAAAACTTGTGCTGTCAAACCCCACGCGACAGCGTTTTAAACGCTATATTAATAAGATTAAAAGTTAATATGGATCATATAGTTGCAGGTATCGTATCCCAAAATCAGCCAATGCGAATTTCGCCGAGCCGTTTCAGGATGAGTTACTTGTGAAAATTTATGGGGTAGCGGGGAATACATAATGTTTCTGATTATTGGTTACGTTATCGTAATCGGTGCCGTTCTGGGTGGTTATCTTCCGCATGGCGAGTTTGGCGTACTTGTTCAGCCGCTTGAGGTTCTGATCATTTTCGGCGCGGCTTTCGGTACGTTTCTGATTGCCAACCCGCTAAGCATCCTTAAAAAATCCATCGCTTATACGATCCGGGCGCTAAAAGGGCCGAAGAAAAAAGCGGCTTATCTTGAATTGCTGATTTGCCTTTATGCCGTGTTCCGGCTTGCCAAGTCGAAGGGCGACCTTGCCCTTGAGAGCCATGTCGAGAATCCTGAAAGTTCAAGCCTGTTTGGCAACTTTCCGGGCGTCATGCATGACCACCATGCCGTGGAATTCCTATGCGATTATTTGCGCCTGTTAACGCTGGGTACAACCAATGCCTACGAGCTGGAAGCCGTTATTGATCAGGAACTCGAAGTTCATCATGAAGAAGAGCACATGGTTCCTGATGCCATCCAGACGGTAGGTGATGCCCTTCCCGGCCTCGGGATTGTTGCAGCCGTTCTTGGTGTGATCGTGACCATGGGCTCGGTCACCGAGCCCCCGGAAGTTCTGGGCGGCCTGATCGGTGCGGCACTTGTCGGGACCTTCCTTGGGATTCTGGCATCCTATGGTTTCGTTGGCCCGACATCTGCCATCATCAAAAAGACACTTGATCAGGATGCAAAATTCTACAGCTGCATGAAGGCTGCCCTGATTGGTCACATGCAGGGATATGCCCCGCAGGTTTCGGTCGAGTTTGCCCGAAAAACGCTTCCTCATGACATTCGTCCCAGCTTCAAAGAGCTGGACGATGCCTTGCAGAATGCGCCAACGGCCTAATAAGAAAAACAATCTTCAAGCGTTATTGATAACCGGGATCCGTGCAAAGAATGCCTGATATCGTCATAAAGAAAGTCAAAAAAGGCGGACACGGCGGCCATCATGGCGGCTCGTGGAAAGTTGCCTATGCCGATTTTGTGACGGCAATGATGGCGTTCTTTTTGTTGCTTTGGCTGCTTAGCAGCGCGACAGAGGAACAGCTTCAGGGTATTTCGAACTACTTCACCCCGGAAACCATTTCACAAAGCGAGTCCGGTTCTGGCGGGATTCTTGGCGGACAAAGCCTTGCCGAACAGGGGTCTTTGCGCTCTGAAACGGGTGCACCAACGGTAAGCATGGATATCCCGCCGGTAAAAACCCCGGAAGAAATAGCCGAACAACGTCTTGCCGAGCAGGAAGACAAGGAATTCAAGGAAGCCGAAGAACAATTGCGCAAGGCAATTGAAAGCTCGCCCGATTTGCAGGAACTGGCAAAAAATATCCGGATCGAAGAAACCGACGAAGGTCTTCGTATCCAGATTTTGGACGAAGACGGTACTGCAATGTTCCCAAGCGGCAGTGCGGTCATGGCCGAACATACCAAGCTTCTGCTTTCAAAGGTTGTCGAAGCAATCAAAGGCATGCCGCAGGATATTTCGATCGAAGGCCACACGGATGCGGTGCCCTTTACGACAATCACCGGCTATAGCAACTGGGAACTGTCTTCGGATCGTGCATTGGCCACCCGTCGGGAACTTGAAACACAGGGCCTTGCAACGGGGCGCTTCGCCAAGGTCGCGGGCCTTGCGGATACAGACCCGCTGATCCCGGAAACACCGGAAAACGAGCGCAACCGCCGTATCAGCATTACGCTTCTTCGCGGAACCGGTGAACGCCCGGCGCTTGACGATCAGACGTCTGATCCGGGCACATCAGGCGCCCCGTCCCCGGAAAGCGGATCGGATACGGAAAGCCCGACACCTCCGTCAGGGAATGGGTTGCCGACAAATCGCCGTCCGAGCTTCTCGGTGCCGACAAACCGTTAGAAACTTTCTGGCGAATTCGAACAATCGTCGGGTTCGCCCTTTAAACCGTCATGATTTATACCTAATCTCATATTATCAGAAGACCCTCTTGAACCCGGGCAAACGCGATAAATGACCGTCAATCAAAGACGACTGACCCAACATTATTTCATGACGGCTCCGATGCCCTGTCCGTATCTGGCAGGCCGGTTCGAGCGCAAGCTGGTCACAGAATTACGGGGACCGGAAGCGAACAACATTCATGATCTGCTTTCACGGTCGGGGTTCCGTCGCAGTCATTCCATCGCCTATTTGCCGGCCTGCAGCGAATGTGATGCGTGCGTTCCGGTGCGCGTACGTTCGGCCGACTTTTGCAAGACAAAGTCGTTTCGCCGGATTGTCGCAAAAAATAGCGACCTGACCCGCACGATTTTGCCGCCAGCCGCAACACAGGAACAGTTTCAGCTGTTCAGTGAATATCAGGATGCCCGCCACGGCAATGGCGACATGGCAAGAATGGATGCCCGCGACTACCGGGCAATGATCGAAGACAGCACCGTTGATACGTCAATCTTCGAATACAGACGCCCTGACCACAGCCTGATTGCCGTTGCCCTGGTCGACAATCTTTCTGATGGATTATCGGCTGTTTACAGCTTTTTTGATCCGCG